>NZ_CP116936.1:6466998-6778623 GCF_028475105.1 Micromonospora sp. LH3U1 | reverse complement strand
GGACGCCATGGATGTCGGAGAGCACAGCAACACGATTCACCATGGCCCCACCCTCACCGCTGGCATCGCCCTGAGGCCAGCGATTCTGCGCCGGGCAGATAGCAAACGTCCCCGCCTACCGTCGGTGACGGAGGCGGGGACGTGACGTGCTGCTCAGACGCGGGCGCGGCGGGCCAGGCGCTCCGGGTCCAGGATGATGATGCTCTTGCCGTCCAGCCGTAGCCAACCGCGCGAGGCGAAGTCGGCCAGCGCCTTGTTGACCGTCTCCCGGGAGGCGCCAACGAGCTGCGCGATCTCCTCCTGGGTGAGGTCGTGGGTCACCCGCAGGACGCCGCCGTCGCGGGTGCCGAACCGGCCAGCCATCTGGAGCAGGTTCTTGGCGACCCGGCCCGGCACGTCCGTGAAGATCAGGTCGGCGAGCGAGTCGTTGGTCCGGCGCAGCCGTCGGGCGAGCACCCGGAGCAACTGCTCGGCGATCTCCGGGCGGTTGTTCAGCCACGGCCGCAGCGCCTGCTTGCGCAGTCGCACCAGCCGGGTGTCGGTCACCGCGGTGGCGGTCGCCGTACGCGGACCAGGGTCAAAGAGCGACAGCTCACCGACCATGTCCGACGGCCCCATCACCGCGATCAGGTTCTGTCGGCCGTCCGCTGCGCGGCGACCAACCTTGATCTTCCCGGACAGCAGGATATAGAGGCTGTCACCGGGCTCGCCCTCATTGAAGACGATCTCGCCCTTGCGGACCTCGATCGTCTCCATCTCCTTGGCGAGCGCCTCGGCAGCTTCCGGGTCAACACCCTGGAAGATCCCGCTGCGGGCCAGTACCTCGTCCATCGCGCACCTCCGCTTACGCGTGCCGTCCGTCGGCCGGGTCCGCCGTCCGCTGATCCCCTCGCGCGCCGCCAAGTCTAGGCGCACGTGAGCATGAATCAGAGGTCGCCCCTGGAATCGTGATCGGTGGGCGTAACCTGCCCGACGTGCTGAGCGAGCCGATTCTGACCAGCCGGGCCGAGAATGGCCGGGACATTCCGCTGCTCGTCTGGCGCGCGGACGTGCCTCTGCGGGCAGTCAGCAGCGGCCCACTGGGCGGCGGCATCGGGGTCCGGCAGTGGGTGCTGAACGCGACCGTGCCCATGTCGTACGACCGGAACGACCCCGCCACGCACCTGGCGGAGCTCGCCGCCGACCTGGCCCTCGACGGGCCGGGGGTTGGTCTGCTGACCGGCGTCGCGGTGAAAGAGGTGGTGGCGCGGACCGACACCGGGGTGCGGGCCTGGGCGACGGTCGGGCTCGGCACACCGGTGCTCGCGGCCGCGCCAGCTCCGGCCGGGCTCGCCCAGCGCGTCGGCACGGTCAACATCGTGGTGTACGTGCCGGCCCGGCTCGCCGACTCGGCACTGGTCAACGCGGTGGCCACCGCGACCGAGGCGAAGACCCAGGCGATCACCGAGCTGGGGTTGCCGGGGACCGGCACCCCGACCGACGCGGTCACCGTGCTCTGCCCGGTCGCCGGGCCGGAGGCCGCGTACGCCGGGCCGCGCTCCACCTGGGGCGCTCCGCTCGCCCGAGCGGTGCACGCCGCGGTGCTCGCCGGGGGCGCACGGGCGGTCGTGCCCTGGTCCGAGCAGCTCACCGGCTAACTTCCACCCGATCGGCTGTCGTCGGCGCGTTTTCGGCCCGGTAGGGTCGCGACCGATGTATGCTCCCGCCCCTCCCGCGTCCCGCCCGCGCCGCCGCGTCGCCCTCGGCCTCGCCGCGCTGCTGGCCACCCTGCTCGTCGCCGGCTGTGCCGACCCCGGTGGTGAGGCACCCGTCTGGCAGCCCGGCGCCGGCGGCGGTGGCACCGGCGCGCCGGTTTCCACGGGCGGCCCGAAGGCCACCGGGCCGCGGCCTCCGGCGGTGGCGGCGCGATCTCGCTCTCCGCCACCGGCGACATCATCATGGGTAACGCGCCGAGCCGGCTACCCGCTGGCGGGGGTAAGGGCTTCTTCGCCTCGGTCACCGAGGCGCTCAAGGCCGACCTGGTCATGGGCAACCTGGAGGAGCCGCTGACGGTGGACACCGGCACCGGCAAGTGCGGGGCCAACTCCACCCGCTGCTTCCAGTTCCGGGCCCCGCCGGAGTACGCCGCACACCTGCGCGACGCCGGCTTCGACGTGCTCAACCAGGCCAACAACCACGGCTACGACTACGGCCCGAAGGGCTACGAGAACACCCAGAAGGCGCTGGAGAAGTACGACCTGGAGCACACCGGGGCGCCGGACGAGATCACCGTGGTCGACGTCAAGGGCGTCAAGGTCGCCGTGGCCGGCTTCTCGTCGTACGTCTGGTCCAACAGCCTGGTCGACATCGACAAGGCGAAGACGGTGGTCGCCAAGGCCGCCACCATGGCCGATCTGGTCGTGGTGCAGGTGCACATGGGCGGCGAGGGAGCGGACAAGACCCGGGTGAAACCCGGCACCGAGATGTTCCTCGGCGAGAACCGGGGTGACCCGGTGAAGTTCTCGCGCGCGATGATCGACGCCGGTGCGGACCTGATCGTCGGGCACGGGCCGCACGTGCTGCGCGGCATGGAGTTCTACAAGGGCCGGCTGATCGCCTACAGCCTGGGCAACTTCGCTGGCGGCGGCAACTCGCTGAGCAACACCGGCCGGCTCGGCTGGGGCGGCGTGCTGAAGGTGTCGCTCAAGCCGGACGGCAGCTGGGGCGGTGGCTCGTTCACCTCGACGTACATGAACTCCGCCGGCAAGCCGACGATGGACCCGGACGACCGGGGCCTGGGTCTGGTCACCGAGTTGAGCCGCAGCGACTTCCCGAAGGAAGGCGCGCGGTTCGACGGGCAGGGCAAGATCTCCCCGCCGACCACCGGTTGACCCGAGGAGGAACGTCCGGGGAGCGACGTAGGCTGACCGGCGTGACCAGTAGTCCTCCCGGTGCCAGCGAGACCGACCTCGGGCGCAAACGTCGTGCCCGCAAGATCGGCCGGGTGCTGGCCGAGACACACCCCGACGCGCATTGTGAGCTGGACCACTCCAATGCATTGGAGCTGGCCGTCGCCACCATCCTTTCCGCGCAGTGCACGGACAAGAAGGTCAACGAGGTCACTCCCAAGCTCTTCGCCCGCTATCCGAGCGCCGCCGCCTACGCGGGGGCCGACCGGGGCGAGATGGAGGAGCTGATCCGGCCCACCGGCTTCTACCGCAACAAGACCGACTCGCTGCTCAAGCTCGGCCAGGCCCTCCTCGATCGGTACGACGGCGAGGTCCCCGGCCGGCTCGTCGACCTGGTGACGCTGCCCGGTATCGGCCGCAAGACCGCCAACGTGATCCTCGGCAACGCCTTCGACGTCCCGGGCATCACGGTCGACACGCATTTCCAACGGCTGGTCCACCGGTGGCAGCTCACCACCGAGACCGACCCGGTCAAGATCGAGCACGCGATCGGCGCGCTGTACGACAAGCGCGACTGGACCATGCTGTCGCACCGGATCATCTTCCACGGGCGGCGGGTCTGCCACGCCCGCAAGCCGGCCTGCGGTGCGTGCACCCTCGCGAAGCTCTGCCCCTCGTACGGCACCGGGCCGACCGAGCCGGCCGCCGCCGCCAAGCTGCTCAAGGGCCCCCGGGCGCGAGACCTCGCAGTGGCTGCCGGGGTCGACCCGGAGTTGGTGCCCGCGCAGGCGGTCGCCGCGGAGGTGCCGTGAACAGGCGCCTTGCCCTCCTGGTCCTGCCGCTGCTGCTGGCCGCCGCCGGTTGCACCAGCGGCGCGACCGACGACCCCGCGCCCCGCCCGGCCGCCGCCGAGCGTCCGTCGCCATTCAAGGACTGCACCGGCCTGAGCACGGCACCCACGGCCGAGCCGGCCGGCACCGCGGCAGCCACGGGTGGAGAGCTCCTTCCGGAGCTGACCCTGGCCTGCTTCAACGGCGGCGCCCCCGTCGCGCTACGGGGCGTGGCCGGGCCGGCTGTGATCAACGTATGGGCCTCCTGGTGCCCGCCGTGCCGCAAGGAGCTGCCCGCCTTCCAACGCCTCAGCGAGCGGGCCGCCGGTCAGCTCCAGGTGGTCGGGGTCAACAGCCGGGACAGCCGCAGCGGCGCCCAGTCCATCGGTGAGGACTTCGGCGTCCGGTTCCCGGTCCTGGTGGACCAGGGTGAGGCGCTACAGCGCGACCTGAAGCGCAACGCCATCCCACTGACCCTCTTCGTCGGCCCCGACGGTCGGGTCCGGCACATCGATGCCACCGGTGCGCTCGACGACACCCGGCTCGCCGAGCTGGTCCGCCAGCACCTCGGCCTGGCGGTGCCGGCGTGACCCGCCGACCACCCGAGTGGATCGAGCCGTTGCTGACCCGGCTGGGCACCGCCCGCGCCGAGGACTTCACCCGGCTGACCACCCCGGCCGAGGGTGGCCGGGAGAGCGCGGTGCTGGTGCTGCTCGGTGAGCAGCCCGGCGCCGGCCCCGACGTGCTCGTCCTGCAACGGGCCGCCACCCTGCGCAACCACGCCGGCCAGCCGGCCTTCCCCGGCGGCGCGGCCGACCCGGAGGACGCCGACGTCCGCGCCACCGCCCTGCGCGAGGCGAACGAGGAGGTCGGCCTCGACCCGACCAGCGTGACCGTGCTGGCCGAGCTGCCGAAACTGTGGATCCCGGTCAGCGACTTCGTGGTCACACCTGTGCTGGCCTGGTGGCACGATCCGCACCCGGTGCACTCCCGGGAGCCGGCCGAGGTGGCGCACGTCGCCCGTCTGCCGGTCAGCGAGCTGGTCGACCCGGCCAACCGGCTGCGGGTCCGCCACCCGAGTGGCTGGATCGGGCCGGCGTTCTCGGCGCGCGGGATGCTCGTCTGGGGCTTCACCGCCGGGGTGCTGGCCACCCTGCTCGAGATGGGCGGCTGGGCCCGCCCGTGGTCGCACGGCCGGGTGGTGGAGCTGCCGCCGACCGGGGCGACCCCGGCGCCGTCGGCCGGCACCGACGACGCCGACGAGACCGCCCTGCGCTGACCGCACGGTCACCTTCCGCAAGCGATGGTCATCTGGCGGGCGCACTGCCCGTACGCTTGACCCGTGTCCGTCGTGGATCTCGTCCTGCTGCTGCTCATGCTCGTGTTCGCGATCAGCGGATACCGTCAAGGCTTCGTCATCGGCATCACGTCGCTGTCCGGCTTCTTCCTGGGTCTGCTGCTGGGCCTCCAGCTCGGGCCGCTGTTCGCCCGGCAGTTCGTGGACGCCGGCACCCGCGTGCTGATCTCGCTCGTGGCGATCTTCGGGCTGGCGGTGGTGGGGCAGGCGCTCGCTGGCTGGCTCGGCTCGCACCTGCGCAAGACGATCACCAGCGACGTGGGCAAACGGATCGACGACGTCGGCGGGGCATTCGTCTCGCTGTTCGCGGTGCTCCTGCTCGCCTGGCTGGTCGCCGTGCCGCTCGGCTCGTCCTCGGTGCCCTGGCTCGCCGCCTCGGTGCGCAACAGCGCGTTGATCACGGTGGTCAACCGGGTCCTGCCGGAGCAGGCCCACCAGTTGTCCACCGCGCTGGAGGACACCGTCGACACCGACGGGTTCCCGGACGTCTTCGGTGACCTCGCGCCCACGCGGGCCCGGCAGGTCGACCCGCCCGACCCGGCGCTGGCCGGTTCGCCGGTGGTGGTCAGCGGTCAACGGTCGGTCGTCAAGGTGCTCGGCTCCGCGCCCAGCTGCTCACGCCGCATCGAGGGATCCGGCTTCGTGTACGCCGACGACCGGGTGATGACCAACGCACACGTCGTCGCCGGCACCCGCTCGGTGGCTGTGGAGCTGGGCGGCGAGCGGTACGACGGCAAGGTGGTGGTCTACGACCCGGACCGGGACCTGGCCGTGCTGCTCGTGCCCGGGCTGCCCGGTCCGTCCCTGCGGTTCGCCGCCGGCAACGCGGGCAGTGGCTCCGACGCCATCGTGCTCGGCTTTCCGCTCGACGGCCCCTACAACGCGCAGTCGGCGCGGATCCGCGACGTCGACCGGATCAAAGGGCCGGACATCTACTCCTCCGGCGACGTCACCCGGGAGGTCTACACGATCCGTGCGCTGGTCCGCAGCGGCAACTCCGGCGGTCCGCTGCTCTCCGCCAACGGCCTGGTGCTCGGGGTGATCTTCGCGGCGGCGGCCGATGACCCGAACACCGGCTTCGCGGTGACCGCGGCCGAGGCCCGCCCGGTGGCGTTGGCCGGCGCCGAACGCAACCGGCAGGTCGCCACCGGCGAGTGCACCTGAGCGCCGGGCAGGGTCAGCTCCGGGCCGCCGCGGTCGGTCGCCCCACCGTCGGCAGCTTGGCCCGCCCCCACCGCAGCCCTCGGTCCAACACCGCGCGGGCCATGATGGCGACACAGGTGCCGCCGTTGAGGAAGGACGCCAGCACGTCGCTCGGGTGGTGCATTCCCCGATACATCCGGGTCAGCGCTACCCCCAGCGGCACCGTCAGCAACAGCGTCCACCAGGCGACCTTCGCCCCGGTGCTCCGCACCCGCAGCGCCATCAGCACCGCAATACCGACGTAGAGTGCCACCGCCGCCGAGGTGTGCCCGGACGGGAAGCTCGACGTGGGCGGTGAGACGTCCATGTGCTCCACCGCCGGCCGTCGTCGGTCGATCGCCAGCGTGGTCAGCAGGAACACCAGCGCCTGGGCGGTCACCGCCGCGCACAGGAACAGCGGCTCCCGCCAGCGCTTCAGCCAGAGGCGCAGCGCCAACGCCACCAGCACGGTGACCACGACGATCATCTGGGTGCTGGCCAGCGTGCTGAACACCAGCGAAACGTCGTTCCAGCCGCCGGTGCGGTCGGCGGCGAACTCCCGGTTCACCGCGTCCTCCACGGTGAACGGCCAGGTCCGGGCAAACACCCGGGTGACCAGCACCCCGAGCAGCACCATGACGCCGAGTAGGAGAGACACTGGCAGCAGCACCCGCCGGATGATCTGGACCACGGTGTCGGACATGCGTCGGCCAGTACCCGGCCGACCTCTCCGTCACACTCAGGCCTCTCCGGGATGGCGCTCGACCTCTGGAGCGACACCGTCACGGGCCGGCCGAACCGGCCGGAGTCCGGTGTGCGCCCGCCAACTGGTGAACGCCGCGGTGGTCGCCGCGACCACCGCCACACCGAGCAGGCAGCCGCCCAGCACGTCGCTGACGAAGTGCACGCCGAGCGCCACCCTGCTCAGCCCGGTCACCACGGTTAACAGCACCGCGGCGACCCAGAGCGCGGCCCGCGCGGCCCCCCGCTCGGCGTACGGCAGGAGCACCAGCAGCAGCACCCCGGCGGCCAGGGTGGCGTTCAGCGCGTGCCCGGAGGGGAACGAGTAGCCGGCGGCCCGTGCCACCGGTTCCAGCAACTCCGGCCGGTCCCGGCCAACGAGCAGCTTGAGCAGTGGACCGAACAACCCGCCGACCACCATGGTGGTGGTCGCCCAGAGGGCCAGCCGGCGGGCTCCCCGGCGCAGCAGCCAGATCACCAGGAGCAGGACGACTACGCGCAGCGGCATCGGCGCGAACACCTCGGTCCAGATCCGCATCAGTGTGACCCAGGCTGGGTGGTCGAGCGCGTAGCCGTGCAGCGCGTCGGTGACCGCCGTGTCCAGCCGGTGCAGCGGTGCCCAGGCGCCGAGCACCAGCAGCGCGAGCAGCGCGAAAGGCACCAGCACCAGGAACGCCGCCGTCGCGGCCAGGGTCAGCCGCAGACCCAGCGAATTGTCCGGGTCGAGTCGGCGGTGCCGCCAGGACGGCTGGCCGATGGGAGCGAGGGTGGGCGGCCGATGCGTACTCATGGGTCGGTTCTACCCGACCGGGCGACCGGTCAGGCCTGCTGGTGGGCCGCGATCAACGGACCCGTCGACGGAGCCGGCGCACCAGCAGAGCGGCGCCGCCGACCAGGGCGACGAGGAGCACGACCCCGGTCCACAGTTGCTCCGGTGCCGATGTGTCCTGGCCGCCCGCCGCCCGGGCCGTCCACCTGGTCTGCTGGCGGGGTGCGGTGAGACCGAGCGGATCACTGCCGGCACCGGCGACCGGGTCGTCGTCGGCCGAGCCGGGAGCCGGGCCGAAACCAGTCACACCCGGCGACTTCTGATCGTCCAGCGGGTTGGCGGTCACCGGTGGCACCTGGGCGGTCAGTGCGGCCACCGGGTCGACCACGCCGTACCCGAAGCGGTCGTCCCGCCCGGTCGGGCCGAGGTCCCGGGCGGTGGCCAGCAAGCGGTTGACGACCTCACCCGCGGGCATCTGCGGATAGCGGGACCGGACCAGCGCGGCGGTGGCCGTCACCAGTGGTGCGGCGAAGCTGGTGCCCTGCACCCGCCAGTACCCACTGGGGGGCTTCGGGCCGACCAGCCCGCTCGCGGGAGCGGTCAGCACCGTCGCCCGGCCGGTGATCGACCCGGACCACAGGTTGTCGCTGCTGCGCTCGAGGCCGGCGACCGCGATCACACCCGGCTCACGAGCCGGATACCAGACCTTGGTGTCGCTGGAGGTGGCCAGGTTGCCGGTGCAGGCGATCACGACCACGTCCCGGACGAACGCGTAGTCCAGGGCCGCGGCCAGGGCCGGGCTGTCGCCGCTGCCGCCCAACGACAGGTTGATCACACGGGCACCATGGTCGACCGCCCAGCGAACCCCCTGGGCGACGATCAACGCGTCGTCGTAGCGGTTCTGGTCGTCGAGCACCCGGACCGGCAGGATCCGGGCGTCCGGCGCGAGGCCGACCGCGCCCCGCTTGTCGTCGTTGCGCCCGGCGATCAGGCCGGCGACCGTCGTGCCGTGCCCCACCGGATCCGGGCCCGCACCACCACCGGGACCAACCAGGTCCACGCCGCGCAGCACCTGGCCGACCAGATCGGGATGGGTGCCGTCCACTCCGGAGTCGATCACCGCGACGGTCACGCCCCGACCGGTCGAGGTCCGCCACGCCGTTTCGGCCTGCAACTCGTCGAGCTGCCACTGCTCGTCGCGGACCTGGTCGGTGCGAGCGACGGTGTCGCCGGGGGCGAACGTCATCGGCGCGCCGCCGAGCTGTCCCCCGTTGGTGGGCGTGGCGACGGGCACGGCTGCCGCGGTCGGGGCCACGACGGCGAACGCCGCGGCCACACCGAGCAGCGCCCGAACGGTCGCCCGTTGGGCCGCCGACGGACCGCTGTGCCGCACCCCAGTCACATCCCCAGCCATTCATCCCGACGGAACCATGACGCTCGGAGATTACCGGTTTCCCCACCCGTCACGGGAAGAACCGGCGAGTCAGGTCACGGCGGCGGCAATTGTGCGAGCTGAACGAGGCGTACGCCCTCTCGTCGGGTGACCAGTCGGCCACGCCCCGGCGGCAGCGGTCCAGGCCTCACCGGCCCGACGAGTGCGCCCTCATCCGGGCTGCCCGCCATCACCAGCCCCGCGGTGGACAGCTCCCGCAGCCGCTGCACGATCGGCTCGTACTGGGCGCGACCCGCGCCACCGGATCGGCGGGCCAGCACCAGGTGCAGCCCGACGTCCCGGGCGTGCGGCAGGTGCTCCTCCAGCGCCCGCAACGGGTTCGCCGGCCCAGCCGCCACCAGGTCGTAGTCGTCCACCAGCACGAACAGCTCCGGCCCGGACCACCAGGACCGATCCCGCAACTGCTGCGGGGTGACCTCCGGCCCCGGGGCCCGCCGCTCCAGGTAGCCGGCGGCCGACTCGACCAGGTCGGCGGTGTGCGCCGCCGCGGTGCCGTACCCGATCAGGTGCGGTGTCTCGATGACACCGAGCAGGCTGCGCCGGTAGTCGACCAGGATCACCCGGGCCTGCTCGGGAGTGAACCGGGTGATGATCGACGTCGCCAGCGCGCGCAGGAACGACGATTTGCCGCACTCCGAGTCCCCGAAGACGACGAAGTGTGGCTCGGCGGCGAAGTCGAGCAGCACCGGCCGCAGGTCCGCCTCCGCGATCCCGATCGGTAACCGCAGTCCGGTCGTCGCGGCGAGGTCCAGGTCGGCGTACGGCAGCACCGGCGGGAGCAGCCGGATCCGGGGCGCCGGTGGGCCCGCCCACCCGTCGGCGACCCGCTTGACCAGATCGGCGGTGTCCCCGTTGGCGGCAGCGAGCTGGGGCAGCGCGGTGAGGAAGTGCAGGCCCTCCGCCGTCACCCCTCGGCCGGAGCGCTCCGGCACGTTCGCGGCCGCCCGCCGGGCCACCAGCGAGTCGGCCGGGTCGCCGAGGCGCAACTCCAGCCGGGAGCCGAACAGGTCCCGGATCGCCGGGCGGAAGTCCAGCCAGCGCAGCGCGCTGGCGACCACGTGCAGCCCGTACGACAGGCCCCGGGTGGCCAGGTCGGTGACCAGTGGCTCCAGGTCGTCGTACTCGCCTCGGATGCTGCTCCAACCGTCGATCACCAGGAACACGTCGCCGAACGGATCGGCGCCCGGCTGACTGATCGCCCCCGCCGCGGAGCGGCGCTGCCGGTACGCGGCCATCGACTCGACGCCCAACTCCCCGAAGCGGCGTTCCCGATCGGCCAGCAGAGTGGTCATCTCGCCGACGGTGCGCCGCACGGCGGTCGGGTCGGCACGTCCGGTCACCCCGCCCACGTGCGGGAGGTCGCGCAACGCGGCCAGCCCGCCACCACCGAAGTCGAGGCAGTAGACCTGCACCTCGGCCGGGGTGTGGGTGAGCGCCAGCGCGCAGATCAGCGTGCGGAGCGCGGTGGACTTGCCGCTCTGCGGTGCCCCGACCACCGCGACATGCCCGGCCGCGCCGTCCAGCGCCAGCCAGAGCAGGTCCCGGCGCTGCTCCAACGGCTTGTCCACGACGGCCAGTGGCACTCCGAGTGCGCCGTGCAGCTCCGGGTTGCCCACGGTGAGCCCGCGCTTCGGGTCCACCTCCAGCGGGCCGACCAACTCGTCCAGGGCCGGTGGTTGACCGAGCGGTGGGAGCCAGACCTGGTGAGCCGGCGGGCCCTGCCCGACGAGCCGGTCCACCAGCAGGTCGAGCAGGGTTTCCCGGCTGCTCTCGTCCTCGGCCACCGACGGCAGGGCCGGGGTGGCCGGCTCGGGCAGCGGCACCGTGTGGGTGGTGAAGGTGAGCAGCCGAGCACCCGCGCCGGCTGCCGCCCCCGCCGACGCGGCCCGGCGGCGGACGGCACCGGAGACGTACGCGGCCTTGAACCGGGCCAGCGGGTCGGTGCCGGCGCGCAGGTAGCCATGGCCCGGCGACCGGGGCAACTCGTGCGCGTCCGGTACCCCGAGCACGGTGCGGGACTCCAGCGCGGAGAAGGTACGCAACCCGATCCGGTACGACAGGTGGGTGTCGAGCCCGCGCAACCGGCCCTCCTCCAGGCGCTGGCTGGCGAGCAGCAGGTGCACGCCGAGCGACCGGCCCAGCCGGCCGATCTGCACGAACAGGTCGATGAAGTCGGGCTTGGCGGAGAGTAGTTCGGAGAATTCGTCGCAGATCAGCAGCAGCGACGGCAGCGGGGCCAGCGGGCTGCCGGCCGCCCGGGCCCGCTCGTAGTCGCGCACGCTGGCGAAGTTGCCGGCGCGCCGCAGCAGCTCCTGGCGGCGGACCAGCTCCCCGTTGATCGCGTCGACCATCCGGTCGACCAGGGGCAACGCGTCGGCCAAATTGGTGATCACGGCTGCGGTGTGCGGCAGCCGGTCGAAGGAGGCGAAGGTGGCGCCGCCTTTGAAGTCGACCAGCACGAAGTTGAGCTGCTCGGAGCTGTGCGTGGCGGCCAGCCCCAGCACCAGCGTGCGGAGCAGCTCGGACTTGCCGGAACCGGTCGCCCCGATGAGCAGGCCGTGCGGGCCCATCCCGTCCTGGGCGGACTCCTTGAGGTCCAGCTCGATGGCACCGCCGTCCGCGCCCACCCCGATCGGCACCCGCAGCCGGTCCCGTGCCGAGCGGGGCAGCCAGCCCTGCTCGGCCGTGAAGCTCTCCGGGTCGCCGAGACCGAGTAGCTCGGGAAGGCCCAGGTCGGCCTGGAGCGGGGCGTCCGGTCCGCGTGCCGCACCGGCGAGCCGGAGCGGCGCCAACCGTCGGGCGATCGCCTCGGCGTCGACGAGGTCCAGCTGGTCGGCGGTGCCCACCTCGGCGTGCCCATCGGACGACCACGAGTGCAGCCGCCGGCCGTGCAACTCCAGCAGCAGCGCGTACCGGTCCAGCAGCCGAGGCGGTGGGGTGTCCAGGTCCAGCACGGTGACCGCGTCGATGCCGCCGTCACCGGTCAGGTCGCTGGCGCCGGTGAGGTCGCCGCCGTCGAGGACCACCACGACGTGTGGGCCGTCGGTGGCCGCACCGGCCGGGCTGAACCGGGACCGGCTGGCCAGCACGTCGGCCAGCAGCCCTTCCAGTTCGGCGGCGGAGCTGGTGACCAGCCGTACCGGGCCGAGCGCGTCGGTGCGGCCGGGATGGTGGGCGTGCGGGAGCCATTTCACCCACTCCCAGCAGGTGCGGCGTTCCGGTCCGGCGCAGACCGCGACGAGCAGTTCGTCGGGGGCGTGGAAGACCGCGAGTTGGGTCAGCACGGCCCGGACCAGCGCCTGCGCCGCCGGGTCGCCGGTGGGTGGTCCGCTGGTGGTCGGGGTGCCACCCCCGGGACGGCCGGCGGGCCGGACGTGCACCCGGGCGAAGCTGCGCAACGACAGCGCCACCGGCAGGTCGGGCACCACGGAGTACGCGTCCAGGAAGCGGCGCAGCGCGCCGGCGGTCATCGGTTCCAGCTCCTCCAGCGGCCGGGTGACCGGCGGGACGAGCGGAGTGGCCAGGGTCTGTGGCCCGACGGCGACCCGCACCACGGCGAAGTCCGGGTCGGCGGGGCGCCGCTCCCAGACCCGGTGGCTGTCCACGGTCGACCAGAGCCCGCCCGGGTCCGGGTGCCGGTAGTAGAGGCCGGCACGCTGCTGTCCAGCGGTCCGTCGGACCCGGCGCCGCAGCGTGGCCAGGTGGCGCAGGTATTCCCTGCGGGCGGCCATCATCTCGGACTTCTTCGGGGTGCCGGAGGCGCTGCCCCAGGAGGTCACCAGCATCGCCAACGAGGAGAGCCCGAACATTCCGCCCACCACGTACGAGTAGGCGCCGCCGCCTCGGCCGAACATCATCGCCATCGCCACCGTGCCGCCGAGCATGGGCAGCAGCATGAACATCTGCTGCCACCGCCCGCCGGCCACCACGGGGATCTCCGGCGGCGCGTCGACCGGCAGTTCCCCGGCGGGGATCTCCGGCGCTGGTCGACGCGGCGGACGCTTGATGACGACGGTGGACACTCGGCCTCCTGACAGCGCTGGGTAACCCGAGCCTGGCTCATGGTAGGTAAAGTCCTGTCGTCCGCGCAGCCTCTGATCCCTATCGATATGGAGACCAGTCGATGACTACCGGGCTGGCCCGCGTCACCATCAGCGCGCCGCAACGACGGGTGGACGTCGCCCTGCCGGAGCAGGTGCCCCTGACCGAGCTGCTGCCCGACGTGCTCCGGCACGCCGGTGTCGGGCTGGCCGACGACGGCGAGCAGCACGGTGGTTGGGTTCTACGCCGCACCGACGGCGCGCTGCTGGCGACCGCCCAGGCGCTGCTGCCGCAGGGGGTCCGCGACGGTGAGGTGCTGCACCTCGTGCCGGCTCGCGCGCACTGGCCCGAGTTGGAGTACGACGACGTGGTCGAGGCGATCGCCGATGGTGCCCGCCGCCGGGGCGGGGCCTGGTCGCCCACCGCCACCCGGGCCGCCGGTCTGGCCGGTGCCGCGGTGCCGCTCTCCGTCGGTTTGCTCGCCCTGCTCGCAGGCGGCCCGACGCACCGTGCTGGCTGGCTGGCGGCCGCTGTGGTGGCGCTGGTGCTCACGGTGGCCGGCACGGTGGGCTCCCGCGCCAACGGCGACGGCACCGCCGGGGCGACGCTCGGCGGCTACGCGCTGCCGTACGCGTTCACGGCCGGCGCCCTCGCGGTCGGCTCCGGCGACCCGGTCGGGCCGTTCGGGCCGGCCCGCTGGGTGGGCGCTCCCGAGCTGCTGGCCGGCTCGGTGGCGCTGCTGCTGGTGGCGCTGATCGGCCTGCTCGGGGTGGCCAGCCGGCTGCGGGTCTTCGTGGCCGGTGTCACGGTCGGCCTGATCGGCGCCGGGGCCGCGCTCGGTGGGCTGCTGCTGACCCCGGCCGGTACGGCGGCGGTGCTGCTCAGCGCACTGGTCTTCGCCGTCGGCGTGATTCCGCTGCTGGCCATCCGGCTGGGCAAGCTTCCTTTGCCGCCCATCACCCTGCCGACCTCGACCGGCGCGGAAGAGCCGGAACGGGTCCGGGACCTGCCGGACCGGAGCCGGGTCCACGCCGCGGTGACCCGCACCGAGGAGATGCTGACCGGGATGTTGATCGGGCACGCCCTGCTGGCGGTGGCGGCGGCGGTCGTCCTCGGGGTTGCCGGCGGAACGGCCGGTCGGGTGCTGGTGGCGGTCACCTCGGCCGTGCTGCTGCTGCGGTCGAGGCTGTTCGTGGCGCTGCGGCACCGGGTGCCGACGGTGCTCGCCGGGCTGGCCGGCTACGCGGTGCTGGGCGCGGTGCTGGTCGGCCGGGCCGACGACGCCGGGCGGTTGGCGCTGATCCTGGGAGGTGCGGCGCTGGCCCTGCTGGCCGTCGCCGGTGGCACCGGGTACGCCCGCCGGCCGGTCTCGCCGTACCTCGGGCGAGTCGCGGACCTGACCGACACGGCACTGGTGGTCGCCGTGGTGCCGATCGCCTGCGCGGTTCTCGACCTGTACGACCGAGCCCGGGGGCTGCTCGGTTGAGCGGCCCCCGGGCCCGGTGCGTCAGCTGTCGTCAGTGGGCGGATTCGCCGCGCGCCTCGGCGTCCCTGGCCCGCTGGTAGGAGTTGTGGATCTCGGCCTCGGCCTCGGTGCGGCCGACCCAGGTCGCGCCCTCCACCGACTTGCCGGGCTCGAGGTCCTTGTACACCTCGAAGAAGTGCTGGATCTCCAGCCGGTCGAACTCGCCCAGGTGGTGGATGTCGCGCAGGTGCTCCTGGCGCGGGTCCTCGTAGGGCACGCAGAGGACCTTGTCGTCCCCGCCCTTTTCGTCGGTCATCCGGAACATGCCGATGGTGCGGCAGCGGATCAGGCAACCCGGGAAGGTCGGCTCCGGGACCAGCACCAGCGCGTCCAGCGGATCGCCGTCCTCGCCCAACGTGCCCTCGATGAACCCGTAGTCGGCCGGGTACTGGGTGGAGGTGAAGAGGGTGCGGTCCAACCGGATCCGGCCGGTCTTGTGGTCCACCTCGTACTTGTTCCGGTGACCCTTGGGGATCTCAACCGTCACGTCGAAATCCATCTGCACGCTCCCTCGTCTGCCCACGCTGGCTAACGGAACCACTGGCGGCCCTCCGGACGGGTGAATGCCCACCCGCCGACTCCGGCCGCCGCATAGTCTTCGGACCGAAGTAGTGTCACCCAAGCCGTTTTTCGCTGGGGGAGGAGGGGGTCGTGGGGAGGGAAGATTCACACTACCGCCCGGACGGGGGCTCCGCGCACGGTACCGGACGATCCGGCTCCGGTGGTGCCACGGGGCGGGTTCCGGTCCCCGAGGCACACCTTCCACGGGCTCCCGAGCCAGTGCCCTCGGCGCCGGAGACGGTGCCCGAGCGGCCTCCGCCGCTGCCCTGGCGCCCGCCGGCCGGGACGGTGTCGCCCAGCCCGAACACCGGTCGCTTCCCGGTCGTCGGCGGTGAGCGACCGGTGAGCGGCCCGCCGCGCGAGAACGCCGCGGTCCCGGTCAGCCCGCCGCCGCGCGGGAGCGCTGCGGTCCCGGTCAGTCCGGCGCCGGTCAGCCCGCCGTCCGGCCATGCGCCAACCACTCCCGACCCGACCGGCGTGCCACCGCTGGGTCCGCCGATCTCCGCACTGCCCGCGCCCGCCGGTGCCGCACCGGCACCGGCACCCGCGCCCGTCGCACCGCGCCGTCGGCGGCGGCTGCCGGTGGTGCTGGCCGTCGTGCTGCTGCTGGTGCTCGCCGGGGTCGGAGTCGTCGTCACCCGACCGGGCCCGGTCGCCGGATGGCTGGGCGACGACGCCGGGTCAGCGCCGAGCGCCGCTGCCCTGACGCCGGAGCCCGACCCGTCGGACGTGCTGGCCGGCCCGGATCCGAACGCCCCGGTGCCCACCCCCGACGGGGTTCGTGCCGCACTTGATCCGCTGGTCGGTGCCGCCGACCTGGGCGACCGGGTGAACGTCTCGGTGGCCGACGTGATCTCCGGCCAGACGCTGTTCGCCAAAGGGGCGGACGACGGCACGGTGCCCGCCTCGGTGACCAAGCTGGCGACCGCGGTGACCGTGCTGGCGGCCCGCGAACCCGGCTACCGGATTCCCACCCGGGCGGTTGCCGGCGCGCAGGCCGGCGAGGTGGTGATCGTCGGTGGCGGCGACCCCACTCTCGCGATCGACAAGAAGGGTTACTACCCGGGGGCGGCGCGCCTCGACGACCTGGCTGCCCAGGTGCGCACCGCACTCGGCGGAGCCACCCCGACCAGTGTCACGGTCGACGGCTCGGTCTACTCCGGCCCGGTCTACGGCCCGGGCTGGGACGACGACATCCCCACCGGCGGGTCTGGCGGCGCGGTGACCGCGTTGATGACCGACGGCGCGCGCAGGGACCCGGGCGTCGAGCACGGGTCCGCCGCGCGGTTCGCCGAGCCGGACCTGGCCGCCGGCAAGTCGTTCGCCCGGCTGCTCGGCGTGCCGGCCAGTGCCGTGAAGCGTGGAACGGCACCGGTGCCAGCCGCCGCCGGTGGCACCATCCCGGCACCGGGCACCGAGCTTGGCGTGGTGCAGTCTCCGCCGCTGATCCGTCTGGTCGACATCATGATCAGCGAGAGCGACAACCTGGTGGCCGAGGCGCTCGCCCGCCAGGTCGCGTTGGCCCGCAACCAGCCGGCCTCGTTCGACGGGGGCGCCGCCGCGATGGACGCGGAGGTGGCCGGGCTCGGCCTGCCCGCCGACGAGATCACCCTCTCCGACGGCAGCGGCCTGTCCCGACGCAACCGGATCAGCCCGTCGTTGCTGACCGACCTGGTGCGACTGGCGGCCAGCCCGGACCATCCGGAGTTGGCCGGTGTCTTCGGTGGCCTGCCGGTGGGTGGCTGGTCCGGGACCCTAAACGACCGCTACCGCAACGCCCCCGGCACCGGAGCCGGGGCGGGCACGGTGCGGGCCAAGACCGGCACGCTGACCGGGGTGCACTCCATCGCGGGCCTGGTCACCACGGCCGACGGTCGGCTGCTCACCTTCGCGGTGCTCACCGACAAGGTGCCCGGTGGGAAGGAAACCGCCCAGCCCGCGCTGGACCGGATCGCCGCCGCGCTGGCCGGATGCGGCTGCCGCTGACCGTCGCCGTTCGGGAGTTGTCGGCCCCGGCCGGAGGCGCCGTCGGCGTCGATCGAGGGCGCGAGGCCGGGCCGGGGTGTCGCGGCGCGGGTACGGTGGGTCCATGGCGCAGTTCGTGGACTGGGATCTGGCCGCCGCCACCGCGGGGGCTCTGAGCAAGTCGGGCCCCCGGGTGTCGTACGCCGAGGCCACTGACGTGGTCGGCGACCTGCGCCGGCTGACCGATGAGGCGGCCGGGCACGTGGCCGACTACACGGGGCTGCGGGCGCAGGTGGCGCATCCGCCGGTTCGGGTGGTCGACCGCCGCGACTGGGCCGCGACGAACATCGCCGGTCTTCGCGAGGTGATCACTCCGCTGGTGAGCCGGCTCTCCGGCGACAAGCAGCCGGGGGCGTTGACCGAGGCGATCGGGTCCCGGCTGACCGGGGTGCAGGCCGGGACCGTGCTGGCGTACCTCTCCGGCCGGGTGCTCGGCCAGTACGAGGTCTTCTCGGCCGACCCGGGCCAACTGCTGCTGGTCGCACCGAACATCGTCGAGGTGGAGCGCAAGCTCGGCGCCGACCCACGGGACTTCCGGCTCTGGGTGTGCCTGCACGAGGTCACCCACCGGACCCAGTTCACCGCCGTGCCGTGGATGCGGGCCTACTTCCTCAGCGAGGTGCAGGCGTTCGTCGACGCCTCGTCCAGCGGGAGCGAGCAGATGGTCGAGCGGCTGCGGCGCGGGGTGGCCACCCTGTCCGAGGCGGTCCGGGACCCGGAGAGCCGCACCAGCGTGCTGGACATCGTGCAGACCCCGGCGCAGCGGGCCGTGCTGGACCGGCTCACCGCGTTGATGACCCTGCTGGAGGGGCACGCCGAGTTCGTCATGGACGGCGTCGGCCCGCAGGTGATCCCGAGCGTGGAGCGGATCCGGGCGTCGTTCAACCGGCGCCGGGAGGCGGGCAACCCGCTGGAGAAGGCGATCCGCCGGCTGCTCGGCGTGGACGTCAAGATGCGCCAGTACGCCGAGGGACGCAAGTTCGTGCACGGTGTGGTGGAACGGGTCGGTATGGACGGGTTCAACTCGATCTTCAACTCGCCGCTCACCCTGCCTCGGCTGTCGGAGTTGGGCGACCCCGATGCCTGGGTCACCCGGGTGCACGGCCCGGCCGGCACCTTCCCGGCCGCTGGCTGATCACCCGCCGGTGGCCGCGCTCGCCCCGCCGGTGGCCGCGATCAGGGTGGCGGTCCGCCGAGCCCTGACCGGTCTGCCGTCCGGCGGGCCGGTCCTGGTCGCCTGCTCCGGCGGCGCCGACTCGCTCGCTCTTGCGGCGGCCACCGTGTTCGTGGCACCTCGGCTGGGCGGCTCCGCGGTGCTGGTGACCGTCGACCACGGCTTGCAGGACGGCTCCGCGCAGCGCGCCGAGACGGTGGCCACCTGGGCGCGTGGGGTCGGCTTCGCGTCGGCGACCGTGGTCCGGGTGGAGGTGGCCGGGCGACCCGGCGGGCCGGAGGCAGCCGCCCGGGAGGCCCGTTACCAGGCGTTGGCCGAGGTGGCCCGCCAGCAGAACGCGGCCGCGGTGCTCACCGGGCACACCCGCGACGACCAGGCGGAGACGGTGCTGCTCGCGCTCGCCCGGGGCGCCGGCCCACGCGGGCTGGCCGGGATGCCCGCCCGGCGGGAGCTGGACGGGGTGCCGCTGCTGCGTCCGCTGCTGGAGATCGGTCGGGAGCAGACGCGCGCCGCGTGCGCCGTGCTCGGGCTGAGCCCGTGGCAGGACCCGCACAACACCGACCCGTCGTACGCCCGGTCCCGCGTACGGGCCGATCTGCTGCCGGCGCTGGTGCGGGCGCTCGGGCCCGGTGTGGTGGACAACCTCGCGCGTACCGCCCGGCTGGTGGCGGCCGACAACGCCGCGCTCGACGAGTTGGCGGGAACGGCGCTGGCGGCGGCTCGATGTTCCGACGGAGGGCTCTCCGTGCCGGCGCTGGTCGCCCTGGTCCCCGCAGTACGTGGCCGGGTGCTGCACACCTGGGCGCGTGAGCTGGGCGCTTCGCCGGGCGCCCTGTCGTACCGGCACGTCGCTGCTCTGGACGCCCTGGTCACAGGCTGGCGCGGTCAGGGCCCTGCCGACCTCCCCGGAGGCATCCGGGTGCTTCGCCGCGCCGATCGACTGGCGTCGGTGGAGCCGACCTGACCAGCTGCTTCGGGTGGTGCGTCGGGTCGGCTGGCCTCAGCCGCTGACCGCCCGGTCCCGGAAGGTGGTCCGGTAACTGTGTGGGGTGGCGCCGACTCGGCGGCTGAAGTGGTGGCGCAGGGCAGCCGCGTCGCCGAAGCCGGACTGGTCGGCGACCGCCTCCACGCTCAACGGGGTCTCCTCCAGCAGCCGCCGGGCGAGCAGCACCCGCTGGTTGGTGAGCCAGTCGTGCGGGGTGGTGCCGGTCTCGGCGCGGAACCGGCGGGCGAAGGTACGCGGTGCCATACCGGCGCGGGCGGCCAGTTCCTCCACGGTGATCGTCCGATCCAGGTGACCCATCAGCCACTCCAGCACCGGCTCCAGGGTGGACGCCTCGGGGGCCTTCGGGATGGGCGCCTCGACGTACTGTGACTGGCCGCCGTCGCGGTGCGGCGGGACCACCATCCGCCGGGCCAGCCGGGTCGCGGTGGCCGAGCCGTGCTCCTGGCGGATCAGGTGCAGGCAGGCGTCGATGCCGGCCGCCGTGCCGGCGCTGGTGAGCAGCCGACCGTCCTGGACGTAGAGCGAGTTGCAGCGCACCCGGGCGCGCGGGTGCCGGCGTTGCAGCTCGTCCACGTACCGCCAGTGGGTCGTGCACTCGCGGTCGTCGAGCAGCCCGGCCTCGCCGAGCAGGAAGGCGCCGGAGCAGACGCTGAAGAGGTGGGCTCCGCGAGCGTCGGCGCGGCGCAGTGCGTCGAGCACCGGGCCGGGAACGGTCGTGCCCTGGCTGTGCGCGGGGATGGCCACCAGGTCGGCCTCGTCCACCGGGCCGAGGTCGGCGTGCGGGGTGAGGTGGAAGCCGGACGAGGTACGCACGGGAGCGCCGTCGGGGCTGCACACCTGGAAGCGGTAGCCGGGGAATCCGTCGGCTGTCCGGTCGGTGCCGAACACCTCCGCGAGCACGCCGAGCTCGAAGGGGGCGACCTGGTCGAGGGCGAGAACGGCGATGGACCTGAGCATGTGACGAGGGTAACCCGACAGGTGGCAGTAAATCGATGGGCAATGGCATTCCTGCCACTGTCCGGTCGGCGCGAGTGGTCGCAGACTGGTCTCAGTCCGGTGCGCACCGGCGGCGAAACCGACAGCAATCATGCGAAAGTGAGCGCCGCCATGGAGTTCCTGCTCTTCCTCCTGTTCCTCGTCCTGCTCGCCGTCGCCTCGGCGGCCGGCCTCACCCTCGACAGCCGCGATTCGGCCGACTGGAAGCCCAGCGACGACGGCCGCCGTTGGCGGTCACGCACCAACTGATGTGGTTAGGGTAATTTGCGAGGAAAATCCTCGGCGGGACCGCGCCAAAAGGTGCGGCCCCGCCGACGAAGGCCATCCGACGTACGGCAGGCTAGGAGTCATGGCTGATGGCTCCTGGTACGACGCCGACATCGACCACGTGATCATCTCCGAGGCACAGATTCGCGAGAAGACGGCGGAGCTGGCCAAGCAGATCTCCGCCGACTACGCCCACGTGACCGACGGACTGCTGCTGGTGTGCGTACTCAAGGGCGCGGTGATGTTCATGGCCGACTTCGCCAGGGCGTTGGGCCGCAACGGCCCGCCGGCCGAGCTCGACTTCATGGCCATCTCCTCCTACGGCCAGGGCACCACCTCCTCCGGGGTGGTCCGCATCCTGAAGGACCTGGACCGGGACATCGCCGGTCGGCACGTCATGGTCGTCGAGGACATCGTCGACTCCGGGCTCACCCTCTCCTGGCTGCTGCGCTACCTGGAGTCGCGCTCCGCGGCGAGCGTCGAGGTGGTCGCGCTGTTCCGTAAGCCGGACGCGGTCAAGGTGCCGGTCCCGGTGAAGTACGTCGGCTTCGACATCCCCACCGAGTTCGTGGTCGGGTACGGCCTGGACTTCGCTGAGCGCTACCGGGAGCTGCCGTACGTCGGGGTGCTGAAGCCCGAGGTCTACGCCCGCTCCTGACGCCGGACCCGACCTGTCGGGGCGATCCGGTGGCGGTGTGAGGCCGACTCGCATCGGCATTCATCAAGCCGACGTTCAGCGCGCTCTCAGCTGTTGCGGTTAACGTGGACCCCGGTGGCTCGGAGGTTACTCTGCGCTCGACCCCCTCGACCGCGTGACCGGGCGGTCAGGTGGCCGTGCCGGACTCCCCGCCACGCCGGTTTCTACCCGGACCCGCGCACGTCGTTGCGGGGCTGGTGGGCCTGCCCACGGTGCGCGCCGTCGATGTCGAAGGTGTGCCGAGTGCGGGGCTCGCAAGCTCGCGCCTCGCGTGCACGGTGTACCGTCGAATGACCGCGGCGCGGCAGTTTTCGCGCTTCGGGGTCGAGGCCGGCCCGCACGGCGGCTCCGACCGCCGCTCATGCGGCGACACCATCAGACGGTCAGGACGTCGATCAGGAGGATGCGGGCGCTCCGGCGCTCGACAACAGTATGGAACGTACGCGTTTCTTCCGCCGACCGGTGGTCTGGATCATCCTGGTCATCCTCGGCGCCGTTGTGCTCAGTCAGCTGTTCACCGCTGGTCCCAGCTACCACCGCGTGGACACTTCCGTTGCGCTCGATCAGCTGCACACTGCCAAGATCAACAAGGTCGTCTTCCAGGACAAGGAGCAGACGCTCCAGCTCGACCTGGCCGAGAAGACCAAGTTCGGTAAGACCGAGACCAACAAGATCGAGGCCCAATTCCCGTACCAGGCTGGCGACCAGGTCTGGAACGAGGTGCTGGACGCCAAGGCGGCCAACCGGGTCACCGGCCCGGCCGACGCCAAGGTCTCGTCGGACAGCATCTGGGTGAGCCTGCTGGTCAACCTGCTGCCGATCGCGCTGCTCGTCCTCCTGCTGCTGTTCTTCATGTCGCAGATGCAGGGCGGCGGCTCCCGGGTGCTCAACTTCGGCAAGTCCAAGGCGAAGATGATCACCAAGGACACTCCGAAGACGACCTTCGCGGACGTCGCGGGTGCCGAGGAGGCCGTCGAGGAGCTGTACGAGATCAAGGACTTCCTGCAGAACCCTGCGAAGTACCAGGCTCTGGGCGCCAAGATTCCGAAGGGCGTACTGCTCTTCGGCCCTCCCGGTACCGGCAAGACGCTGCTGGCCCGCGCGGTCGCCGGCGAGGCCGGGGTGCCGTTCTACTCCATCTCCGGCTCCGACTTCGTGGAGATGTTCGTCGGTGTCGGCGCCAGTCGGGTCCGTGACCTGTTCGAGCAGGCCAAGGCGAACGCCCCGGCGATCGTCTTCGTCGACGAGATCGACGCCGTCGGCCGGCACCGAGGTGCCGGCATGGGCGGCGGTCACGACGAGCGCGAGCAGACGCTCAACCAGCTGCTCGTCGAGATGGACGGCTTCGACACCAAGGGCGGGGTCATCCTGATCGCGGCCACCAACCGGCCGGACATCCTCGACCCGGCGCTGCTGCGCCCGGGCCGGTTCGACCGGCAGATCCCGGTGGACGCCCCCGACATGGAGGGTCGCAAGGCCATCCTGCGGGTGCACGCCAAGGGCAAGCCGTTCACCCCCGACGTCGACCTCGACGCGGTGGCGCGACGGACCCCGGGCTTCAGCGGCGCCGACCTGGCCAACGTGATCAACGAGTCGGCCCTGCTCACCGCCCGCAAGGACCAGCGGGCGATCACCAACGACTCGCTGGAAGAGTCGATCGACCGGGTGATCGCAGGTCCGCAGCGACGGACCCGCGTGATGAGCGACCAGGAAAAGAAGATCACCGCGTACCACGAGGGTGGGCACGCGCTGGTCGCCTGGGCGCTGCCGCACGCCGCGCCGGTGCACAAGGTGACGATCCTGTCCCGTGGTCGCTCGCTGGGCCACACCCTGGTGCTCCCGACCGAAGACAAGTACACCCAGACGCGCGCCGAGATGATCGACACCCTGGCGTACGCGCTGGGCGGTCGGGCCGCCGAGGAACTCGTCTTCCACGAGCCCACCACCGGTGCCGGCAATGACATCGAGAAGGCCACCCAACTGGCCCGCGCGATGATCACCCAGTACGGCATGAGCTCCAAGCTCGGCGCGATCAAGTACGGCACCAGCGGAGACGAGCCGTTCCTCGGCCGCAACATGGGCCACGAGCGGGACTACTCGGACTCGGTGGCCGCCGAGATCGACGGCGAGATGCGGGCACTGGTCGAGCTGGCGCACGACGAGGCCTGGGAGATCCTGGTGGAATACCGGGACGTCCTGGACAACATCGTGCTCGAGCTGATGGAGAAGGAAACCCTCTCCACGGCCGACATGGCGCGGATCTGCTCCCGGGTGGTCAAGCGCCCGCCGCTGGCGCCGTACAACGGCTTCGGCAAGCGCCAGCCCTCCACCGAGCCGCCCGTGCTCACCCCTGCGGAGAAGGACAAGCTCAAGGCGCAGGCCGAAGCCGACGGCGCGCAGGCGTCGGTCGGCGGCGGCGCGCCGTCCAACAACTCGGACGGCACGCACTGAGCAACGACCCGACGGCCAGCTCCCCACATCGGGAGCTGGCCGTCTCCGCGACCGAACCCGACGGCGACGACGAGCTGGACTACGTGGCCGCGCGGCTGATCAGCGGCAAGCTGACCGGCCGCCCCGTCGAGGACGCCGTCGACCTCGGCCGGATCGAGAAGGCCGTCCGCGAGATCCTGATCGCGGTCGGCGAGGACCCGGACCGCGACGGGCTCCAGCAGACCCCGGCCCGGGTCGCCCGCGCGTACGCCGAGCTCTTCGCCGGTCTGCGGGTCGACCCGGCCCAGGTGCTCAGCACCACCTTCGAGGCCAACCACGAAGAGCTGGTGATCGTCCGCGACATCGACGTGATGAGCCTCTGTGAGCACCACCTGCTGCCGTTCCGCGGCAGCGCGCACATCGGCTACATCCCCGGCCCGGACGGGCGGATCACCGGCCTGTCCAAGCTGGCGCGACTGGTCGAGGTCTTCGCCCGCCGGCCCCAGGTGCAGGAGCGGCTCACCTCGCAGGTCGCCGACCTGCTGATGAGCAAACTCGCACCGCGCGGCGTCGTCGTCGTGCTCAACTGCGAGCACATGTGCATGGCGATGCGCGGCATCCAGAAATCCGGTGCCAGGACCATCACGTCAGCGGTACGCGGCATCCTGCAGACGGACTCCAAGTCGCGGGCCGAGGCGATGGCGCTGATCATCCCCCGCTGACACTTCGATGCACCACGGCCGGCCGACACCCTTGCGGGACGGCCGGCCGTCCCGTTCGCGCACCCGTCCTCCCAGGGCTGGTCACCCAGCGAGCAGGGCCAGCAGCAGGCCAGCCGTGACCAGCACCGCCGGCACCAGGCACACCAGCGCGCCGAAGCGCACCGTCCGGTCGAGCCGCTCGGCAGGGCTGACGCGGAACAACCGCCCGATGGCCACCCAACCGGCGACGAACGCGACCGCCGGCATCGGCAGCCCGCAGATCAGCGCCGCCACACTGGCCGGCCCCACCCCCGTCGCCGCGTACACCGCGACCTGGATCAGCGGCACCAGCAGCGCAAACGGCCCGTACACCAGGAGGTTGCGCGCCGGCGCGGGCCAGGATCCCGGCCGGAACCGGCGGCGCGCCGCCAAGGCCGCGTCCGCCGCCTCGGCCCGGCCCCGCGCGGCCCGCAGCGCCGCCAGCACGGCCGCCGGGCCGCCCGCCATCGACCGGGCCGCCTCGGTCAGCTCCGGCGGCGACGGCACCAGAGAGATCGCCGGTACGCCCAACTCACGCAGCCGTTCCTGCTGGCTCGCCAGCCCGGTGCGGACCACCGTCAGCTCCTCCCGGGCGGCCTCCGCCGACCGGGCCTGCTCACCAGCTGCGGCAGCCGCGCTGCGGCGAACCCCGTCCAACTGACGAGCCGCGGCGAGGTACTCCGCCCAGGCCGTGCTGGGCTCGACCGCCGCTGGCGGAGCGCCCTCGCTCGCCGCAGCGGCCCGCTGCCGCCCCGGCCCGGTCACCGTCGCGTTCGGACTCATCTCGTCACCCACCGCCCGCACCACCGGATCACCCGGCCTCGTCGGCGAACGGCACCAGGACCGTGCCCCGCTCGTCCGGACCGTCCCAGAGCACCGCGCGGTCGGGGCGAACCCGCCACTCCACCGGCCGACCGAAGACCGCGGCCAGTTGCGCGACCGGCACGTCCAGCACGGCCACGGCGGTCAGCTTGTCGACCTCGCCCGCAGGATCGAGCAGCGCGGCGAACGGCGGCACCGCCCGCCACCAGCCCAGCAGGTGTCTCCCCGCCGGCGGGCCGTCCCGCAGCAACGCGCGCAGCTGGTCCACCGCCAGCTCCCGAGGGCCCGGCCGGTCCAGCCCGAAGACCACCAGATAGGTCGGCAGCTCGTCGGAGGTGTCCGCGAGCAGCGTCGGAAGATCCACCATCTCGGCCGAATGGCGGGTCGCCAACTCCGCCGTCAACGCCTCCGCGAGCGCTCGTGAGCCCGGGTCCGGTGCCGCCACCAGGAAGCGGGCGGTGCCCGGCGAATGGTGGTCCGCTGTGCTCCGGGCCGCCGTCGCCAGCAGCCCGCCCGCCGCAGCGCAGGACCCCAGCACCGCGAGGTTGCGCCCGGCCGCCGGCCCCAACGGCACGGCGACCGTCGAGCGGGCCACGTCCACCGCCCGGCCCAGTAGGGCCGCCGGCCCATGTGCCTGCCCCGCCAGCGCCGCCCGGTGTCGCGGATCGTTGCCCAGCAGCGGCCGGGCGTACCCGGCGAAGACCACCGGCGGCACCGAACCGGCCGGCCGGGCCGCCCACAGCTCGTGCCGCAGCTCCTCCACCACCTCCGGGTGGTCCTGCGGGTCGGGGTGACGGATCAGCCGTTCGTGACCTCGGGTCGCACCCCGGGGGCCGCCGAGCCCGCCAGCGGTGTTCACCACCGCGCTGCCCACCGGCAGGCCGGCGGCCGAGTCGTTCGTCGGCTCCAGCACCGGGCTGCCGCCCGGCAGCGCCACCCGCACCGGGAACTGCCCCAGCACCGAATCCCGATGACCGGCATCCGCGCGCGCACTCAGGCCCAGCTCGCCCGCACCGGCCAACACCAGGTGCACGCCGTACGCCCGACCGGCCCGAGCCAGCCCGTCCAACTGGGCGGCAACCTCAGTGGCCAGCCGGTCCCGCTCGGCGAAGAGCAGCGGCACATTGTCCAACACACAGACGATCCGCGGCAGCGGCTGGTGCTGACGCAGCTCAGCGAAGCGTTGCCCGCCAGCCCGCGCCCCGGCCTCCGTCCGGCGCTGCACCTCGGCCGTCAACTCGTCGAGCAGGTCCCGGACGTACTCCCGGTCGGCGGCCATCGCGGCCGCGCGCACCTGCGGAATCCACGACCGGTCCCGCTCCGTCTGCAGGAACTCCACGAAGGACTCACCATCGCCGAGATCCACCAGGTAGAACGCCAGCTCGTCCGGGCCGTACCGGGCGGCCAGGCTGAGCAGCGCGGTGGTCAGGAACGCCGCGCGGCCCGCCGCCGACCGGCCGCTGACCAGCCAGTGCGGGGTCAGCTCGGTGAAGCCCAGCGGCACCGACCGTCCCCCGGCATCACCAACCGTCGTGGTCAGCCCCTCCGCGGAATCCGACTCCCACAGCCGCTCACCCGTCGGCGGCAGCAGAGCCGCCAACGCCAACCGGGAACCCGCCTCCACCTGCTCAGCGAGCCGCCGACAGACCGCGTCGACCAACTCGGCCGGTGGGTCCGACTCGACGAAGACCGGTGAGTTCAACCCGCCCGGCGGATCGGCGCCCGGGCTGGCGAAGGACGCCCCCGGCGGGTCACCGAGCAGCGCGTACGCGTTGCGCAGCGCCAGAGGCGTGGTGTTCGGCAACGGCGCCCGGGCCGCGTACGGGCCGGCGGGAGGCCAACCGGCCACCACCAGGTGCAGCCCTGCGGCCGGCCCCTGCTCGGCCAACGCCTCAATGCGCGCCAGATCGGTCGTGCCGGTCGGCTCCGGCAGTGCGGCGATCACCAGCAACAACGTACGGTCGTGGCGGCGCCGCCCGCTCGCGCCCGGCGTGACCCACTGCTCCGCCTCGGTCAGCACCGCGCGCAGACCCGCCACGTCCACCGCGGGCGGCGGCAGCAGGCCAGCATCACCGAGCGCGCCGAACGGCGTCAACACGGCGCCGGTGGCATCCACCGCGCGAACCAGCAGCGCGCCCGCCGGCGTCGCACCCAGCAACCGCAGAAGTACGGCCCGGAGCAACCCCGCCACCCGTGGCTCCCGGGCGTCAGCGTCCACACTCAGATGACCGGTGCCGAGCAGTGGCACCAATGCGGGGAAACGGGCGTCATCCAACGGCGCCGCCGTGCCGACCCGGACGAACGGCGGAGGGCCATCACCCGCCGGCGAGCCCACGGTGAGCGAGTCCAGTGTCGCGCCCGACCAACCCGGAGCCAGCCGTGCCGCAACCGCCCGCAAGCGGTCGGCCACCTCGTACTGACGGCGCTGATCGGCCGGAGCCGGCCGGGTCTCGTCGAGGATCCCAGCGGCGGCGGTCGCAACGGCCGCGGCGCGACGATGCAGGGCTGCGGCGCGGTTCGTGCGTGCCTTCGGACCGGCCACCGCGTCCACCCCCTCTGCCCGAGGTTGGCAACCCCTCCCCGAGCAAGACGGTATCCCAGCCGAGTCCGCTCCTCCGGTAGGCGCCTCGGCAATGCGCCGGTGTTGTCGTGGATCTCACCGGTGGGGAGGGGTCCGTCACGATCCGCTGGATCTGAGGCATTGGCTCCGGGGCGTCCAGCGGATAACTTCAGGAGGTGGAATCAGTGCAGCCCTCCGCCGGTTCCCAGGTCTCCCGCGTACCGGCCCAACGGACACCCGACGAGCAGCTACCGCCGGCCCCGGTAACGCCGGCGCCACAGCCGCCGCGCCGCCGGTTTCGGACCGTGCTCACCGTCGTCGCGGGGGTGCTCGCTCTACTCAGCATCGGCGCTGCCATCACCGGCTACGTGCTGTACAACCGCGCGGCAGCCCCGGATCGCAGCGCACCCGACGTAGTGGTGGACAACTATCTCCGCGCATTTCTGGTGGATCGCAACGACGCGAGAGCGGACCTCTTCACCTGTGAGGGTGGCGCCGACCTTCAGGCCGTTCGGGATCTCCGAGTTGAGACTGAGCAGCGAGAATCGAAGTTTGGCGTCACTGTGCGAGTCAGTTGGGGCCCACTTACTCGCACGCCGTCTGGTGACGGAGAATCCGTAGGCACGACGCTGACCATTGCCGGGTCAGCCGATGGTGTCCCTCGAAGCAGTCGGCGAGAGGACTGGACGTTCAGCGTCGTCGAGGATAGCGATGGCTGGCGAGTCTGCGGCGGCACACTGGGCTAGCTGATGTCACTCGATCCATAAGAGATGCACCGGAACTTCCAGGGTCGTAGGTGACTGGCCGCGCCAGGCCCAGCGGTACCACTCCACCTCGGGTGTGATCCGAACGCAGATGTCCCCCTCGGCACCCGAGTAGGTCTCAGTGACAGCTCGTAGGTCGCGGTGCTCCACACCGCCCTCGACGTGCACCACCCTGCGCCCGGTGACGGCGTCCGCCTCGATGACGGGCGTGGGGGTCCGGTGAGCCGGGCCGTCCAGCGAGACCAACCGGAGGCCGGTGTCGCGGGCACCCTCCGACCCTGGTCCGCTGCCGACCGTCTCCACCCAGACTCGATCCACCGGTACCAGTGGTGCGAACACCTCGACCTGCTCAGCCTCGGCCCGGTACCACTCGTGCTCGGGGATCACGGGCACGTACGTCCGGGCGCCCTGCACCACCCGGTCGTCGGCCCGCAGGTCGCCCCGCCAGCCCAGCCCTGGCAGACCGACCAGCACCCGCCCCCCGCGCAGCTCCACCCGGTCGGTGGCGGGCACGATCGCCAGTGGCCGGGGTGGCCGAGGCGCCCAGTCAGGCTGGTCGGCGAACGGGTCCGGCAGGGGGCCGCTCATGCCTTCGGTGACCTCATGCCGGGCGACGCAGCGGGGCGCCCCGCCCGCGCATGAACTGGTTCGGGTCGATGGCTCCCTGGCTGGACCGGTCGTTGCGTAGATGCACTTCAAAGTGCAGGTGCGGGCCGGAGGAGTTGCCGCTGCTGCCCACCTGACCGATCACCTCGCCGGCCGCCACCATCTGATCGGGCCGCACGCGGGGCTGGACCACCATGTGGCAGTACCGCGTGATGTAGCCGCCAGCGTGCAGCAGGTCGACGAACCAGCCACAGCCGCCCTTACCGGGGTACCCGTCCACGTTGCAGTCGAGCCGGCCCCTGCTGTCCGGATCGCAACGAGCGACGAGCACCCGGCCGGTCGCCGCTGCGCGAATCTCGGTGCCCTTGGCCGCTCCGATGTCGACGCCGTTGTGGCTGGGTCGACTGGCGGTCCGGAACCCGGAGCCGACGCCGCCAGGGATCGGGGCGGTCCAGCCGGAGGCGGCGATCTGACCACGCTCGGCCGCATCGCACACCGCCTTACCGTTGATTTCGATGGTGCGGGCCGCGCCGCCGGACAACGCGTTCACGATCCGGCTGGCCAGCTCCTCGTGCTTGGCGTACGCGTCCGGATAGGCGCTGATCTGGACCCGTTGCGCGACTGCGGTCAGCGGTCGACGTTCCCAGCCCTGCACCCCGACGAGCTTCTCGTAGAACTTGCGGGCCGTGTACGCGGGGTTCAACCGCTCGGCGACCGATCCCCACCCCGGCCGCTGCTGGAACAGGCCCAGCGAGTCGTGGTCCGCGCCGACGCCCTCGTGCGGCAGGGCCAGGGACGCCGGCACGCCGCTGTTAGCCAGGTTGCGCAGACCGGACTCCTGCATCGCGGTGGCGAGGGCGATCACCCATCCCCGCGAAGGCACGCCCATGTCCTGGCCGACCTTGATGATGATCGCGGCGTTGCGGACCTGGGCGTCGCCGTACTCGGTGAACCGTGGCAACTTGCCGGTGACGTTCACAGGCCGCACAGGGCCGCAGTCCTCGTTGGCCAGCATATCTCCGTCCTCCGCGTCGCCGCCGAGCCCGCTGAGGAAGAAGGCGGCGGTACCGCCGGTACAACAGAGCAGGAGCAGCACCCCGGTCAGCACCGAAGCGAGAACGCCGAGCCGTAGCGGCCGGCGGAGGGCGGCGGAGCCGCTGCCGTCGTTCATGAGCGCTCCCAGTCCAAAACGTCGACCAGCCAACCGCCGTTGGTGGCGATAAGTTCCAGTCGGAGCCGACCGGTGTCGAGGGGCAACAACACCTCGACGAACGTTTCGGTGCGCGACTGCACCGCCGGCGGCCCGGCGGCTTCCGCTGCCGGAACCCCCGCCGGGTCGGCGCCAGCCAGCTTCTCGGTCAACGCCGGGGTGGAGAGCGGCCGCAGGCCATCCTGCCACTGCTCGGCGGTGATTCCTGGGCGGCCGAGCCAGGCGGCGGTGAACCGGTCGGCGGTCTGCTCGGGTGTGCGGGCACCGGGCCGGGTCACCGGCGACGGCGGTGGCTCGGTGGAGAGCACGCCGTCGTCGCCAGCCGTCGGGTCGACGGTGGTGATCGGTTGGTTCGGCCGGCTACTCAACCCTTCCGCCGGGTTGATCGGACCGGAAATCAGCCTGGCCGCCCCGATCACGCCGAAGACGAGCACCGCGATCACCAGTGCCACTCCCAGCCGGGACCGCAACGCCCGGTTGAAGAGGAACTCCAGTGCCCGCCGCATCGCTGTCACCTCGCCTCGGAGCGCACCCGAGGTCCGGTGCGATCCGGTGCACGCTCAGTGGATCCGGGTCGGTAGACCACGAATGACGGGTTCTCCGCCGGCACGTCCGGCTCGGTCCAGGTCGCCGGCTGCCGGCGTCGAGGCTGGGGGGCGACCGGGCGGCCCCGGCCTCTGGTCTCCTCCGCCGGTGCCTCGTCGGAGCGTTCCTTACCGTCGGGGCGCCCCGCACTTGCACGCCCGCCCTCGGCCGCAGGGGTCGGCGCCGAGACCGGATCCTCCCGCCGTGCCTCCGGGCGCAGCCGGGTCTGCGCCGCGTCGGGTGACCGTCGACGTCCGCCCACCGGCTCGACCGTGCCGCCCGGCTCCGTCACGTCCAGCCGCGCTGCGACGCGCATGTCACGGAAGAACCGACGGTGCCAGGACCCGGCCGAGCCGACGGCCTCGCTGCTGTCCTTGCCACCGAGTTGGGTGATCCGGCGGTAGGGCCGCAGCAGCAGCCAGCCGACCACCCCGCAGAGCCAGACCAGCACCACCTGGAGCCAACCTGCCAGGGTGGGTGTGCTCATGATCAGATCTACTGCGAACAGGTAGATCGCGGCACCGGTGCCAAAGATCGCGATGTTAAACACCGCGGCAACGACCGCATTGGCCAGCCGCCGCAGCCCGGCGCTGGCTGGTCGCATCAGTCCGACGGTGCCCAGGATGGGTGCCGCGATCACCGCCCACCGGAAGATCAGGAAGCCCAGCAGGACCAGCAGCGACGCGGTCAGGTCGAACATGGCGAACAGCACCGACGCCAGCACCGCGATGAACCCGGCGCCCACCCGGTCCATGTCTCGCACACCCTGGAGGTACTCGTACGCCTCCGGGTCCTCGGTCTTTATCTGCTCGGCAACCCGCGCCCACTGCTGCTGCTTGGCCTTGATCGTGCCTGGCCGGGTGGCCGGGTTGGCGCGCAGCTTCTCGACCTCCTCCCACGAGAGTGCCTTGGCGTCGTAGAGGGCCGGGCCGTACTTGCGGGCGGTCTCGCTGTCAGCCGAGCCGAGCACACCTCGGAGCCAGTTCCGGTAGAGCATCGCCTCGGTGGCCGTGTCACTGGCCCGAACGGCAGGCGGGCGGTTGTCCTTACATGCCTGGGGGTTCGGATCGTCGCACTGGTCCGGCGGGGTGTCCCGGGCTGCAGGACCCACGGCGTCGTGCACCACACCCAAGGTGGTGACCAGCGTCCCGTCTGCGATGTTCGCCGACTTGACCGGCCATGCGGCCAGTGCCGTGACTGCGACCATCACCAGCAGTGCCCAGCCCGCGGTGGTCATCGCGTTGCTCATGTCCGACTGGCGGGACCTCCAGAGCAGATAGAGCCCGACCACGCACAGAGTGACGATGCCAAAGACGCTGAACACCTTCTGATACACGGCCTTGGTTGCCTGCTCGACCAGCGGGTCGGCCCAGCCCCACATCGAGCTCGGGTCCCAGGCCCGCTCCCGCAGCGCGTTCGAGGCCCCCACGATCGCGGTGGCGACCATGAACTCCCCGTTCGCCACGGTGGTGGTGAACTTGTAGTCCGGATGCAGGACCGACGACGCACAGCCGCCCGGAATGTCATATGTGGGGTAGCTGTAGCCGGCGTAGCCGTAGTCGCTGTAGAGCCCTTTCGGCCCAAGCTCCTTGGCGGAGTCTGGGCGGCCGGCGAACCAGCCGGCGAGTCCCGAATCCGGTGTACCCGGAGTCGGCGCGTTGCGGCAGGTCACCTCGGTCTCACTGACTTCCTTGAGCTTTCCCACGCAGGCGCGGAAGTCGGCCTGCCACTCAGGGGTCGTGCAGAGGTCGGCGCGGGCCTGGGCGGCGGGCGGTGCGGCGGCTGCGGCTTCCGCACCGATCAGCGGCCAGGAGAGGGTTGCCCCGGCCAGTACGCCGAGGGCGAGCAGGAGCGACGTGATCCTTGCCCGGGCCCTCGCCATGTCACGCCTCCAGATCCGGCAGGGGGATGCTCGGCAGTACGCCGGCCGCCGCGGCGATCGCGGCGGGCGTCGTGTCGAGGTAGTCCAGCAGCCCTTCGACGTACGAGACGTCGACTCGGACCTTCTGCACCCGGCCGTCGACGTCGCGCATCACGAACTCGCGGAAGCCGAGCCGGTTGGACGAACTGGTGTCGGCGGCGGAGAGCGAGGCGAGGGTGGCCTCGTAGCCGTCATTTACCGGCACCCGCAGTAGTCGCAGCGCTTCGGAGGCGATCTCTGCATCCTCGGCGATCCGGCCGACGAAGACGGTGGAGACGAGGTTCTGCACGTCGAGGCCGAGGATGTCGCGGGGGTTCTGCGAGGCGACCAGCGCGGCGAGGTTCCACTTGCGGGAGTCGCGGGCGAGCCGGACCAGGAACGAACGCCCGGACCGCCAGCCCTCCATGAAGTGCGCCTCGTCCAGGCCGACGAGTTTGCGGGACGACATGGAGCCGCCGTAGCAGCGGCGGACGGCGAGCCGGTGCGCGGTGTGCAGCATCGGCAGGGCCAGCGCTTCCTCGGCGGACCAGTACTCGCGTTCGATCTTGAGGTCGGGCAACCGCAGCCCGGCCATGGTGATCACGGTGAGTGCGGCGTCGGCGCCGAGCAGCCCCTCCGGTGGCCGGCCGAAGAAGAGCATGGCCAGCGGCATCTCGGCGGTGTCCAGCAGGAGGTTGGCCAGTTCCTTGCCGGCGTCGTCGTCGAGCCGCCCAAGGCAGCTCACCACGTCGTCCAGGGTGGACGTCTCCTCGGCGGGGACCTGGCGGACCGCGTGCCGGAACAGGGTGGCGGTTGACGCCTCCCGGGCCACCTGCGGCGGAACGAGCATCATGCAGATGTCCTGGACCAGCATCCGGCGCTCGGCCCGGGCATTGGAGACCGCGATCTCGAACTCCCGGTCACCGGAGGCGCCGGCGCCGAACTCGGTGCGCAGCGGCGTCGGGATGAGCGAGTAGGGCGCCAGGGTGCCGTGCTCCGAGCCGGTCAGGTTCAACACCCGGGAGTACGGCCGCAGCTCGGGCATCGCGCAGAGTCGGGCCAGTGGCCCGGACGGGTCGAGCAGGGTCACCTGGACACCTCTGCGGGCGGCCAGGTAGCCCAGTGCGCCGAGCAGGGTCGACTTGCCACCGCCCGGTTCGGCAACGAAGACCGCGAGTCCGGAGCGTTCCCGGACCTCCATGGGGAAGTGCAGGTCGAGGAAGACCGGCCGGCGGCAGGTGCCGGCGGTACGGCCGATCAGGTCGCCCCGGCGGTCGCCCACGTTCGAGGCGGCCTGGGGGAGAGCGGCGGCGAGTAGCGGCACCGGCATCCGGCGGACGTAGCCGGTGTTGGCGATCGGCTCGCCGGGGATGAACTCGCGGGCCAGCCAGTCCTGGTTCTTCGGGTGCTGTAGCGAGATGCGCAGCTCCCGGGAGTAGAGCTGGATGAGCCGGCGGGCCCGCTCCAGGCATTCCTCCCTGGTCCGGCCGCCGACTGCGACCCGGTGCCAGCCGTGCGCGCGGGCCGAGTCGACCGGCAGACCGGTGGTCATCTCGTCGCCGATCACCAGGGCGCGCTTGGCCAGTCGTTCCAGCTCCGGGGGCGCGTCGATGCCGTGCTCGGCGTAGTCGAGCTGCTGCGAGCGGATCATCCGCAGCCGGTGTTCGAGATTACGGAAGGAGTCACCGGAGCCGAGGATGTCGACCCGGGTGGAGATTTCCATCGGCCAGGGCAGCCGCTCGTGGAAGTGCAGCCAGGGCTCGTGCCGTTCCGGGATCTCCAGCGGCTCCATTCGGCCGACCGCGAGCACGGCCACGTGCCGTTCCTCGCCGGTCATCCGGTTGACCAGCTTGACCGTTGAGCCGTACGGGGTGCGGTAGCGCTCCACCTGCTCGGTCATGGCGAGCAGGTCTCCGCGCTCCCAGCGCCCGTCGGTGACGGGGGAGAGGGTGCTCGGCGGCGACATGCACAGCGCCACCGAGCGGTAGAGCAGCCATTCCAGCTCCTGTGCGGTGACCCGCCGGCCGCGCATGCCGAAGGCGCCGAGCACCTCGTCGAACTGCTCCACGGTGCGGCCCAGCTTGCGGCGTTCGCCCTCGGCGGTGCCCCTGCCGAAGGTGCGCAGCAACCGTTCGGTGAGCGAGTCACCGAGGGACCGGCGGGCGAAGGTGACGCCCAGGTAGGTCTGCCCCTCGGCGTGGTTGACCGCCATCAGGTGCCGCTGGGCGGCGACCAGGTGATCGGCCCAGCCGGTGGTGCCGGGCACGTCGGCGAGCGGTGCGGGGGTGTGCGCGTCGATGGTGCGCGCCCACTCGTCGGCGGGGAACGGCCGGGTGGTGCGGCGCAGGTGCAGCCGGAAGCCGGCCAAGCCGGCGTACTGCTCGGAGATCGCCGACAACAACGCTTCGCGTTCCGCGTCCGGCCGGAACGCCCAGCGGACCTCGGGCAGCCAATACCAGGCGGTGACGGTGTTGGGGGTGAAGGTCAGGTGACCGGCGATCTCGGTGATGGCCAGCTCGACCGACGGGTCCCGATCTCCAAATTTGATCTTCGGGGCGCGGACCCGGGTCGGTTTGGTCGGTCGGTCTGGTCGGCTCGCGGCACGCTGTCGGGGTGGGGCGACTTCCCGCCCGGTCGGCTCGGTGCCGGGGCCCCTGGGCCGATCGGAGTCAGTGGTGCGGCGCGCCGCGCGCTCCAGAGCCGGCCGATTCGCGGGCGCGGTGCTGGCCGGCTGCTCTGCCAGGGCCGTTGGTTGGCTGCCTTGAGGCGTCGGCCGGGCTGCGGGCGTAGCCGTGGGGCGGCTGCCCGACACGGTGTTGGCTGGCCGGCTGGCGGGACCGGTGGCCGCTGCCGACGCGCCGCCAGCGGTCGGGTCGGGCTCGTCCGGTGGACGGAGCATCGGCCGTCGGTCGCCGGCCTGGTGCGGCACCCGGGACTCGCTGGCCGGGTGGCCCCCTCCGTGTCGTGGCTCGGCCGGCCGGCCGCCGCTGGCGGGCTGCTCGGCGGGCGTCCACGGTGGTTCCAACTCGGGAACCGGGCGGGTTGGTGGCGGGCCGGCGACGGACGGCGGCTGCTGGGGGATCGCCGGCTGCTCCCGGGTGCTCGGGCCGGCCGTGACGGCTCGTGTCGCGCCGGGCCGCGCCCCGCCGAAGAGGTCCAGGAACGGGGAGTCGATGTCGGCGTTCTCGCCGGCCGACACCGCGCTGGGCTCGGCGGGTGGCGTCCGGCGGGGGATCGGCCGGGGTGCCTGGAACACGCCGACGGCACCGTGGCCGGGCGAGGTCACCAGCGCAGGATCGAGCGCCACCTCGTCCTCGTCCTCGGTGTAGTCGAACGAGTGCACACGGTGACCTGCCGGTACGGCCGGACGGCCGGCCGGGGAACCCGGCGTGGAAGAGCGGCTCATGCCACCGCCTCAGAGACGGCCGGCAGACTCTTGCCTGCTCCGTGCGACGGACCGATCGGCGTACGCCCGGTCATGCCAGCTCCTCCCGAATCCTGATCCGGCTGCCGACCAGGCGCGGATCGCGCTGCTCGATCGCCGGCTCCCGGGTGCGTCGCCAGTCGGTCAGCGCGGTGCGGATGACCACCCGCGCCGGCCGATCGGGGTCGACGTGCCGGAAGATGAACGACGTGGTCACGATGGCGAGCGCGATCTCCCAGGCCGGGAAGAGCTCGACCGTCAACGTGAACAGCCAGTGGATGAACATGTAGAGGGGGACCAGCAGCATGAACAGCCCGTACTGGGCGTAGGGCAGGTGGACCGGAAGGGTGTAACCGGGCGGCCCGAGGTAGACCAGGCGGGCCCGGTAGATGTCGTCGTCGGTGCGCAGCCGCATGTGGTGAACGCGCCTATTCGAAGATCAGGTCGATCAGGTAATCGCCGACGAAGAAGAGTGTTGCCGCGCCGGCGATGAAGGCCAGCCCGACGATGGCGATCGCAGAGCTGGTCAGCACCTTGGAGATCTCACCGCGGCTGGCACGGCCGATGAAGATGACGCCCAGGACGGCGAGCAGGATCGGCGCGATCTTGCTGGCGAAGAAGGTGACGACACTGTTGGTGTCGATCCCCTTCGGTGCCGGCTCTGCGAGCGGAGCCGACGCCAGAGTGGAGAGCGCGTGGGTGACGCCGGACGACGCCGTCTCCATGAGCTCGAAGGCGATCACTGGAACCTCCCCATAGCGCGGCCGGCGGTGCCGCGGCGGTGCAATAGGCAAGCCTGGCGAGAAATTGCTCCACAGAGCGCAGCGTTTTTGACCCTGCGTTCGTTACTCACCACGGAGCGTGGCGAGGTTTGGGCGGATTTTCCCCGCTTCGGCCCTCCCTCCAAGCTTCGCCATGTCGATGCTGGCCAATTCCAAAGCGTACGGGCCGCCCCGGATTGCTACAAGCCGTGAAGGGGCTGCCCGTTGCTGCCTGAATGACCGATCGTACACCTGTTCTAATCGGCACGTCAGGGGTGGTGATGCGTGGCCTACCCGGGTCGGTGGGCACCGCTGCCGCGACCGGTACCGTCTAGTCGTGACCGATCTGGTGCGGGCCTCGGGCCCGGTGGTGATGGGCGTCCTCAACGTCACACCGGACTCCTTCTCCGACGGCGGACGGTACGCCGACCTCGACGCGGCCGTCGGACATGGCGTCCGTCTGCGCGACGCCGGAGCCCACCTGGTCGACATCGGCGGCGAGTCGACCCGTCCCGGCGCTGAGCGGATCGACGCCGCGACCGAGGCCGACCGCGTGTTGCCGGTCATCCGTGAGCTGACGGCCGCTGGTGTCGCGGTCAGCATCGACACCAGCCGTGCACGGGTGGCGGAGGCCGCCCTGGCCGCTGGAGCGGCGGTGGTCAACGACGTCTCCGGCGGGCTGGCCGATCCGGACATGGCCCGCGTGGTGCGCGACGCGCACTGCCCCTGGGTGCTGATGCACTGGCGTGGCCACTCGCGGGAGATGCGCGAGCTGGCCAACTACACCGACGTGGTGGCCGACGTCCGAGCCGAGTTGGCCCAACGGATCGACGCGGCGCTGGCCGCCGGGGTGGCCGCCGACCGCCTCATCGTCGACCCCGGCCTCGGCTTCGCCAAGACGGCCGCGCACAACTGGGAGCTCAGCGCCCGCCTGCCGGAGCTGCTGGACCTCGGCTGTCCGCTGCTCTTCGGGGCCAGCCGCAAGTCGTACCTCGGCGGGTTGCTCGCCGCCCCCGACGGCACCCCGCGACCGACCGCCCAGCGGGAGGCGGCCACCGTGGCCACCAGCGTGCTGGCGGTCGCCGCCGGCGCCTGGGGCGTACGCGTGCACGACGTGCGGGCCACCGCCGACGCGCTCGCCGTCTGGGCCGCGACCGGCAGCCCGCGCCTGGCCCCCGCGACCGGCAGCCCGCGCCACGCCGCTGCGACCGACGATCACGAGCAGGCTGCGACCGACGATCACGAGCAGAAGGTGCAGCGATGACGACCGACCGGATCCAACTGACCGGCCTGCGGGCCCGCGGTCGGCACGGGGTGTACGACTTCGAACGGGCGCAGGGGCAGGACTTCGTGGTCGACGCCGTCCTCGAGGTGGACCTGGCCCCGGCCGCCGCCAGCGACGACGTCACCGACACCGTCCACTACGGGGAGCTGGCCGAACGCCTGGTCGCGGTGGTGACCGGTGAGCCGGTCAACCTGATCGAGACCCTCGCGGACCGACTCCTCGCGGTCTGCCTGGCCGACGAGCGGGTCGGCGCTGCCACGATCACCGTGCACAAGCCGGAGGCTCCGGTGCCGCACACCTTCACCGACGTGGCCGTCACCATGACCCGGACGCGTGACCGGTGACCAGGGCTGTGCTGTCGCTCGGCAGCAACCTGGGCGATCGGCTCGGTCACCTGCGCACGGCCGTGACCGCGTTCGGTGACTCTGTGCTCGTACTCTCCGGGGTGTATGAGACTCCACCGTGGGGCGACGCCGACCAGCCCGCGTACCTCAATGCGGTGTTGCTCGCCCAGGACGAGACCGCGAGCCCGCGCGACTGGCTGGAGCGGGCCCGCGTCGCGGAGCGGGCGGCCGGTCGGGTCCGTGACCCGGAGCGGCGGTTCGGGCCGCGCACCCTCGACGTGGACGTGATCGCGGTCTGGGGTGACGACGACGAGCCGGTGCTCAGCGACGACCCGGAGCTGACCCTGCCGCACCCCCGGGCGCACCTGCGCGCCTTCGTGCTGCGGCCGTGGATCGACATCCAGCCGTACGGTCGGCTGCCCGGTCACGGCTGGCTGACCGACCTGCTGACCACCGGCCCTGCGGCGGACGAGGCGTTGGAACTGCGTCCCCGGCCGGAGTTGGCGTTAGAGTCGACGGCATGACCGAGCGGAGCTGGCCGGCATGACGCAGGCGAAGTCCCCACCACCGGGCGGGTCGGGCCCGGATCGGTCACGGATGGGCCCCACCCGGATCTCGACCCTGGTCGTGGCCGCCCTGGCTGCGGCGGCGGTGGCCTGGCTGCTGATCAGCAGCCTCTACTACAGCGGCATCCCCCGGCTCCCCTGGCTGCCGGTGGTGACGCTCGTAGGGCTCGCCGTGCTCGAGGCGTACGCCGCCTTCGACACCCGGGGCCGGATCCAGCGCAAACCTGGCCGGGAGCCGGTCAACCCGCTGATGGTTGCCCGCTTCGTGGTGCTGGCCAAGGCATCGGCGCTGGCCGCGGCCCTCTTCGCCGGCTTCTACACGGGGCTCACCGGCTGGCTCTTCGTGGAGACCACCCGCGCCGCGCTCGACGATCGACCGGCCGCCGGTGGGGGCCTGCTCGCCTCGCTGGCTCTGGTCGGCGCCGCGCTGTGGCTGGAGCGCTCCTGCCGGGTGCCGGATCGCCCGGACGACGAGCGCGAGCAGGACCCACGGGAGAGCCGCCCCGGCCAGCGCTGAGCAGGGGGTTACGCCCGGCTCCGGGCGCGGGTACGGTGCCTGCGATCGGAGAGCAAGGCCGCCCACCGTTCGTCCGCGCGCCGGACTGGGGACGGCCGGCGACTGGGGAGGCGGCGTCATGGGGTACGAAGAAGCGGGCCGGGACCGGTCTGCCGAGCCCTCGTCCGGGGTGCCCTCGGCGGTTCTGGAGAACGTCTTCGACGACCCCACCCACGGTGAGCCCGGCCGGGATCGGGTCGGCGTGCACCTGGGATGGGAGTTCCTGCTGCTGGCCGGGCTGGCGACCCTGGGCTGGCTGCTCTGGCAGGACAACCCGGCCGCCCTGCGCGACGGCAACCTGCGTACGTTGCTGGTCGACGCGGTCGGGCTGGGGATGCTCGCCCTGGCCGCCGGGCTGAGCCTGCGTACGGCCGCGCCGAACCTGGCCGTCGGGCCGATCGCGGTCGCCGCCGCCCTGCACTACGCCGAGCAGGGCGATCGGGGTCTGCCAACGTCGGTCGGCTCGGCCGTGGCGGTTGCCGCGCTGGGCGGGCTCGTGCTGGCGCTCGCTGTGGTGGTGCTGCACGTGCCGGGCTGGGCTGCCAGCCTGGCCGGCGCGGCCGGCGTCGTGGTGTACATCGAACGCCGTTCGGCCCCGGTGCTGGTGCAGGGCGACTACGACCCCGGGCGCAGCGCCGGATATTTCTTCGCCGGCTTCGCCGCGGTGGCCGTCCTCGGCGGGCTGTTCGGCGCGATCCGGGCGATCCGCCGACTGGTCGGCCGGTACCGGCCGATCGCCGATCCGGCCCGTCGGCGGGGCGCGGTGGCCGCCGTGGTCACTGCGGTCGCGCTGGTCGGCTCCACCGTGCTCGCCGCCCTCGCCGGCGTGCTGCTCGCCGCCAACGACCCTGGGCCGGTCGCGCCCACCTCGGGGTTGGACTGGACGGTCCTGGCGATCGGGGTGGCCCTCCTCGCCGGCACCAGCGCGTACGGCCGTCGCGGCGGTGTGTTCGGCACGGTGCTGGCGGTCAGCCTGGTCACCGTCTTCCAGGTGTACGCGCAGGAGCGCGGGTGGACGCTGAGCATCTGGGCGATCGGCGGCGCGGCGCTCGGCGTCGGATTGCTGGTCACCCGGCTGGTCGAGACGTTCGGGCGGCCCCGACCGGGCAGCACCGCCATACCCGAGCCGGTTGGCGACGGCACGATCAGTGCGGGTTGGAGCATGCCGCCGACGCAGTCGGTCGACAACTGGCCTCCGACGCTGCCGACGCCCGCCGCGCCCCAACCGGTCGACCCGTGGCGGGATCCGCGCTGGGAGGACAGCCCACGTCGGTGGGACGCCGATGAGCGGTGACCCGTGTCGCGTCCGCCGGGCCGGAGCTGATCTCGACCGTTAGGCTCGGCGACATGACCGACACACCTGCCGCCACCCCCGGCGGATCCTCGTTCGAGGAGCTTGACGCGCTGTCCACCGAGGATCTGCGGGAGCGGGCGTTCGCCCGGGCCCGGGAGCGTCGTGACGTGGGGTTCTACTGGTCGGTGCTGCGGCACCTTCCGAACGCGGACGAGGCCACGGTGCTGGACGGCGCCCCGAACTCGATCGGCCCGACCATCGACGAGGCCAACGCGCTGTGGCGGGAGCTGACCGGTCACGGCTACGAGGAGTCGGCGCCGCTGCTGCGGGCCGCCTTCATCGACTACCTGATGAAGCACTGAGCCGCTCGGGGCAGCCCAGGTCCGCCCGGACGACCGGTTCGGGGCCTGGGCGGATCGCATCGCTCGTCCACCGCTCCGGCCCGGTCGGCCGCTACGGCACGGCGGCCGGCACCGGCGCGCTCGCCGTGTTGCTGCTGGTCGGCATCTGTGGCAGCCCGGCGTACACCCGCTGGGCCGCCACGCAGACCGACCCGGAGTCGGCCGGGGCCTTCTACGCGCGCCTGCTCGCGTGGCCGGCCTGGCGGCTCGACGCGGACGGGCAGGCCGGCGGGTTGTTCGCCGCCGACCTGCGGGCGGTGCTGCTGGTGGTCCTCGCGGTGGCCCTGCTCTACCTTCTGCCCGCCGCCCAGGTGGCCCGGGTGCCCGGCCCGGTCAGTCAGTTCTTCTCCGGCTGGGCCGCGTACGTGCTGGCCGGGGGGCTCGCCGCCGTGCTGGCGGCACTGCTCGGCCCGGACCCGTCACTGCTGGGCGCCCTGCAGGACGCCAGCACCGGCGCCGGCTACGGCTTCCTCACCGGATGGATCATCGGCACGGCCAGCCTCGGCGGTCGCGCCTGACCCGGCCGGGGCAGGTCAGCTCGTCGGGCGGCCGAGGTCGAGAAGACGCTGTCGGCTGAGCGTGCCCACCGGTCGGCCGGCGTCGGTCACCACGAGCTGGTCGCGCCCCGAGGTGAGCAGCACCGCCAGCGCGTCGTACGCGGAGCCGTCCAGTGCGACGGTGGGCAGGTCCGCGGCGGCGTCCCCGGGTACCGGCTCCAGCGACTCCCGGTCGAGTGGGGTGACCGCCAGTCGGCGGATGCCCCGGTCGGCGCCGACGAACTCGCGGACGAACGGGGTGGCGGGTGCGCCGAGCAGTGCGGCCGGCGTGTCGTACTGCTCCAGGTGCCCGCCCTCGGAGAGCACCGCGATGCGGTCGCCGAGCCGGACCGCCTCGTCGAGGTCGTGGGTGACCAGCACGATCGTCTTGCGGACCTCGGCCTGGAGGCGGAGGAACTCCTCCTGGAGGCGTGCCCGGACGATCGGGTCGACGGCCGAGAAGGGCTCGTCCATCAGCAGCACCACCGGGTCGGCGGCGAGTGCGCGGGCCACCCCGACCCGCTGCCGCTGGCCACCCGACAGCTCGTGCGGGTAGCGGCCGCCGAACTGGGCCGGGTCCAGTCCGACGAGGTCGAGCAGTTCGTCGACCCGGGCCCGGGTCTGGCCCTTGGGCCACCTGAGCAAGCCCGGGACGGTGGCCACGTTGGCCCGAACCGTCTGGTGTGGAAAGAGGCCGACGTTCTGGATCACATATCCGATTCGGCGGCGCAGCCGCACCGGGTCGACGTCGGTGACGTCCTCGTCGCCGAGCGTGATCCGGCCCGCGGTCGGCTCGATCAGGCGATTGATCATGCGCAGTACGGTCGACTTGCCGCACCCGGACGGGCCGATCAGCACCACCAGTTCGCCGGCCCGGACGTCCAGGCTGAGCTCCCGGACAGCCTCGGTGCCGTTCGGGTAGCGCTTCTGGATGCCCTGTAGGGAGATCGACGCCGCGCGAGGGGACTGGGCCACGTCGGGGGCCTCCGGGGTAACGTCCACGTATGTCCTTCCGCCTGAGCTACCGGGCCGACCCGGGTAACCCCTGGTTCTCCTGGCAGTACGTGCGGGACAACTCTGACACGATCCTCGCCGCGGTGCGCGAACACGCCTCCCTCACCGGGCGTGCGGTGCTGATCGCGGTGCTGATCGCCCTGCCGCTGTCCGTGCTGGCGTACTGGGTCCGCCCGCTCGCCGGCCCGATCCTCGCCGTCAGCGGGGTGGTCTACACCATCCCGTCGTTGGCGCTCTTCGCGTTCATCGCGCCCTACCTGGGCACCGGGGCCACCACCGTGCTGGTCGGGCTGGTCCTCTACGCACTGCTGCTGATCGTGCGCAATGTGGTGGCCGGCCTCAACCAGGTGCCTCCGGAGGTTCGCGAGGCTGCCGAGGGAATGGGGTACGGCCGGTGGGGGCGGCTGTTCCGGATCGATCTGCCGCTGGCGCTGCCGGGCGTCGTGACCGGTGTGCGGTTGGCGACCGTCTCCACTGTGGCGTTGGTCACGGTCGGGGTGCTGGTCGGGCATGGTGGCCTTGGTCAGTTGATCTTCGCTGGCTTCCAGAACAACCTCTACAAGGCTGAGATCATGACCGGCGCTCTGCTCTGCGTGGCACTCGCGGTCGTGCTCGACCTGCTGCTCGTCCTGGTCGCCCGGTTGGTGACCCCCTGGTCCGCCCGGAGGGCACGGTGACCGTCGCGGAGAACCCGATCGGCCAGGCAGTCGTCTGGTTCAACGACCCACTGAACTGGACCAACCCCGGGGGCATGCTGGACCGCCTCGGCGAGCACCTGACGATCTCGGCCCTGGCGGTGGCGCTCGGCTGCCTGGTGGCGTGGCCGCTCGGTCTCTGGCTGGGTCACGTCGGCCGGGGCGGCGGCCTGGTGGTGCTGGTGTCCAACGCCACCCTGGCCATCCCCACCCTGGCGCTGCTGACCATCCTGCCGGTGGTCTTCGCCAGCGGCTTCGGGCGGACGCCGGTCGTGGTGGCGCTGGCGGTCTTCGCCGTCCCGCCACTGCTGGCCAACGCGTACACCGGGGTGCGGCAGGTCGACCCGGAGGCCCGCGACGCGGCGCGGGGGATGGGCCTGTCCGGCGGGCAGTTGCTGCGTCGCGTGGAGTTGCCGTTGGCGGTGCCCTACCTGGCTGCCGGGTTCCGCACCGCCGCGGTCCAGGTGATCGCGACCGCCGCACTGGCCTCGTTCGTCAACGGCGGCGGCCTCGGCCAGATCATCCGGACCGGTTTCGGCATCGGTATCGCGGCCGGCGGGGGCCAGATCGTCGCCGGCGGAGTGCTGGTGGCCGGGCTCGCGCTGCTCGCCGAGGTGGTCCTTGGTGGCGTCGAACGGCTGGTCACACCCCGTCCGCTACGGCGCGGGCGGCAGAGCACGGGGCGACCGCGGCCCGCCGACGCCACCGGGAGCGCCTGACCCGCGTTCTCGTGGGCGACTCATCCGGGTGAGCATTCCGTCGAGCCGGCGACCGACGGTGAGCCAATCGGTGACGATGCGGTGACGAAGTCCATCCCAAGTTGTCGGTCGGTTGCGGAGCATGTTGGGTGGATATTCGCGGGCGACCGACAGTCAGGATCGCCCGTCGGACACGCGGCCGGCCCGGGACGGGCCGCGCCGGGACACGGAAGGCGGGCACATGCGCGCACGTACACGTCTGGCTATCGGCGCTGTCAGCGCCGTCGCCGGGGCAGCACTCCTCACCGGGTGTGGTGACGCCGGCTCGTCCGGCACCGACGCGCCCCAGCAGGGCGCCTCCGGCGCCGGGTGCGCCCCGGTCGCCGGCCAGCAGCTCATCGCTCTGCAGGACGACAAGAAGCTCCAGAACTCCGACAACGTCATCCCGGCGGTCAACAGCAAGGCGGCCAACCCGCAGTTGATCGCCGCACTGGACAAGGTCTCCGCCGCGCTCGACACGCCGAAGCTGGTCCAGCTCAACAAGGCCGTCGACGCGGATCGCAAGACCCCCAAGGTGGCGGCCGAGGAGTTCGCCTCCGCCAACAACCTCACCGAGGGCATCGCCAAGGGCCCGGGCGGCGACATCGTGGTCGGCGCCGGCAACTTCAGCGAGAGCCAGACGCTCGGCGAGCTGTACAAGATTGCCCTCACGGCCGCCGGCTACCAGGTCAAGGTGCAGCAGATCGGCAACCGGGAGCTCTACGAGCCGGCGCTGGAGAAGGGCGAGATCCAGGTCGTCCCGGAGTACGCGGCGACCATGGCCGAGTTCCTCAACACCAAGGTCAACGGCGCGAAGGCCCAGCCGGTCTCCTCGCCCGACATCAACACGACGGTGACGGCGCTCAAGGCCGAGGGCGACAAGGCCGGCATCACCTTCGGTGCCCCGGCCGCCGCACAGGACCAGAACGCCTTCGCCGTCACCCAGGCCTTCGCCGACAAGTACGGCGTGCGGACCCTCTCCGAGTTGGCCGCGAAGTGCTCCGGCAGTGCGACGGTGCTGGGCGGCCCGCCGGAGTGCGAGCAGCGTCCGTTCTGCAAGCCGGGTCTGGAGAAGACGTACGGGCTGTCGGTGGGCAAGTTCTCCTCGCTGGACCAGGGCGGACCGCTGACCAAGAGCGGGCTGCGCGACGGCTCGATCAGCGTGGGCCTGATCTTCTCCTCGGACGGCGCCTTCGCCACCAGCTGATCTCTCTCTACTGATCTGCCGAGAACGCCCCCGCCCCGACCGGGCGGGGGCGTTCGCGCATCCCAGGACCCCGTTCCCTCCGGTGGAGAACCTCGGTAGGCTCCGCACCTATGCCAGCCCCGGCCACCTCTGACGCGCGGCGTCAATCACCGCTGCTGACCGTGCTCTTCTGGGCGGGCGTTGCACTCGCGCCGGTGGCGGCGCTCATTCTGCTGGTTGCCGACGGTAACGGCCCGCTGCGTTTCGCCGCGGTGCTCGCCATCCTCGCGGTGGTGCTGATCGGCCTCTCCATCGCGCTTCGTCCCGACGGCGAGGGCGCCTCTGCGCGGGCCGACGAGTTGTTGGATGAGATCGAGGAGCTCCGTCGGGAGCTGCGCACCGAGATCGTGGCCGCCGCGCAGCGCGGTAACCAGGCGCTCGACCAGGCGCAACGGGCCCAGGAGGGCGTTGCCGCGGTCCGCCGCCGTCTCGACGCCAGCGGTGCCGCCCTCGCCGGTGCCGTCCCCGCTGGCGAGCCCGCCGGACCTGGCCGGGCGCGCGTGCCGGCCGTCGAGCCGCCGGTGGACAACGCCCCGGTGGCCCGTAGCCGGGTCCAGGTGCAGGGTGACGCACCCGCCGGTCGCGCCCGGGTGTCCAGCCCGGACGACGCGGCCCGGTGGGGTCGCTCCGAGCACGCGGACGACGACGAGCCGGCGTACCCACGGGAGTCCGCCGAGCCGGCGGCGACCGCGGAACGTACGGCGCGGATCGGCCGGCCGCCACCGCGTACGGCTCAGCCCGTCCTCGTGAGCACGACCGCCCGGAACCGACGCACCGACCGGGCGGCGTGGTCCGGCACACCGAAACCGTGCACGTCACCACCCGGCACACCGTGGTGGACGGCGGTCCCGCCGAGCCGGCTGCGCGCTATGGCGGCGGGTACGCCGGCCAGTGGACCGCGCCGGCGCAGGAGTGGACCCGGCACGGCGGTGCGGATGAGCGTTCCCGCCCGGCCGGCCGAGCGAGGAGCGAGCCGGAGGAGCGCCCCCGTGCCGGGTACGGCGACGACCGGCGCCCCGGCGACGACCGTGCCCGCTCTGGTGACGATCGGGCCCGCTCTGGCGACGACCGGGCCCGCTCTGGCGACAACCGCACCCGGGGGGCGCAGCCCGCGACCCGAGGCGAGCCCGAGTGGAGCGGCGCGCGGGACGGTTCGGGTTGGGGTGCCGAACGGAACGAGGCTGACCTCGATGGGGGCGAGCCGGGCTGGACGGGTCGCCGCGACGAGCCGGAGTGGACCGATCCGCGCGACGCTTACGCCCAGCCCGACGAGCGCGGCTCGGCGGCCCGGTCGCAGCGCACGCCGGAGAGGTCGGCCTCGGGCTCCTGGGACAGCCCGGACGATCGCGGTTGGTCGGAGCAGCGCGACCGGGCGAGCGCCGCCGCGCCGCAGCCTGGGCCGCCCCTGCGGGCCGATGACACCGGCGAGTACTGGTCACAGTTGCGGGCCGGCGACCGGTGGGCCGCCGTCCGCGACGACGAGAACGGCCGTGAGCTGCGGGTCGGCGAACGCCGGGCCGAGGTGCACGCCGACGCCACCGGCACCGAGTACCGGGTGGCCGACCGCTGGGCAGCCGTCCGCCACGAGGAGCCGCGCCGCCACGAGGAGCCGCGCCGCCACGAGGAGCGCGAGTCGTACCACCGGGACGAGCCGGCGCGCCGGCACGATCGCGACGGCGGCTGGCGGGCCGAGCCGGCGGACCGGCCGGCGCTGCCGATGGGCGGCGTCCCGGTGCCGGACGAGTGGCGCCCACCCCGCCAGCGCGGTCACGAGGCGGAACCCGCACCGGAGCGGGCCGGTCGGCGCCGGGTCGACGAGCGCTACGGCTACCCGCCGCAGGACGATGGACCGCGCGCTGGCGGCACGCCGCCCGGCGACCGCTGGCGCTGACGCGTCAGGCCGCCCGCGTCACTTGTCGATGTCGCCGACCACGAAGAACATCGAGCCGAGGATCGCGATCAGGTCCGGGACCAGGCAGCCGGGAAGCAGGGTGGCCAGCGCCTGCACATTCGCGTACGAGGCCGTGCGCAGCTTCAACCGCCACGGCGTCTTCTCGCCCCGGGACACCAGGTAGTAGCCGTTGATGCCGAGCGGATTCTCGGTCCAGGCGTAGGTGTGCCCCTCCGGCGCCTTGAGCACCTTCGGCAGTCGGGTGTTGATCGGCCCGGTCAGCTGATCCACCCGGTCCAGGCACTGCTCTGCGAGGTCCAGTGACGCGTACACCTGGTCGAGCAGCACCTCGAAGCGGGCGTGGCAGTCCCCGGCGGTCCGGGTGACGACCGGCACGTCCAGCTCGTCGTACGCCAGGTAGGGGTCGTCGCGGCGCAGGTCCAGGTCGAGCCCGGAGGCGCGAGCCACCGGCCCGGACGCGCCGAACGCGGCGGCGTCCGCGGCGGAGAGCACACCCACGCCCACGGTCCGAGCCAGGAAGATCTCGTTGCGTCGGATCAGGTGGTCCAGGTCGGGCAACCGCCGGCGTACCTCGCCGATCGCCGCGCGGGCCCGGCCGGTCCACCCGTACGGCACCTCTTCCTTGAGGCCGCCCACCCGGTTGAACATGTAGTGGATCCGGCCGCCGGAGACCTCCTCCATCACCGCCTGGATCGTCTCCCGTTCCCGGAAGGCGTAGAAGATCGGCGTGATCGCCCCGATCTCCAGCGGATACGAGCCGAGGAACATCAGGTGGTTGAGCACCCGGTTCAGCTCGGCCAGGGCCATTCGCAGCCAGGTGGCCCGCTCCGGCACCTCCATGCCCATCAGGCGTTCCACGGCGAGCACCACACCCAGCTCGTTGGAGAACGCCGAGAGCCAGTCGTGCCGGTTGGCCAGCACGATGATCTGCCGGTAGTCGCGCACCTCGAAGAGCTTCTCCGCGCCTCGATGCATATAACCGATGATCGGCTCGCAGGTGACCACCCGCTCGCCGTCGAGCACCAGCTTCAGTCGCAGCACGCCGTGCGTGGAGGGGTGCTGCGGACCGATGTTCAGCACCATGTCCGTGCCGAGCTGCTGGTCGCCGGTGCCGGGGACCAGGCCCGCCCCGGTGCCGACGGTCAGTTCGCGGAGGTCCCCGGCGTCGGTGGTCATGCCCGTCATCGTGCCACGGCCGGCCCGAGCGGGATGCCGACCGGTTGGCGCAGCCACCAGTGCCCACCGAGCCCGGCCGGGTCGGTCAGCTCGGCCACCGCCGACGCAGCGGCCAGCGCCCGCACGTACCCCGCCGGGTCCGTGCCGGCCAGGCTCAGCGGCGGTCGGCCGCCGTCGGCCCCGAGCGCCCGCAGTGCCTCCCGCTGCAAGCCCAGGGAGTACGCGCACCGGGCGACCGCCGCACCAGCGGAGGCGACCGAGTCCATGGCAACGTGCGCGGTCACATCACTCGATCCGTCCGGCACCGCCGGCACCTGCCGCCCACCCCGATACCCGGTCAACGTGCCGTCGACAGGTCTCCCGTCCCGCAGATGCCCGTAGTCCACGGCCACCGCCATGCCCCGCTCGATCTTCTGCACCGCGGCCCCCCACGCTTCGTCCCTGGTCCGGCCGATCTCGGCTCGTATGTGGTCGCTGTGGGGGGCTGCCCGGAAACCCGAGTCGCTCCCGCTGGTCGCGTCAGTCCAGGTCGGCCTCCGGCCCGGGTCGTGGTCCGCGCTGCGAGCGTTTGTGAAGCTGGGCCACCAGGTCGTCAGCCAGTCGAGATCAGCACGACCGACCAGCTCACCAACGGTCTCCGAACCGCTCGCGGGATCGACCAACACGTATCGCCAGCCGTCCTCGGTATGTACCGCCAGGTCCAACGGAACGTTGTCCAACCACTCGGTCGCCAGCAACACCCCGTTGATCCCCGCAGGAATCTCGGACACCCACCCAATCTCCGGAGGCAGGTTTTCGGGGCGCGTCGCGTACTCGACTGCAGTGAACCGCACCCGTTCCGCAAGCCCGACGGCGCCGGCGGGCGCGGTGTCGGCGGGCGCGACGAGCCCGAGCAGGGCACGTAACAGCTCCCCCCGCCCAGCCCCGACGTCGACCACGTCGAGCCGCGACGGGTGGCCCAGGGCTGTGTCCACCTCTGCGACAAGGCGTAGGAGCGCGGTGGCGAAGGCTGGCGAGGCGTGCACGCTGGTTCGGAAGTGGTCGGCCGGCCCCGTACCGGCGACGAAGAAGCCGCCCGGCCCGTAGAGGGCCCGGCTCATCGCGTCCCGCCACAGGATCGACATCAGTTCACTCCGAGCTCAGGGTGCGTCACCGTGCCGACCCTACGGTCACCGGTTGTGAGACGACTCGTGATCCCCGCGCTCGACGCCTCGCTCGCCGACCTGATCGCCGAGGTGGCCACCGAGCTACGCGCGATCACGTCGGCCCCAGGGAGACGTTGACACGAGGCCCTTCCTTCGGTGGTGAACGTTTTCACACATGCTTGTCCCGGTTCGGTAGGCCGGGCGCATACTTGCGATCGACCGGTACCCCTTCTCGAGGACTGGATCGTCGTCATGAGCGCACCGCTGCGCCCGCGTCCGGCCGCCCCGCACGGGCCCGCCGCCTCGCGGGATCGCGCCGACATCGGCGCCTTCGTCGCCCCCCGTCTGCTCACCGTCGGTGTCATTGGTGCCGGTCGGGTCGGAGCCGTGCTGGGGGCCGCACTCGCCGCCGCCGGGCATCGGGTGGTCGCGGTCACCGGCGGTTCCGGAGCCAGCAGCGCTCGACTCGCGCTGCTCCTGCCCGAGGTGCCCCGTCGCCCGGTCGCCGCCGTGGCTCACGCCGCCGCCGACCTGCTGCTGATCGCTGTGCCGGACGACGCGCTGGCCGGTGTGGTGGCCGACCTCGCCGATCGGGGCGCGCTGCGCCCGGGCCAGGTGGTCGCGCACACCTCCGGTGCGCATGGCCTGGCCGTGCTGGGGCCGGCCGCCGAGGTCGGTGCCCGGCCGCTCGCCCTGCATCCCGCGATGACCTTCACCGGTACGCCGGACGACCTGGCCCGGCTGGTCGGCATCTCGTACGGCGTGACCGCCCCGGCGGAGCTGCGCCCGTTTGCTGCCCGGCTGGTCGCCGACCTGGGCGGCGTGCCCGAGTGGGTGGCCGAGTCGGACCGCCCGCTGTACCACGCCGCGCTGGCCCACGGCGCGAACCACCTGGTGACCCTGGTGAACGAGGCGACGGACCGGCTGCGCGACGCCGGGGTGGACCGGCCGGAGAAGGTGCTCGCTCCGCTGCTGCGGGCCGCCCTGGAGAACGCGCTGCGGCTGGGTGACGACGCGTTGACCGGCCCGGTGTCCCGTGGCGACGCGGGGACCGTCCAGCAGCACCTGGCCCGGTTGGCCGCCACCGCACCGGAGTCCGTTCCCGCGTACCTGGCATTGGCCCGACGTACCGCCGACCGGGCGATCGCCGCCGGCCGGCTGCGGCCGGTGGACGCGCAGTCGCTGCTGGGCGTTTTGGCCGACAGCGGTCGGGAGGTGGCGGCATGACACAGCTCGTCCACACGCGCGCCGAGTTGGCTGAGGCCCGGGCCGTGCTGAAGGGCACGGTCGGCGTGGTGATGACCATGGGCGCGTTGCACTCCGGGCACGAGACGTTGCTGCGCGCGGCCCGGGAGCGGGCCGACCACGTGCTGGTGACGATCTTCGTGAACCCGTTGCAGTTCGGGCCGAACGAGGACTTCGACCGCTACCCGCGCACCCTCGACACGGACCTTGAGGTGTGTCGGCGGGCGGGCGCTGATCTTGTCTTTGCCCCGTCGGTGGCGGACATGTACCCGGACGGCCAGCCCCGCGTACGCCTCGACCCGGGCGCGCTCGGCGTGGAGTTGGAGGGCGCGAGCCGCCCCGGTTTCTTCCACGGTGTGCTCACCGTGGTGCTGAAGTTGCTCCAGCTCACCCAGCCGGACCTGGCGTTCTTCGGCGAGAAGGACTACCAGCAGCTCACCCTGGTCCGGCGGATGGCCCGGGACCTGGACGTGCCGGTCGAGGTGGTCGGCGTGCCGACCGTCCGGGAGCCGGACGGGCTGGCGCTCTCCAGCCGCAACCGCTACCTGAGCGAGCCGGAACGGGCCGCCGCGCTGAGCCTGTCCGCGGCTCTGCGGGCCGGCGCGCGGGCGGCCGACGAGGGCCTGGACGCGGGGGCGGTGCTGACCGCCGCGCACGCCGCGTTCGGTGCGGGTACGCCCGGTGCCCGTCTCGACTACCTGGTGCTCACCGATCCCGAGTTGGAGCCGGGGCCGGTGTCCGGGCCGGCCCGGCTGGTGATCGCCGCGTGGGTGGGCGCCACCCGGTTGATCGACAACGCGGCTGTCCATCTCGCTCCCCGCCCCTGACCTGGCCGCACCCCCTCCACCATTCCCGCGAAAGGGCACCCCGATGCTGCGGACCATGCTCAAGTCGAAGATCCACCGAGCCACGGTGACCCAGGCCGACCTGCACTACGTCGGTTCGGTGACGGTGGACGAGGACCTGCTCGACGCCGCCGACCTGCTCCCCGGCGAGCAGGTGGCGATCGTGGACATCACCAACGGCGCCCGGTTGGAGACGTACGTGATTCCGGGCCAGCGGGGCAGCGGCGTGATCGGCATCAACGGTGCCGCCGCTCACCTGGTGCATCCCGGTGACCTGGTCATCCTCATCTCGTACGGGCAGATGGACGACGCTGAGGCCCGGTCGTACCGGCCACGGGTGGTGCACGTGGACGCCGACAACCGGGTGATCGAGCTGGGTGCCGACCCGGCTGCGGTGGCGCCCGGCACGGCCGGTGATCCGGTGCCCAGCCCGCTGGCCGTGTCCGCCGTCTGATCCCGCACGACGCGATTCCGGTCTGTCACCAGAAGGTCATTTCCGGTTACCCTTGGCGCGCTGGCGGAAGTCGGCCGGTGGCTGGGGGAGGCCGCTATGCGCAGTGCCATGACGACCCTGTTCGCCGCTGTTGCCACGGCAGTGCTGCTGGTGGGCTGTGCCGGGTCCGGTGAACTGGACGGTGACCTGACCGACGACTGGGCGGCGCTGCCGCCACCGTCGGCGTTCACCCCGGCCGCCGGCGTGTGTCAGGCCGCCGACTTCACCGATGTGGTCACTCTGGCCAGCTATGAGCCGGTGGACTGCGCCGGCCCGCACCGGGTGGAGACCGTGCATGTGGGGGCGTTCCCGGTCGAGCGGCCGAGCGCCCCGGCGGGTGGCTCGGCGGAGCTGCGGGGGGCGTTCGCCGAGTGCGACACCCGGGCGACCGGCTACGTGGGCGACGACTGGCGGGCCGGCCGGCTACGGCTGTCCGTGGCGCTGCCCTCCGGGCCGGGCTGGGCGGCGGGTTCCCGGTGGTTCCGGTGTGACCTCACCGAGTTGACCACGGTCGAGGCGGCGGCCACGGTGGTCGTCCGGTCGGGCAGCCTGCGGGACGCGTTGAAGGGGGTCTCGGCGCTGCGGCTGGGTTGCCAGCAGACCCGTGGCGGGGGCGGCCGGGGTGTGCAGACGTTGGTCCCGGTGGAGTGCGGCAAGCAGCACGACGCCGAGTTCGTCGGGGTGTGGCGTGCGCCGGACACGGCGTACCCGACCCGGGACGCCGACTGGGCTCCGCTCTACACCGGCTGTCGCAGCATCCTCGCCCGGTACTCGGGCGTGCCGGACGACGCCCAGCTGCGCTACCGCAGCGGTGTGGTGGTCCGCCCGCCGGGCGCGGGGCGTTGGAAGGTCGGTGACCGGGGCGTCCGCTGCTACCTGTGGCTCAGTGACCGTACGGTGACCGCATCGCTGAAGGGCGCGGGCCCGGTTGGCCTACCGGTCCGGACGAAGTGACCACGGCCCGACGGTGGACCCGCTGCCGGACGGGGTCGCCCAAAACACTCGTCCCGCCCCCGCCGCCCCGAGCGAGGATGGTTCGGGTTGACTGGGGGGATGGACCTTCCGACCGTCGACCTGCCGGCCCTGCCCGCGTTGCTGGCCGCACCCGCCCCCGGCTGGGTGGAGACCACCGACGTGATCGTGGTGGGTTCCGGGGTGGCCGGGTTGACCGCCGCGTTGCACCTGCGTGAGGCCGGTCTGCACGTCACGGTGGTCACCAAGGTCAATATCGACGATGGTTCGACCAGGTGGGCGCAGGGCGGCATCGCCGCCGTGCTCGACCCGACGGACACCGCAGCGGCGCACGCCCGGGACACCGAGGTCGCCGGGGTGGGGCTCTGCGACCCGGCGGCGGTCCGGGTGCTGGTCGAGGAGGGCCCGACCCGGCTGCGTGAGCTGATCCGGATCGGCGCCGAGTTCGATCGCCACACCGACGGCTCCCTGATGCTGACCCGCGAGGGCGGGCACCGGGCGGACCGGATCGTGCATGCGGGCGGGGACGCCACCGGCGCCGAGGTGCAGCGGGCCCTGCACGCCGCCGTGCAGCGCGACCCGTGGATCCGGCTGTTCGAGCACGCCCTGGTCCTGGACCTGCTGCGAGCGCCGGGCGACGGCCCGGACGAGCTCGGCCCGGCCTGTGGGATCACCCTGCACGTGCTCGGCGAGGGCAGCGAGGATGGCGTCGGCGCGTTGCTGGCCCGGGCGGTGGTGCTGGCCACCGGCGGGATGGGGCAGGTCTTCTCCGCCACCACCAACCCGGCAGTGTCCACCGGGGACGGGGTGGCGCTGGCCATGCGGGCCGGCGCGGCGGTGACCGACGTGGAGTTCGTCCAGTTCCACCCGACCGCCCTGATCACCCCGGCCGGCGGGGTAGTGCCCGGCGCCGGGCACGCGCAGCAGCCGCTGGTCTCCGAGGCGCTGCGCGGCGAGGGCGCGTACCTGGTGGACGGGGACGGCAAGCGGTTCATGGTGGGCCAGCACGAGTTGGCCGAGCTGGCGCCCCGGGACGTGGTGGCCAAGGGCATCCACCGGGTGTTGCTGGCCACCGGCGCGGACCACGTCTTCCTCGACGCGCGGCACCTGGGCGGGGACTTCCTGGCCGGGCGTTTCCCCACCATCGTGGCGTCCTGCCTGGCGATCGGCGTGGACCCGGCGACCGATCTGATCCCGGTCGCGCCGGCCGCCCACTACGCCTCCGGCGGCGTCCGCACCGATCTGCGCGGCCGCACCTCCATCCCCGGCCTGTACGCCTGCGGCGAGGTGGCCTGCACGGGTGTGCACGGCGCGAACCGGCTGGCCAGCAACTCGCTGCTGGAAGGTCTGGTCTTCTCCCGGCGGATCGCCGAGGACATCGCGGCCGGCCTGCCCGAGCAGGTTCAGCCGGCCGACACCGGCGCCTGGCGTGGGGGTGCGGGCTGGGTGGTGCCTGCGGAGGCGACGCCGACCCTGCAACGAGCGATGACCCGGGGGGCCGGGGTGCTCCGATCCGCGGCGACGCTGGCGCAGACGGCCGGGACGCTTACCGAGTTGGGCGTCGCCCGGGGCCGGCCGCGGACCGCCGACTGGGAGGCGACAAATCTGCTCACCGTGGCGTCGACGCTGGTGGCTGCCGCGTACGCACGCGGCGAGACCCGGGGTTGCCACTGGCGGGAGGACTTCCCGACGGCCGACGAGCGGTGGCTGGGCCACCTGGTCGGGTCGGTGGGGGCGCAGGGTCGGGTGAGCCAGCTTTGGGAGGAGAAGTCATGACCGAGTCGACGTGGCAGGCGTTGCGGGCGGCCGGACTGGATCCGGCGCAGGTGCGGCGGGTGATCGAGACCGCGCTGGTCGAGGATCTGGGCCCGGATTTCCTCGACGTCACCAGCGTGGCCACCATTCCGGCGGAACAGACCGACACGGCCGACCTGGTGGCCCGCGCGGACGGGGTGTTGGCCGGGATGGCCGTGGCCGCCGCCGTGTTCGAGTTGGTGGGCGAGGTGACGGGCTTCGGTCGTACCGTCGAGGTGTCGGTGGTGGCCCGCGACGGCGAGCGGGTGGCCCGAGGCGCCGTGCTGGCGACGGTGACCGGCCCGACCCGGCTGCTGCTGACGGCCGAGCGCACGGCGCTCAACCTGCTCTGCCGGATGTCCGGGGTGGCCACCCACACCCGCGCCTGGGCGGACGCGTTGGCAGGCACGAAGGCGATGGTGCTGGACACCCGCAAGACGACGCCGGGCCTGCGAGCGCTGGAGAAGTACGCGGTGCGGGCCGGTGGGGGCACCAACAAGCGGATGGGCCTCTACGACGTGGCCATGATCAAGGACAACCACAAGCTGGCGGCCGGCGGCATCACACCGGCGTACCGGCGGGTCCGGGAGGCGTTCCCGGAGGTGCCGGTGCAGGTCGAGGTGACCACGGTCGACGAGGCGGTCGAGGCGGTGGAGGCGGGGGCGGATTTCCTGCTCTGCGACAACATGACGCCCGAGGTGTTGGCCGAGGCGGTGGCCGCGGTGGGTGACCGGGCGGAGCTGGAGGCGACCGGCGGGCTGACCCTGGAGATGGCGGGCCGGTACGCGGCCACCGGCGTCGACTTCCTCTCGGTGGGTGCGTTGACCCACTCGTCGCCGATCCTGGACATCGCGCTGGACCTGCGGACCGAATAGCGGGCGCCTGTCGGTGTCTCAGACGGTGGTCAGCGAGTTGGTGGCCAGGTTGAAGATCACCCGGTTCTCGGTGTCCTGTCGGCCGTCCAGGCCGTACTTGGCCCGGAAGAGCTCCAGCACCCGGTTGTAGATCTCGGGCGCCAGCTCGTCGGCCTCGCCGATGGCGAAGACCTCGCCGGCCGCCTCTGGCCGGTCCAGCACGACGGTCAGCCCGGCCAGGCCGTGCCGGGCCACGTTGCGCACCAGGTCCGTGCCGGCGATGTACCAGTCGCCGTCGGAGCGTACGTAGAGCGCGTTGCAGGTCTCCAGGTCGCGACCGGCTTGGCGCAGGCAGAGCCGCAGCGTGAGGCAGGCCGCCAGATCCTCCAGGGGAGCGGTGTCCCACAGTTCGGCGAACCGGTCGTCGACGAACTCGCCCAACGGGGTCGAGACGAACGCCTCGATCTGCTGGGTGTCGAAGGTGCTGCCCTGCACCGGGAAGAACGAGATGAACGCCTTGCCGTCCCAGCGGTACATCTGCACGGAGGGAGCGGCGCTGTAGACCCGGACCTGAAGTCGGGCGCGGGCCGACTCGGGCAGTTCCTCGCTGAGCCGCGCGAGGTGCCACAGGTTGTTGAGGATGGCGACCGAGGCGTCCCGCCGGCGCAGCTCCTCGGCGCGCAGCCGGACCGCCGGTGAGTCCGGGTCGAGCAGCAGCACCTTGACGGCGGCGCCATTGGCGAGCGCGGAGCGCAGCGCGGCCACGAACCGGGCCGCGTACGGGCCCTCCAGCATGCTGGTCCAGGTTTCCAGGATGGCCACGATCTCCCGGGACTGGGCGACCCGTTCGATCAGGGCGTCCCGGTCCAGGCGGGGGTGTTCGATGATGCTGACCGTCTGCAGCTCGCGGAAGAGCGGGTTGAGCACCACGTAGGTCAGCAGCGTCATGATCAGCGCGGCGCCGATGTTGAGGTAGAGGTCGCCAGCGAAGCTGCCGCTCTCCCGGAGGGACGCCCGCCACGCCTGCACGACCATCCAGATCGCGCCCCCGGCCAGCGCGACCAGCACCAGCACGTGCCGTCGACGCCGGCGCAGGGTGTTGCGACCCCGCACCCACCACGTCCCCGACATGTCCGCTCCCCGTCCGGCCGCGCCGTGGATTGACCTATGTTCATGTCGCGATACGACCAGGATACGGTCCGACGGCCGGTCCGCGCCCGCCCGTACGGTCGTTGTCTAGGCTGCGTGCGTGCTGCTCTGCATCGACATCGGAAACACCAACACCGTGCTGGCGACCTTCGACGGCGACAAGCTGGTGCACTCCTGGCGGATCAAGACCGACGCCCGCTCGACGGCGGACGAGTTGGGCCTGATGTTCCGGGGTCTGCTCGCCGGGGACAACGTCGAGATCACCGGTGTGGCCGCCTGCTCCACGGTGCCGGCCGCACTGCGGTCGCTGCGCACCATGCTCGGCCGTTACTACGCCGACCTGCCGAGCGTGATCGTCGAGCCCGGGGTACGGACCGGGGTGCAGTTGGCGATCGACAACCCGAAGGAGGTGGGCGCCGACCGGGTGGTGAACACCCTGGCCGCGTTCACCCTCTACGGCGGGCCGTCGATCGTGGTGGACTTCGGCACCACCACCAACTTCGACGTGATCAGCGGGCGGGGCGAGTTCCTCGGTGGGGCGTTCGCCCCGGGCATCGAGATCTCCTTCGACGCGCTGGCCGCCCGGGCCGCGCAGCTGCGCAAGGTCGAGGCCACCAAGCCCCGCTCGGTGATCGGCAAGAACACCGTGGAGTGCCTCCAGGCCGGCCTGTACTTCGGCTTCGCCGGCCAGGTGGACCGGATCGTCGAGCGGATGACCGAGGAGCTGGGCGAGGTGCGGGCGGTGATCGCCACCGGCGGCCTGGCCGCCCTGGTGATCAACGAGTGCCGCAGCATCACCCACCACGAGCCGATGATCACGCTGATCGGTCTGCGGATGGTGTACGAGCGCAACCTGTGACCCCGGCCGCCGCCGGGCTCGGTCGCCGTGCGGGGGGTGTCAGCGCCGCCGGGAGCGCAGGACGATCGTGCGGTACGGCAGGTCGACGGTCGGACGCCCGGCCAGTTCCGGATGGGTGGCGAGAAGCTCCCGCAGCTCCTGGTCGATCGTTGCCCGCCGCTCGGCCGGGGCGGTGAGCCAGTACGAGCGGGTGTGCAGCATCGCGACGATCTCGTCCGGCGTGAGCGTGGTGTGGTGGGTGAACTTCCCCAGCTCGATCGGCCCGAACGCGGGGCCGAAGTCCGCGTACTTCTCCATCACGTTGCCGGCGTTGTCCCCCAGGTGGGCGATCCGGCCCAGCTCGGCGACCCACTCGACCCGCTCGTCCCGGAGGTTCCAGATCGGGGCGAACGTCCCGCCCGGCCGCAGCACCCGGGCGACTTCGGCGTGCGCGAGCTCCCGGTCGAACCAGTGGTATGCCTGCCCCACCACCACGGCGTCCGCAGCCCCGTCGGGTAGCGGCACGGACTCGGCGCCGCCGGCCAGCGCGGTGAGCCCCGGGGTGGCGGCCGCCAGTTGGGCGCGCATCTCGGGGTCCGGCTCCACCGGGGTCACCTCGTGGCCCAGGGCGAGCACCCCACGGGTGAGGATGCCGGTGCCCGCGCCCAGGTCGAGGACGCGGGCGGAATCGCCCAGCCCGTCCAGCGCCCACCGGACGGCGTCGGCGGGATAACGGGGCCGAAACCGGTCGTAATTGGCCGCAGCCGCACCGAACGAGAGGGCTTGAGTGTGATCCACCATGGCGGGCAGGTTATCCGGTAACGACCATCTGAGGGCTTGAGTACTCTCGGGCCTGACCCCGCCGACAATCCTTCGTTGAGGAAGCGTGCCGTGAGCGAGCAGAACGCCGTGCCAGTAGACCCCGCCGATGACCTTCCCGAGCAGATGAAGGTCCGCCGGGAGAAGCGGGACCGGATGCTCGCCGAGGGCGTCGAGCCCTACCCGATCGGCTTCCCCCGGACCAGCACGCTCGCCGAGATCCGCGCGAAGTACGCCGACCTGGCAACCGACACCGCGACCGGTGACCAGGCAGCGGTCACCGGCAGGGTGATCTTCGTGCGCAACACGGGCAAGCTCTGCTTCGCGACCCTGCGGGACGGCGACGGCACCGAGTTGCAGGCGATGCTCTCCCTGGACCGGGTCGGGCCGGAGCGGTTGGAGGCATGGAAGCGCCTGGTCGACCTCGGCGACCATGTCGGCGTCACCGGTGAGGTGATCACTAGCCGCCGGGGTGAGCTGTCGGTGCTGGCACAGCAGTGGGAGATGACCGCCAAGGCGCTGCGACCGTTGCCGGTGGCGCACAAGCCGCTCTCCGAGGAGGCCCGCGTCCGGCAGCGTTATGTCGACCTGATCGTCCGGCCGCAGGCACGGGAGATGGTCCGTACCCGGGCCGCTGCGGTACGCAGTCTGCGCGATTCACTGCACGGGCAGGGCTTCATCGAGGTGGAAACGCCGATGCTGCAACTGCTGCATGGTGGTGCGGCAGCTCGACCGTTCGTGACCCACAGCAATGCGTTGAACACCGATCTGTATCTGCGAATCGCTCCGGAACTGTTTCTCAAGCGCGCCGTGGTGGGCGGCGTCGATCGCGTCTTCGAGATCAACCGCAACTTCCGTAATGAGGGTGTCGACTCTTCGCACTCGCCGGAGTTCGCGATGCTGGAGACGTACCAGGCCTACGGCGACTACGACACGATGGCCGAGTTGACCCGCAATCTCGTGCAACAGGCGGCGATCGCGGTCAGCGGCTCGATGGTGGTGACCCACGCCGACGGGCGTGAGTTCGACCTGGGCGGTGAGTGGCGGTCCGTGACGCTGTTCGGCGTGCTTTCCGAAGCGCTGGGCGAGGAAGTCACGGTCCGCACCGAACGCTCCCGCCTGGTGGAGTACGCGGACAAGGTGGGATTGGCCGTGGACCCGAAGTGGGGCCCGGGCAAGCTGGCCGAGGAACTGTTCGAGGAACTGGTCGTCCCCGGTCTGGAAGCACCCACCTTCGTGCGGGACTACCCGGAGGAGACCAGCCCGCTCACCCGGGCGCACCGCAGCGAGCCGGGACTGGCCGAGAAGTGGGACCTCTACGTGCTCGGCTTCGAGCTGGGCACCGCGTACTCCGAGCTGGTCGACCCGGTCGTGCAGCGGGAGCGGCTGGTGGCCCAGGCGCAGCTGGCCGCCCGTGGTGACGACGAGGCGATGCGTCTCGACGAGGACTTTCTCCGGGCGATGGAGTATGGAATGCCTCCGGCCGGCGGTATGGGAATGGGAATCGACCGGCTGTTGATGGCCCTGACCGGGCTCGGAATTCGGGAAACGATCCTCTTCCCGTTGGTCCGCCCCGAGTAGTCGCCGCCCGGCTCACGCCGAGCCGTAACGGCCTCCTATTGACGCGGCGAGCAGCGCGCGGGTTATTGTGCTCTCGTTAGCAGGAGCAGCCTGCTCGAAAGGAATGTGGGACGTGGCGAAACAGATCATTCACAAGCTGGTCGATGACCTGGACGGCGGGGACGCTGACGAGACCGTCAAGTTCGCCCTCGACGGCGTTCAGTACGAGATCGACCTGTCGAGTGCCAACGCCGCGAAATTGCGCGACGCTTTTGCCTCGTACGTGGGCGCCGGCACCAAGGTCGGCCGCGGCGGCGTGGTGATCGGTGGGCGGGCTGCCCGCGGTCGGGGTGGCGCGACCGCCGATCGGGAACAGAACAAGGCGATCCGGGAGTGGGCCAAGAAGGCCGGCAAGGACATCTCGGACCGGGGTCGTATCCCGCAGGAGATCGTCGACGAGTTCCACGCAAAGCGCTGATCCGTCAGCAACCTGGTGGCCAGCCGCCACCGCAGGCGACGCCGACGCCGGGCCGGAGCAGTTCTCCGGGCCGGCGTCGCCGCATCCGCGACCGGCCAGGTGGGGCTGAGGTCCCGGGAAGCATTCCGCGCTCACCGGCGTTGTCCACAACCAGTGGAACAGCTATCCACAGCCTGTGGACAACCGTCCCCAGGGTTGGTCGCGGCGTTCGTCGCGACCGCCGATCCGTCCTCCCGACGCCTCCAGGAGCCGCCCGGAGCGCCTCCGGAGCCGGAATTGAGCTTCGGTAGCGCCAGTCGGATTTCGCTCTGCGCGTAGCGACAGGGCTACCGGAACACCTCCTGAGCGCGGACGGTTGTCCAAAACGACGTGGAACCGACCCAGACCAGAGACACACGACCTCAGCTGAGTCGGTCAGCGACGATAGAGTAAGGAGGCACGGACGCCCGTCCCGGACGTTCGTGCACCGGCCCCGCCAAGATCTTGACCATCAAGGCGCACGGCACGTGAGGAGCACGAGGGCATGTTCGAGCGGTTCACCGACCGAGCGCGACGGGTTGTCGTCCTGGCCCAAGAAGAGGCCCGGATGCTCAACCACAACTACATCGGTACGGAACACATCCTGCTGGGCCTGATCCACGAAGGTGAAGGCGTCGCGGCAAAGGCCCTGGAGAGCCTCGGCATCTCCCTGGAGGGCGTCCGCCAGCAGGTCGAGGAGATCATCGGCCAGGGCCAGCAGGCGCCGAGCGGGCACATCCCGTTCACGCCGCGGGCCAAGAAGGTGCTGGAGCTGTCGCTGCGCGAGGCGCTGCAGCTCGGCCACAACTACATCGGCACGGAGCACATCCTGCTCGGGCTGATCCGTGAGGGCGAGGGCGTCGCCGCCCAGGTGCTGGTCAAGCTCGGCGCCGACCTCAACCGGGTCCGCCAGCAGGTGATCCAGCTGCTCTCCGGCTACCAGGGCAAGGAGCCTGCCGCGGCGGGCGCCGCGCCGGGTGAGGCCGCGCCGTCGACCAGCCTGGTGCTGGACCAGTTCGGCCGCAACCTGACTCAGGCCGCCCGCGAGGGCAAGCTCGACCCGGTCATCGGGCGCGAGAAGGAAATCGAGCGGGTCATGCAGGTGCTCTCCCGCCGTACCAAGAACAACCCGGTCCTGATCGGTGAGCCCGGCGTCGGTAAGACCGCCGTGGTGGAGGGGCTTTCCCAGAAGATCATCAAGGGCGAGGTGCCCGAGACTCTCAAGGACAAGCAGCTCTACACGCTCGACCTCGGCGCTCTCGTCGCCGGTTCCCGCTACCGCGGTGACTTCGAGGAGCGCCTCAAGAAGGTGCTCAAGGAGATCCGCACCCGCGGCGACATCATCCTGTTCATCGACGAGATCCACACCCTGGTGGGTGCGGGTGCCGCCGAGGGCGCGATCGACGCCGCGAGCATCCTCAAGCCGATGCTGGCCCGTGGTGAGCTGCAGACCATCGGCGCCACCACCCTTGACGAATACCGCAAGCACCTGGAAAAGGACGCCGCTCTCGAGCGCCGGTTCCAGCCGATCCAGGTGGGTGAGCCGTCGCTGGCGCACACCATCGAGATCCTCAAGGGCCTGCGTGACCGATACGAGGCGCACCACCGGGTCTCGATCACGGACGCTGCCCTGGTGGCTGCCGCGACTCTGGCCGATCGATACATCTCCGACCGCTTCCTGCCGGACAAGGCGATCGACCTGATCGACGAGGCCGGTGCCCGGATGCGGATCCGCCGGATGACCGCGCCGCCAGACCTGCGTGACTTCGACGAGCGCATCGCCCAGGTGCGTCGCGACAAGGAGTCCGCGATCGACGCGCAGGACTTCGAGCGCGCCGCCCAGCTGCGCGACAAGGAGAAGCAGCTCCTCGGCCAGAAGGCTCAGCGGGAGAAGGAGTGGAAGGCCGGTGACCTGGACGTCGTCAGCGAGGTTGACGACGAGCAGATCGCCGAGGTGCTCGGCAACTGGACCGGCATCCCGGTCTACAAGCTGACCGAGGAGGAGACCTCGCGCCTGCTGCGCATGGAGGACGAGCTGCACAAGCGCGTCATCGGCCAGGAGGACGCGGTCAAGGCGGTCTCGAAGGCGATCCGGCGTACCCGGGCCGGCCTGAAGGACCCGAAGCGCCCGTCGGGCTCGTTCATCTTCGCCGGTCCGTCCGGTGTCGGTAAGACCGAGCTGTCCAAGGCGCTCGCCGAGTTCCTCTTCGGCAGCGAGGATGCCCTCATCCAGCTGGACATGTCCGAGTTCCACGACCGCTACACGGTCTCCCGGCTCGTTGGTGCCCCTCCCGGCTACGTCGGTTACGACGAGGGCGGGCAGCTGACCGAGAAGGTGCGGCGTCGGCCGTTCTCGGTGGTCCTCTTCGACGAGATCGAGAAGGCCCACCCGGACGTGTTCAACACGCTCCTGCAGATCCTCGAAGACGGTCGTCTCACCGACGGTCAGGGTCGAATCGTGGACTTCAAGAACACGGTCATCATCCTGACCACCAACCTGGGCACCCGCGACGTCGCCAAGGCGGTGTCGCTGGGCTTCCAGGCGTCGGAGGACTCCGAGTCCAACTACGACCGGATGAAGCAGAAGGTCAACGACGAGCTCAAGCAGCACTTCCGGCCTGAGTTCCTCAACCGGATCGACGACACCATCGTCTTCCACCAGCTGCGTCAGACCGAGATCCTCTCGATCGTGGACATCATGATCCAGCGGATCGAGGGCCAGCTGCGCAACAAGGACATGGGTCTGGAGCTGACCGACAACGCCAAGAAATACCTGGCGGCGAAGGGCTTCGACCCGGTGCTCGGTGCCCGTCCGCTTCGTCGCACGATCCAGCGCGACATCGAGGACAACCTCTCCGAGCGGATCTTGTTCAACGAGCTGATCCCGGGTCAGATCGTCGTGGTCGACTGCGAGGGCGACCCGAACGACATCGACAAGTCCAAGCTCGTCTTCCATGGTGCGGAGAAGCCGGTCGAAGTTCCGGACGCCGTGCCGGCCGACCTCGGCAACACCGCCACCGCGGGTGCCGACGAGTAGCACGACCAGCAGCAAGGGGCGGGGCCTCGGTGGCGTGAGCCATCGGGGCCCCGCCTTCTCGTCGTCACCGCACCGCCCACGATTACGCCCGCCGCAACCCGCTCGCCGGCAAGATCGCGCAACAACCGGGATGTAGTGGCGTCCGGCGTGCCCATCACCACTACATCCAGGATCGAGCACGATCTTGGGGTCGGTCGGTCAGGTGGTCAGGTCGGCGGTGGGGAGGGACGGGCCGTCGCCGACGAGACGGAAGGCGTCTGCTCCGGCTGGTTCGACCAGCCCGTCCTGCACCAGGCCGGCCAGGGCTCGGGCGCGCTGCACGTCATCGGTCCAGACCTGGTCCAGCCGTTGGTGCGGGACCGGCCCGGTGGTCTCCCGGAGCACCCCGAGCAGCAGGCCGCGTACCTGCCGGTCGGTGCCCGCGTACCGCTGGGGTCGGCGGGTTGGCCCCGCTGGCGCCTCCTGGCCGGAGGCCCGCCACGCGCAGACCGACTCGACCGGGCAGGCCGTACACCGCGGTGACCGGGCCGTGCAGATCACCGCGCCCAGCTCCATGAACGCGGCGCTGGCCAGCGCCGCCGCGGCTGGTTCCGCCGGGAGTAGTTCCTCGGTAGCGACCAGGTCGGCTGGCCGGGTGACCGGCCCGGCGTCCGGCTCGCCGGCCACGGCCCGGGAAACCACCCGGCGCACGTTGGTGTCCACCACCGGGTGCCGCTGCCCGTACGCGAATGCCGCCACCGCCCGCGCCGTGTAGGTGCCGACTCCCGGCAGTGCCAGCAGTTGTTCCAGCCGGTCCGGCACCTGGCCGCCGTGCCGGTCCACGATCGCGACCGCGCATTCCCGCAGCCGGACCGCCCGGCGGGGATAGCCGAGGCGTCCCCACATCCGGATCGCCTCGGCGGGGGTGTCCGCCGCCAACGCTTCCGGGTCCGGCCAGCGGGCCAACCATGCCTGCCAGGCCGGCACCACCCGGACCACGGGCGTCTGCTGGAGCATGACCTCGCTGACCAGGATGGCCCACGGGCTGACCCCGGGCTCACGCCACGGCAGGTCACGGGCGTGCTGCTGGAACCATCGGCTGACCAGGGTGGCGAAATCGGGTTGAGTCATGGCGCCGTCGATGATGTCACGCGGTGGGATCCCGCTGGGTGGGCGGCTCGGGCGGGGTGCCACGGCGGCGCCCGACGGGTCGGGGAGAATGCCCTGATGAACGAGCTCGCGATCACCGTCATCGGTCGGGACCGGCCGGGCATCGTGGCCGACGTCGCCGAGGTGCTGGCCCGACTGGGCGCGAACCTCACCGACAGCACGATGACGCGGCTGCGGGGGCATTTCGCGATGACCCTCATCTGCACCGGGCCGGCCGCCGCCGAGGTCGAGGCCGCGCTTGCGCCGCTGGCCGCCGAGGGTCAACTGCTGGCGACGGTACGCGCGGTCACCCCCGACGGCGAGGTGCCTGCGGCGGGTGAGCCGTTCGTGATGGCGGTGCACGGTTCGGACCGGATGGGGATTGTCGCGGCGATGACCCGGGTGCTGGTCGACGCCGGCGGTAATGTCACCGACCTGAGTACGCGGTTGGCCGGTTCGCTCTACGTGGTGTTGGCCGAGGTCGAGTTGCCGGCCGGCGTGGCCGACACGCTGATCGACCGGCTGCACCGGACGGCCGCCGAGTTGGGCGTGGAGGTCACCCTCCGGCCAGCGGACCCGGATCTGTTGTGACCGGCGAGGAGAGCGGGCCGGACGGCGACACGTACGCCGGTCTGGGCGATTGGACGCCGGAGTCGCTGGTCGTGCCGGGTGCGGTGCGGGCGGTGGTGTCCGCCCCGCATCCGATGCTGAGCCGGGCCGCCGACGAGGTTGATCCGACGGCGAAGGAGACGGTCCAGCTCGCGGCCGACCTGGTCGCGACGATGCGAGTCTCGCCGGGCTGCGTTGGGCTGGCCGCGCCACAGGTCGGGGTGGGCGCTCGAGTCTTCGCCGTCGATGTGACCGGGCATCCGAAGGCGGTCACGGTGCATGGCACCTTCGTGCTCTGTAATGCCCGGGTGGTCGAGGCGACCCGGTGGAAACCGGGCCGGGAGGGGTGCATGTCGGTGCCGGACCTGACCGGGGACGTGAAGCGGGCCAGTCGGTTGGTGGTGGAGGGTGACCTGCCTGGCACCGGCGAGCCGGTCCGGTTGGTTACCGACGGCTTCGAGGCGCGGGCGTTGCAGCACGAGATCGACCACTGCGCGGGGCTGCTCTTTCTGGACCGGGTTGCCGGCGCGCACGCCGTCTATCAGCGCAAGGTCTACCTCTGAGCGGCCAACCCACGATCGACGCGTCCGTCCTGAATGGACCGTCTCGCGTGTGCCCCGGCGTGGCTCCGGCGCGTCGCGTCGCACTGGCGGGCGTAGCGCGGCTACGGTGGAGGGCATCATGCGTCTGACGGTCGGCCCTCTGTCACCCGCCGTGTACTGGCGGCGTCGCGCCGTCGTACTCGGAGCGGGTCTTCTCTTCCTGATTGTCCTGCTCTACTCCTGCACCGGTTCGGGTCGTTCCGACGGGGGCAAGAAGGCGGGCGCGCCGCCATCCTCGGCACCGACGTCCGCCGCGTCTCCGGGGCCGAGTGGGCCGATGCTGACACCACAGACCGGTGCGCCGGCGACGTCCGCCGACGCAGGTGCGACGAACCCGAGCCCCGCGATCACCAGCAACGAGCCTCCGTTGGGCGCGGCCGCCGGTTCGGAGGACGACAGCACCTGCACCGACGCGGAGATCAGCGTGGTCTCGGTGGCGAGTCCAACCTCGGTCCAGCGCGGGGCGACGGTCGACCTGCAACTCAAAGTGAAGAACACGTCGGACCGGACGTGCAGTCGGAACGTCGGCGCCGACCTGCAGGAGATCTTCATCAAGTCCGGTGCCGAGAAGATCTGGTCGTCGGACACCTGCGGCAAGGTCCAGGGTTCGGACCCGCAGTCCTTCACGCCGAACTTCGAGCGCTCCTACCAGGTGGTGTGGAACGGTCGGGACGCCAGCCGGTGCGACGGCAGTGGGCTGGCCGCCGGGCCGTTTCCGCCGCTCGGGGCGTACCAGGTGTTCGCCCGGGTTGGCACGAAGCTCAGCGCGGGCGTGAAGCTCACCGTCACCGGCTGAGCCGGATCAGACGTACCGCTCCAGGATGGATGCCTCGGCCAGCCGGGACAGCCCCTCGCGGACGCCGCGAGCCCGGGCGTCACCGACCCCTTCGACGGCCTGCAGATCCTCGACGGTCGCGCCGAGCAGCCGCTGAAGGCTGCCGAAATGCACGACCAGGCGGTCGACCACCGCCACCGGCAGCCGGGGCACCTTGGCCAGCAGTCGGAAGCCTCGGGGGCTGACCGCGGCGTCCAGTGCGTCGGACGCGGCGGGGTAGCCGATCGCCTTGGCCACCGCCACCAGGTCGATCAGCTCGGTGGCGCCGAGCAGGTCCAGCTCGACCAGTGCCTCGTCCAGGGTGCGCGACTTGCGGCCGACCGGGAGGTAGTCCCGGATGACCAGCGTCCGGTCGGCGTCCACGCCGGCCATCAGCTCGTCGAGTTGCAGGGCGAGCAGGCGGCCGTCGGTGCCCAGCTCCACCACGTATCCGGCGATCTCGTCGGCGATCCGGCGAACCATCTCCAGTCGCTGCACCACGGCCACCGCGTCCCGCACAGTGACCAGATCCTCGATCTCCAGTGCGGAGAGAGTGCCGGAGACCTCGTCCAGCCGGAGCTTGTAGCGCTCCAGGGTGGCGAGCGCCTGGTTGGCCCGGGAGAGGATCGCCGCCGAGTCGTCGAGGACGTGCCGCTGACCGTTGACGTAGAGGCTGATGATCCGCATGGACTGGCTGACCGAGATGACCGGGTAGCCGGTCTGCCGGGCCACCCGCTCGGCGGTGCGGTGCCGGGTGCCGGACTCTTCCGTCGGGATGGACGGGTCGGGCATCAGGTGCACGGCTGCCCGGACGATCCTGGTGCCGTCGCTGGAGAGCACGACGGCGCCGTCCATCTTGCACAGCTCTCGCACCCGCGTCGCGGAGAACTCCACATCCAGCGCGAAGCCGCCGGTGCACAGACCCTCGACGACCTTGTCGTAGCCGAGCACGATGAGCGCGCCGGTGCGGCCGCGCAGGATGCGCTCCAAACCGTCGCGCAAGGCGGTGCCGGGGGCCATCAGGGCAAGGTTGGCCCGCAGCGGATCCCCGGTCCCCCCGGCGGCTCCCGCAGTCACGCTCACGCTGATCGGGCGGGCGGGCGAGCCCACGGCGCCGGTGCGGGCCTGGGGCGGCGCGCCGGCTGGCTTGGTGGTATCGCGGTCGATCGGCACGGGCACAGTCTACGGACTGCCGTGCGGTGGGTGCTGTCGTGGTTACTGTGATGTGTCACGATGCGGCCCTTCCAACCTTTTCCCGCTTGCGACGTGCTGTCCGGAATCGCCGCCCCCGTCGGCACGGTGCGTCACTCGGCGGACGCGCGAGCCGCATGGTGCAGCGCTGAACGGACGTCCGTGACCTCGGTCACCCGCATCTGCTCGGGACCGGCGCCGGTGCTGGCCGGGCCGCAACCGGGCGGCACCAGAGCCACCTTGAAACCCAGTCGGGCCGCCTCGGCCAGCCGGCGCGGCACCGCACCGACCCGGCGCACCTCGCCGGTCAGACCCACCTCACCGATCGCCACCAGGTGCGGCGCGATGGCCAGGTTGAGCCCGCCGGAGGCGACCGCCAACGCGACCGCCAGGTCGGCGGCCGGCTCCACCACCCGGATGCCGCCCACCGTGGCGGCGAAGACCTCCCGGTCGTGCAGGGTCAGCCGCTCGGTGCGCCGTTGCAGCACCGCGAGCACCATCGCCAGTCGTGCCGAGTCGAGGCCGGAGACGGTGCGTCGGGGAGAGCCGGCCACCGTCGCGCCGATCAGGGCCTGCACCTCGGTGACCAGGGCCCGCCGCCCCTCCATGGCCACGGTCACGCAGGTGCCCGGAACCGGCTCCGCGTAGCGGGTCAGGAACAGCCCGGACGGGTCGGCCAGGCTGCTGATGCCGCCCTCGTGCATCTCGAAGCAGCCGACCTCGTCGGCCGCGCCGAACCGGTTCTTCACGCCGCGCACCAGGCGCAGCGAGGAATGCTTGTCGCCCTCGAAGTACAAAACCACGTCGACCAGGTGCTCCAGCACCCGAGGCCCGGCCACCTGGCCGTCCTTGGTGACGTGCCCGACCAGCACGGTGGCGATGCCCCGCTCCTTCGCGACCGAGACCAGCGCGGAGGTGACCGCGCGCACCTGGGTCACCCCGCCGGGCACCCCCTCGGTGCCGGTGGTCGAGATGGTCTGCACCGAGTCGAGCACCAGCAGGCCCGGTTTGACCGCGTCGAGGTGCCCGAGCACCGAGGCCAGATCGCTCTCCGCCGCAAGGTAGAGCTTGTCGTGCAGGGCGCCCATCCGCTCGGCGCGTAGGCGCACCTGGCTGACCGACTCTTCCCCACTGACCACCAGCGAGGGGCTGCCGGCGCCGACCGCCCACTGCTGCGCCACATCCAGCAGCAGGGTCGACTTGCCCACGCCGGGCTCACCGGCGAGCAGCACCACGGCACCGGGGACCAGGCCGCCGCCGAGCACCCGGTCGAGCTCGCTCACCCCGGTGGGACGGGCGCGGGCCGGAGCGGCGCTGATGGTGGCGATCGGCCGGGCCGGCTCGGCCGGCATGCGGGAGCTGACCACCCGACCGGAGACGGTCGGGCCGGTGACCGTGCGTTCAACCACCGCGCCCCACTCGCCGCACTCCGGGCAGCGCCCCACCCACTTGGGCGGCTGGTGCCCGCAGGCGTCGCACTCGTAGGCCGGACGCGGCTCGCGGGTGGTGGACCGACCACGAGCGGCGCCGGCCGTGCCGGCACGCGGAGGAGGGGTCGATCGAGAGGTGGTCACATCAGGACGCTAGTCCTCGCGTACGACGAAAACACCCCGGCGTGGTGGTCACCACGCCGGGGTGTTTGTCGATGTGCAGGTCGGGTCACTCGTGGGTCGTGCCGCCCTCGTCGCCCTCGTAGCCGCCCTCGCGCTCGATGATCGGCGAGGGGGGTGCCGCCGGCGTGAGCGGCACCGCGATCGGCGCCTGGCCGGTCACCGTGTTGCCGTTACCGAAGTCGAAGGTCACGAAGACGTTCTGACCGGAGCGCAGCGCCTCGGTCAGGCCGATCAGCCGGAGCTGCGTGGTGGCCTCGGAGTTGAGCTGGATGTAGCTCAGCGGAGCCAACTCGATCCGGGCCGGCTGACCCGGGGCGGCAGGGCTGGCCGAGCCCGACGCCCGCGCCGACTCCGGGGCGGACGGGGTGGCCGAGGACGACCCGGTCTCGGACGGGGTCGCCGACGGGCTGGCCGAGCCGGACGTGGAGGTCGACGGGCTCTGCGAGCCGGATGGGGACGGGCTGGCGGAGGCGGACTCCGAGGCGGACGGCGACGGACTCGCCGAGCCGCCGCTGATCACGACCTCGCGGGCGCTCTCGGTGGTGACGGTGACGGTGACCGTCTCCTTGGAGTCGTTGTAGATCACGGCGCTGAGCGGAGCGTCCTGGCCGGCCCGGTAGCCCTCAAGGCCCGGGTAGTCCACCAGCAGGCCACGCACGGAGAAGGATCCGTTGCTGGTCGTGAGGCTGACGCCCTGGACCGACGGCTCCTTCAACGCGGTCTCGGCGATCTGACCGGTGCCGCATCCGGAGGCCAGCAGGCTGGCCGCCGCAATCCCGGACAACAACAGGGCCGCCCGCCGGGATCCCCTGATCGAGCGCGTCACGTCGGTCCTCCTCGTCACAATCCCCACCCGGGTCGTACGCCGGGCACGGTGGCCATACCCGCGCAGACCGCGCTCCAGGGTAGTTGGGACTGATCGAGGCCCGCACGCGGACCCGGCAATGCCACCTGCTCGGGCGCCGTTCACACCACCCGACCGCTCGCCACCAGCAGAACCACGTCGATCAGGGCCACCAGCATCACCGCGCGGAACGCGGACACCGGCCGCCGGCCGGCCCGGACGGCCGAGCGTCCGGCGTACCAGCTCAGCGGCGGCACCACGGCGGCCGTGCCGACCGCCGCCATCCCGACCGCCGACGGCGGCCCGGGTGGCCCGAGGACCAGGGTCGCCGTCGCCGCGAGGAGCAGACCGGCCGCCGCCGCCCGGCTGCCGGCGGCGCCCAGGCGGTGTGGCAGGCCGCGCACCCCGGTCCGAGCGTCGTCGGCCAGGTCGGGCAGCACGTTGGCGAAGTGCGCGCCGGCTCCCAGGCACGCCGCCGCCGCCAACAGCCAGGCCGGCGGAGTTGGCTGACCGGGTAGCGCCAACACCACGAAGGCGGGCAGCGCGCCGAAGGAGACGGCGTACGGCAGCACCGAGAACGCGGTGGCCTTGAGCGGCCAGTCGTAGAGCAGCGCCGAGACCAGGGCCACGGTCAGCCAGAACGCCGCCGTCGGGTTCGTGGTCAGCGCCAGCAACGGACAGGCCACCGCGGCCGCCGCCGCAGCCCAGGCCGTGGTGCGCCGGCCGACCGCGCCAGCGGCGACCGGCTTGTCGGTACGCCCCACAGTGGCGTCCCGCTCGGCGTCCAGTGCGTCGTTGGTCCAGCCGACGGCGAGCTGGCTGGCCAGCACGGCGAGCACCACCGAGACGATTCCGGTCGGCCGGTGGCCCACCCCCCATGCCAGCAGACCGGCAACCGTGGTGACCGCTGCGGCCGGTTCCGGATGGCTCGCTCTGACCAGCCCTAACACCCTCGACGACATAAGGGAAGTCTGGTCGTTACCGAGCAGTCGTGCCACGCTCGGTGCCATGCGAGACGTGGCTGCGGCCGCGGCGTCCACCGATCCCAGGGTGCTGCCGCGTAACGATCCGCGCCAGTACGACGACCTGGCCGGTGAGTGGTGGCGGCCGGATGGCGCGTTCGCGATGCTGCACTGGCTGGCTGAGGCCCGCGCGGCGCTGGTGCCACCGGCCACCCGTCCCGACGCGTTGCTGGTCGATCTGGGTTGCGGCGCCGGTCTGCTCGCGCCGCACCTGATCGGCAAGGGCTACCGCCACGTCGGGGTCGATCTGACCCGCTCGGCGTTGGTCCAGGCAGCCGAGCACGGGGTGCGCGTAATCCAGGGCGATGCCACCGCGGTCCCGCTCCCGGGCGGTTGCGCCGACGTGGTCTCCGCGGGCGAACTGCTGGAGCATGTGCCGGCCTGGCCGCGCGTGGTGGCCGAGGCGTGCCGGCTGCTGCGCCCGGGCGGCCTGCTGGTGTTGGACACCCTGAACGACACGGCGCTGGCCCGGCTCGTCGCGGTGCGGATCGCCGAGCGGCTGCCGACGGTGCCGCGCGGCATCCACGATCCGCGGTTGTTCGTGGACGCCCGTGCATTGGTTGCCGAATGCGCTCGGCACGGCGTCGATCTGCGGCTGCGGGGCATCCGTCCGCAGGTCGGCGGCCTGGTTGCCTGGCTGCTGCGCCGCGCCCGGGCGACCCGAACTTCCAATGCGGTGCACTCCGGCCGCGCGCCGCGCATCGTTCCCACCCGTTCCACTGCAGTCTTGTACCAGGGCCTGGGAGTCCGAAACGGATAGTCGGGTCGTGGCGGGGGTAAGGGACGCCGAGAAGGGGGCGATATGACGGTGCACGCGCTTGAGGCGGCCCGCCGGTTGGCGCCGCGGTTCGCCGCGCGGGCGGCGGAGCACGACCGGGACGGTTCCTTTCCGGTGGACGACTTCCGGGACCTGCGGGAGGCCGGCCTGTTCGGGCTGATGGTGCCGCGGGCGCTGGGTGGCCTGGGAGCCACCTTCGCCGAGTACGCCGCAGTGGCCACTGAGCTTGCCCGGGGCAACGGAGCGACAGCCCTGGTGTTCAACATGCACGCCTCGGTGACCGGTGCGCTGGGCGCGGTCACCGAGGAACTGGCCGAGGCGCTGGGCGTGCCGGACGAGGCGTTGGCCGCCCGGGACCGGTTGCTCACCGCAGCGGCGCAGGGCTCCTGGTACGCGGTCGCGATGAGTGAGCGTGGCGCCGGTGCCCGGCTTTCGCAGCTGAGCACGGTCTACGAGGCGACCGACGAGGGCTGGCATCTCAAGGGCAGCAAGACGTTCTGTTCCGGCGCCGGGCACGCCGACGGCTACCTGGTCGCGGCCCGAAGCGCTGCCGACCAGTCGGTTGTGTCGCAGTTCCTGGTGCCGGCCGGCGATGGTCTGACCGTGGAGCCGACCTGGGACGCGCTCGGCATGCGCGCCACCTCCTCACACGACCTGCACCTGGACGTCACCGTGCCGCCCGACCGGCTGCTCGGCGGGGTGGAGGGGCTGGCGCTGGTGGTCGCCCAGCTCATGCCGCACTGGCTGGTGGCCAGCTACGCGGCCGTCTACGTGGGGGTCGCCCGGGCGGCGATCGACGCGGCGGCCGAGCATCTCAACGCCCGCAACCTGGCTGGCCTGCCCGCGGTGCGAGCCCGACTGGGTCGGGCGGACGCGGCGACGGCGGCCGCGCAGCTGGTGGTCACCGAGGCGGCCCGCCGGGTGGACGAGGCGCCGGGCGACGAAGAGACCAACCGCTGGGTGTGGCGGGCGAAGCTGCTCGCCGGCACGACGGCCGCCGAGGTGGCGGCGTCGGTGCTGGAGGCGGCGGGCACCTCGGCGACCCGCCGTGGTCATCCGTTGGAACGGCTCTACCGCGATGCCCGCTGCGGTTCGCTGCATCCGGCCACGTCGGACGTCTGCGCCGACTGGCTCGGCATCGCCGCGCTGGGCGGCGACCCGGATCGTGACGGATCGGCACCGCGTTGGTGAGCCGGCCTTGCGGCCCTCGCGCGGGAGACAGACCGGCCGGGGTGGCTGGTGGGACGGCCAGGGGGAGGACAGCGTCTGACGAGAGGTGGGGATCGTGTCCGTACCAGTGATCGCGGGGCTCGGGGTGGCACAGCCGCCGTCCGCTTCGCAGGACGAGTTGTGGGAAAGCTTCTTCTCCCGGCACTTCTCCGGCACCACCCGGTCGTTGGCCCAGCGGATCTTCGCGAACTCGGGGGTGACCCGACGGCAGGCTGCGGTCAATCCTCTTCTGGAGGACGTCTCGGACTGGCCGACCGAGCGCCGGATGCGCCGCTATCAGGTGGAGGCCCTGCCCCTGGGCAAGGAGGCGGTGGGCCGTGCGTTGACTGCCGCCGGGCTGGGCGCCGGCGACATCGGGTTGTTCATCGTCTGCTCATGCACCGGGTACGCCACCCCCGGGCTGGACATCCTGCTCGCCCGGGACCTCGGCATGGCGGCGGACACCCAGCGGATGTTCATCGGTCACATGGGCTGTTACGCGGCGCTGCCAGGGCTCGGCGCGGCGAGTGACTTCGTCACCGCCCGGGGCCGACCGGCGCTGCTGCTCTGCGCGGAGCTGACCAGCCTGCACATCCAACCGTCCAGCGCCAGGGTCGACACCCAGCAGATCGTGTCCCACGCGCTCTTCTCGGACGCGGCGGTCGCCGCCGTGGTCGTGCCGGGTGGTCCGGGGTACGCGATGCGTGAGGTCACCGCGATCACGGACACCTCCACGGCCGACCACATGACCTGGGACGTCACCGACACCGGTTTCCGGATGGGGCTGTCACCGAAGGTGCCGCAGGTGCTGTCGAGGCATGTCGGCGGGCTCGTCGACGACCTCCTGGCCCGGCACGGCACCAAACGTTCCGAGGTGGACGGTTGGGCGGTGCACCCGGGCGGCCCGAGGATCCTCAACGTGGTCGAGCGTGAGTTGGAGCTGCCCCCGCAGGGGCTGGCGGCGTCCCGGGCGACGCTCGACGAACACGGCAACTGCTCGTCGCCCACCGTGCTGCTGATCCTGGACCGGCTGGGCCGTGCGACGCCGGCGGCTCGGCGCATCGTCATGCTGGCGTTCGGCCCCGGTCTCACCCTCTACGCGGCCCTGCTCGATCGACAGGACTGATCGCCTCGTGACGCGGCCGGTACGCTCGCCTCATGGATCCCACGGCGGACGACCGGCTGCGGTCGGCGGTCCTGTTCGGCGCTGCGATGGCAGTCCTGGCCGTCGGTGGCTGGTGGTGGCACGCGGCCGCGCCCGCGCCGACGGCGGGGCCGGCCACTCCTCCGACGGTGGTGCCGAGCGCGGAGCAGACCGTCAGCACCGCGTTGGACCGCGCGGTGGCAGCTGGGTCGCCTGATGCGCGGGGGACGGTCTATCTGTTCGGGCAGGACGAGGTCGTGCGAACCGAGATCGACCCGGCCACGGGCATGATCACTGACATCGAGGGTGATCCGGCCGCGCTTTTCTTCGAGGGCGATCTGCCCGACTTCCGCGAGACGCTCTGGCGGGAGCGGACGGCACTCGCCCCGGGGCAGCGCATCGTCCGGCAGGCGGCGGGTGGCGACTCCCGTCAGCTTCTGCAGTATCGGTGCACCAGGCCGGGCACCATGGTGGTGACGATCTCCGGGGCCGGGTTCACCGGGCCGTTCGAGATCGACTGCGATGGCGCGGTAGCCAGCGCAGAGGTGCTCTCGTACGGCAAGCCGTTCCGCGTGTCGCTGTCGCCGGCAGGGGACCGCGAGATCGACGTCGAGGCGCAATTGGTAACCCTGCCCCGCTAGCCCCCAGCGAGCCCGGCCTCGCGATCATGCAGTTGCTGCCTCGACATAGGGAGCATTCCGCGCATCTCGGCGACCGGAACTGCAAGATCGGCGCGGTAGTGCGGGTTACGTCCTGCCGCGGTCAGGGGGCTAGGGCGGTCAGGTCTTCCCGGTACGTCTCGACCGGTCCCAGGTCGGGCAGCACCCGGGTCACCGTGCCGGCGCGGTCGACCAGCAGGGCGGTCGCGGTGCCGGGACGGGCCGGTTGGCCCAGGAACGAGCGCAGCCCACCGGCGGGGTCGGCCAGCGCGCGGGCCTGCCGCTGGTTGGTCGGCCCGGCGGGGACCGTCCTTCCTCCGGTGACGGTGACCACGGAGACACCGGCTGGCGCAGCCGCCAGGGCGCCGGCGACGCGATCCGGGCAGGGGCAGCCGTCCAGCAGGATGATCATGGCGGGCAGCAGGCCGCGCAGTGGCACCGGCACCTGGCTCCCGTCGACCAGGTCCAGTGCGGGCAGCGCCCGCCCGGTGAGGGTGGCGGGTGGCGAGTAGGGAGCCGGGGTCGGACGGTCGGTGCCGCGGCTGGCTCGTGGCCAGGTGACCACGAGCAGACCGGTCAGCGTGGTGAGGACCGCCACCAGCAGAACCAACAAGGGCAGGCCCAGAGCCCGGTGGGTGCCGGGCAGGCCGGTGGCCCTGCGCAGCTCGCGGCGGATCTGGGCGGCCTCGGCGGCGAGCGCGGAGGCGTCGTCGGGGACAACCACGCGGCCCCACGCGGGCGGCAGGCCGGGCAGGCCGTCGGCTGGCCCGTGGCCCTCTGCATCCGGCTTGCCCATCGGACCCCCTGAAAGCGTCTCGAGAGCGGCTTGCGGCTCGGTCTCCAGGGTCGCGCACCAGGGGCACCTCCCGCTAGACCTGGGCGTAGTCCCGCCGGCCGGGCTACCATGGGAGGAGCGCATAGCCCTTGATCTCGACGTTCTGTTCACTCGCACCGGGCAGTCATCCGTGCGTTACGGAGCGTGTTCGAACCATTGGTTTGACCGCCTGTCAAGCTGAAGCAAGACCTCTCACAGGGCCCCTGAGCTGCGCCAACGGTCAGGACATCGGAGAGACATCGGTGCCTGACCGTGTTACCCTAGACACAGCGAAAGGGGTTTCGAACCTATGGTTTTCAGTGTCGGCGAGACCGTTGTTTACCCCCACCACGGGGCCGCACTCATCGAGGCAATCGAGACTCGGATCATCAAGGGCGAGCCTAAGAAATACCTCGTCCTGAGGGTCGCGCAGGGTGACCTGACGGTCCGGGTGCCCGCCGAGAATGCCGAGATCGTGGGTGTGCGCGAGGTGGTCGGCGAAGAGGGCCTCGGCCTGGTCTTCGACGTTCTCCGGGCTCCGCACACCGAGGAGCCGACCAACTGGTCGCGGCGTTACAAGGCCAACCTGGAAAAGCTGGCTTCCGGCAATCCGCTGAAGGTCGCCGAGGTCGTCCGCGACCTGTGGCGCCGGGAGCGGGAGCGGGGCCTCTCTGCGGGCGAGAAGCGGATGCTGGCCAAGGCCCGCGACATTCTCGTCGGCGAGGTCGCGCTGGCGGAGAAGAGCACCAAGGATGAGGCGGAGATGCTGCTCGACAAGGTCCTCACCGAGGCCTAGTCCGCACAGCATCGTCGTACCCACTAAGTAGCGAAGAAACCACCGAGGACCGCGACGTGACCGCGCAGCTCAATCCGCGCGGTGACGTCGCGGTCCTCGTGCCTGCGGCGGGTGCCGGCGTACGGCTCGGCCCCGGCCGACCGAAGGCGCTGCGCCTGCTCGCCGGCGAGCCGCTCCTGGTGCACGCCGTGCGTCGGCTGGCCGCCGCACCTTCGGTGCACACGATCGTGGTGGCCGCGCCGGTCGCCGAGGTGGAAGCTGTCCGCGAGCTGCTGGCCCTGGTTGCGCCGGTGATCGTGGTAGCAGGCGGTGCGGAACGGCAGGCGTCGGTGGCCGCAGCGTTGGCTGCGGTGCCCGCCGGTCCGACGATCGTCCTGGTGCATGACGCCGCCCGCGCGCTCACCCCGCCTGAGCTGGTCGAGTCCGTCGCGGCGGCGGTCCGTGACGGGTGTGACGCGGTGATCCCGGTCCTGCCGGTCGTCGACACGATCAAGGAGGTCGGTGCCGGCGAGGTGGTGCTCGGCACCGTCGACCGTTCCGCCCTGCGCGCGGTGCAGACCCCGCAGGGTTTCCGCCGGGCCGTCCTGAGCGCCGCGCACGCCGCCGCCGGTGACTCTCTCACCGACGACGCCGGGCTTGTCGAGAAGCAGGGCATCACAGTGAGCTGCGTGCCGGGCTCCGAGTACGCCCTGAAAATCACCCGACCGTTCGACCTGGCTCTGGCGGAGCATCTGCTTGCCGCCGCCGGTTGACGCGTACCCTTTGATCATGATCGTTCCCCGGGTGGCCATCGGCACCGACGTGCACGCGTTCGAGCCCGGCCGGCCCTGCTGGGTGGCCGGCCTGCTCTGGCCCGACCAGGACGGCCTCGCCGGGCACTCGGACGCCGATGTGGCCGCGCACGCCGCCTGCAACGCGCTGCTCTCCGCCGCCGGCCTCGGTGATCTCGGCTCCGCCTTCGGGGTGGGCGAGCCGGAGTGGGCCGGCGCGTCCGGGGTCGCCCTGCTGACCGAGACGGCCCGCCGGGTACGCGCCGCCGGCCTGGAGATCGGCAACGTGTCCGTGCAGGTCGTCGGCAACCGCCCCAAGATCGGCCGGCGCCGTGCGGAGGCACAGGAGGTGCTCTCCGCAGCCGTCGGCGCCCCGGTCACCCTCTCCGCCGCGACCACCGACGGGCTCGGTTTCACGGGGCGCGAGGAAGGGTTGGCCGGCGTCGCGGTGGCGCTGGTGTACGATGCGCCGGCCGCCTAAGCTCGCCGCGATGTCCAGCGACCCCGCCCCCGATCAGTCCGCCGCCGACGGCTACGTCCAGCGGGCCCAACTTCTCGCCGAACTCGGCCGTCACGACGAGGCGGCCGGTGAGCTGACCTACGGGCTGGCCCTACAGCCGGATGACGTGGACGCCCTCACCATGCTGGCCCGGGTGCACCTGGCCGCCGACCGTCCGGCCGAGGCGCTCACCGCCGCGGACACGGCCGTGGCGGCCGCACCGGAGGCACTCCCGCCGCTGGTCGCCAGGGGCATGGCGTTGGCCGACCTGGAGCGCTACTCCGAGTCGGCCGCCACCGCCGACCGGATCCTCGCCCTCGGCCCGGCCGACGCGTACGCCCAACGGAGCGCGGCGGCGATCCTGGCCGGGGCCCGCAACGGCCAGCCCGCAGTGAACGCGGCGTGGCGCGGCGTCGAACTGGCCCCGGAGGAGCCGCAGGCGCATTTGGTGCTCAGCCTGGTCGCCGCCCGGCTGGACCTGTTCGACCTGGCTGAGAGGGCCTACCGGGAGGCGTTGCGGCTCGACCCGCGCATCGCCGAGGCCGGCCACGACGTGGGTGTCATGCGACTGGAGCAGCGCCGCTGGTCGGAGGCGTTGGAACACGTCGCCGAGGCCGTGACGATCAGCCCGAGCCGAATCGACTCGCCGCGGACCCTCGCGTACGGACTGCACCGCCTGGTGCTCTACGGCGCGGGTTGGTCGCTGCTGGCGGCGGTGCTGGTCGCGTTCGCGGCGTCGATGAGCGACGGGTTCTCCCGAATCCTGGCGGTTCTCGCCGCGCTCACCGGCGGGATCGTCGTCTGGCAGCTCGCGGCCCGGCTGCCGGGACTGACCCGGAGCGTCCTGCCCGCCATGCTGCACTCGGACCGGGCGATGGCCCTGGCGATCTACGCCGTGGCCGCCGCGCCGGTGCTGCTGCTGGCGTACGCGGTGGTCGGCTCGCCGTGGCCACTGGTGCTGGCCGTCGCCGTCACGGCGATCGCCGAGTTCGCCGTCTTCACCCGCACCGCAATCCGCTCCTGAACGCGGCCCCCGCCTGCGCGATCTTGCACTTTCTGCCCCGACCTAAGGGGCATGCCACGCAAAACGGCGACCGAACCTGCAAGATCGCCGGACCTACCGGGGACGCGGGACCTAGACGCGGCGTGCCCAGGTCCAGGCGTAGCCCTCGTCTTCGCAACTGCTGGCGGCGTCGCAGAGATCCAGGGGGCGGAAGGTGTCGACCATGACGGCCAACTCGTCGAAGTAGTCCGCGCCGATGGATCGCTCGGCGGCACCCGGCTGGGGTCCGTGGGTGAAACCGGACGGGTGCAGGGAGATCGAGCCCTGCTCGATGCCGGAGCCGCGCCGGGCCTCGTAGTTGCCCCCGGTGTAGAAGAGCATCTCGTCGGAGTCGACGTTGTGGTGGTTGTACGGCACCGGGATCGCATCCGGGTGGTAGTCGACCTTGCGGGGCACGAACGAGCAGATGACGAAGTTGGGGCCCTGGAAGGTCTGGTGCACCGGCGGGGGCTGGTGGATGCGGCCGGTGATCGGCTCGAAGTCGTGGATGGAGAACGCCCACGGGTAGAGGTGCCCGTCCCAGCCGACCACGTCGAACGGGTGGTTGGCGTAGACGTAACGGGTCCAGCCGCGCCGGTGGCGCACCAGCACCTCGACCTCCTCGCCGTCGACGAGCAGCGGGGCGTCGGGGCCGCGGACGTCGCGCTCGCAGTACGGCGAGTGCTCCAGGAACTGGCCGCGTACGGACAGGTAGCGCCTGGGTGGGCCGATGTGCCCGGCCGCCTCGACGGTGAGCAGCCGGACGGGCTGGTCACCGGTGGGCACGAGCCGGTGGATGGTCGAGGTGGGGATGATGACGTAGTCGCCGGCGACCGCGTCGAGCACCCCGAACGGGGACTCGACCCGCAGGGTGCCCGACTCGACGTAGAGGCAGTGGTCGCCGGTGGCGTCGCGGAACAGCGGTGAGGGCCGGTCGGCGAGCACGTACCCGATCCGTACGTCGTCGTTGGCGAGCAGGTACTGCCGGCCGAGGATCGGGTCGGCGCCGCCGGTGTCGAGCTTGTGGGTGCGCAGGTGGCGGGGCTTGAGCGGCAGGTTCGGTGCCCGGGTGAACGCGGGCGGGGTGAACTCGTCGGCGGCCAGGATCGCGGTGGGCGCGTGCCGGTGGTAGAGCAGCGACGAGTCGGAGGAGAAGCCCTCCTGGCCCATCAGCTCCTCGGCGTAGAGGCTGCCGTCGGGCTGACGGAACTGGGTGTGGCGCTTGCGCGGCACCTCGCCGACGCTGCGGTAATACGGCATCTCGCCTCCCGATATGTCCCGTCCACCGGCCAGGGGCGTCCGATAATCGGACGCTGTTGTCCGTTCCTCGTAGCGTCCCGTACATTCTTGTTCCGTGTCAACGCAGGTGCCAGCACTCCTCGACGGCCTGGTGGACGACGCCGCCGTCTTCCCCCCGGGCAGCGCCGCGCTGCCCGACGCGCTGGCGGCCCACCGTCAGCACCGCGCCGCCTGGTACGCCGACCTGGTCGGCCCGCTGCTGATCCCCGCCTCGGACGTGGCGGCCGGTGAGCTGAGCGGTCTCGTCGACCCCGGCGAGGGCCTGGTGGTCGGCGTGATCGGTGACACCGGGATCGGGAGCCTGCCGTTCGCGCTCTCGTTCCTGGCACCGGACGGCGTCACCGCCCGCCAGGTCGAGGTGGCGGTCGCCAAGCGAGGCGAGGACCCCCTTCCCGGCATCGCCGAGCTGCTGCGGGTGACCGATGAGCTGCCGGGCGTCGAGGCCGTCTACGCCGAGCTGCCGCTGACCTTCGGGCTGATGGGTGCGCTGGACGCGCTCGCCGCCGCCCGCACTGACGGTGTGCCGATCGCGGCCAAGTTCCGCACCGGTGGGCTGGCCGCCGAGCTCTTCCCCACGCCAGCCGAGCTGGCCGCGGTGATCTGCGCGTGCCGCGACCGGGGCCTGCCGTTCAAGCTCACCGCCGGGCTGCACCAGGCGGTCCGGCACCTGGACCCGGAGACCGGGTTCACCCACCACGGCTACGCCAACGTGCTGGCCGCGACGCTGGCGGCCGCCGCCGGCGAGGGCGTCGGCACGGTCGCCGAGCTGCTGACCGTGCTCGACCCGCGCCCGCTGCTGGAGCGCGCCAACGGACGGCGGGACGCGCCGCGCCCACTCTGGGTCGGCTTCGGCTCGTGCAGCATTCTGGAACCACTGACCGATCTGATCCGGCTGGGGCTGGTGAACGGGGGCTACGACGCATGACCTGGGTGACCGGCGTTGACGGTTCGCCGTACGGGGTGACGAACCTGCCGTACGGGGTGTTCCGGTCCGACGGGGGTCCGTCGCGGATCGGCGTACGGATCGGGTCATGGGTGTTCGACCTGGCTGCGGCGGAGGCCGCCGAGCTGGTGCTGGCCGCCGGTGCGCTGTGCCGGCCGACCCTCAACGACTTCATGGCGCTGGGTCGTCCGCAGTGGATGGCGGTGCGGCAGCGGATCACCGAGCTGCTGACCGACCCGGCGCACCGGGCCGCGGTGGAGCCGCTGCTGGTGCCCCTCGACGACGTGGAGCTGCTGCTCCCGATCGAGGTGGCCGACTACGTCGACTTCTACTCCTCGGAGCACCACGCGTCGAACGTCGGGCAGATCTTCCGCCCCGGCCAGCCACCGCTGCTGCCCAACTGGAAGCACCTGCCGATCGGCTACCACGGGCGGGCCGGCACGGTGGTCGTCTCCGGCACGCCGGTGATCCGGCCGACCGGGCAGCGTGCCTCCGCCGAGGGCCCGGTCACGGGCCCATCGGTACGCCTCGACATCGAGGCCGAGGTCGGCTTCGTGGTGGGCGTACCCAGTTCACTGGGCGATCGGGTGTCCGTCGACGACTTCGCCGACCACGTGTTCGGCGTGGTGCTGGTCAACGACTGGTCGGCCCGGGACATCCAGGCCTGGGAGTACCAACCACTCGGCCCGTTCCTCGGAAAGTCCTTCGCCACCTCGGTTTCGGCCTGGGTGACGCCGCTGGACGCGCTCGGCGCTGCCTTCGTGCCGGCCCCCGACCAGGACCCGCCGGTGGTCGACTACCTGCGGGACGTGCCGCACCTGGGCCTGGACCTCCGACTGGCGGTCGAGTGGAACGGCGAGCGGGTCAGCGAGCCTCCGTTCGCCACCATGTACTGGACGCCGGCACAGCAGTTGGCGCACCTCACCGTCAACGGCGCGTCACTGCGCACCGGCGACCTGTACGCCTCCGGCACCGTCTCCGGCCCGGACCGATCGCAGGTCGGCTCGTTCCTGGAGCTGACCTGGGGCGGGGCCGAGCCGGTCAAGGTGGGTGACGAGAACCGCACCTTCCTCGCCGACGGCGACACGGTGACGATCACCGCCACCGCTCCTGGCCCGGACGGCACCACCATCGCCCTCGGCGAGGTCACCGGCACGGTTCGCCCGGCCCGCTGAGCGGGCACGTTCCATCCGTCTCGTCCATGGGACCCGTGATCGCACCGGCTGTGCGATCGCCGGCCCTGGTTGACCCGTTGATCGTCCGGATTCCGTTGCCTCGCCGCGCGATCCGGCACCGGGCCATGCCCGGCTGCCAGCGGTGGGGTATCTCATCGCACACGGAGGTAACGACGATGCACGATCTTACGGGCGCGGTATGGCGTACCAGTAGCCGCTCGAACGACCAGGGGCTCTGCGTGGAAGTGGCGGACAACCTGGTCGATGTCCAGGGTCTGGTCGCGATCCGCGACTCCAAGGACCAGGCCGGCCCCACGCTCGCGGTCAGCCCGCCGGGGTGGACAGCGTTCATCGGCGCGATTCGGGCCGGTCGCTTCGAACACTGACCGGTGCCTCGGCACCGGTCGACGACCGGTGCCGAGCCATCGCCTGATCGGACAGCGTGGCCTTCGGCTGGAGGAAATTCCGTCCCGGGGGCCACGCCCGGCCCTCACTCCGCGTACCGTCGGGCACACGGGAGGGTGTCATGTCGACGGTGGCGGTTACCGGGTTCATCGAGGCGCACGCTGTCGATGTCTGGCGTCTGCTGACCGACCTGCCCGGCCGCGCGGCCCGGCTGACCGGAGCCGGCCCGATCGAAGTGCTCACCCCAGGTCCGTTCGGGCCGGGCACGGCCTGGCGTGAGGAGCGCGCCCAGCCGGGCGGCGGCACGCTGACCGAGGAGTTCCTGGTGGTGGAGGCGCTCGCCCCGCAGCGGCTGGTGCTCTGTTCCTCCGGTGCCGGCGTGGATTACCGGATCACCTGGAGCCTGCGGCCGGTCCGGCGTCGCCGTCGAGGTTGCACGGCGATCACCGTCACCCAGGAGGCGGTGCCGACCGCCCCGTACGGTCGGGTGGTGGCGCTACTCCTCGGCGGGCTCGCCGCGCGGGCGGTCGAGGTGGCGCTCCGGCGTGATCTCGCCGACCTGGCCATCGCCGCCGGTGCCATCGGCTCCGTCGAAGCCGCCTGAGCCCCTGCCGGTCACTGCGCCCTCCGCGGCGCGCGACCTGAGCGGGGTGTGGCCGGTTCCGCTGGGTAGGGTGCCGGGCGGAGGTGCGGCATGGGGTTCCCGAGGGGCCGGCGACGGCTCGTGATGGCGGTCGCGGCAGTGCTCGCGATCGCGGCCGTCGCGGTCATCGTCCACCGGGTGCTCGCGCCGGCAGAGGTGAGCACGGTGGCGCGGGCCGACTACCCGGCCCCGGCCCGACCGGCTGCCGGAGTGGTCGGTCGGCTGCCGGTCGCCCCGCTGATCGCGGACGCCAGGCTGCGGGTGTACGCCGCACACCGCCAGGTCTACGCCGACCGCCCGGTCGACGGGCGGCACCGGACCACCCCGTACTGGTCGTACCGGCGCTGGCCTGCGGAACTGACCGGGGTCGTGGCCAGCGGCAGCACGGTGGTCAGCCGGTGGTCCGATGGCCAACTCGTCGCACTCGCCGCGCCGACCGGCCGGGTGCTCTGGAGAACCGACGGCCCGGAACCCGCCGCGAGTGGGGCGGTGCAGCGGCGTACCCGTGCGACCACCGTCTGGGACCCGCGCGGGCTCCAGCTCACCGACCTCCCGGACGGCCGAACGGTGCTGGTCGTCACCGGGGACGCCCAGGCGCGTGGGGTCGAGTTGAGTGGCGGTCGGGAGCTGTGGCGGGTCGACCTGCCCGGCAGTTGCCGCAGCGACGTCGGTACCACCGCCTCCGGGCAGCTGATTGGTCTGGACACCTGCACCGCGCCGGCCACGGTCGAGTTCCGGGACGCGGCGACTGGTGCGGTGCGCGAGCGCTGGCGACCGCCGGATGCTCCGGACGAGTTGGTGGTGACTCCGCTCGGCTGTCGTACCGGCCGGTCGGACTGTCTGGCCCTGCGGACCGCCGGTCCGGGCGACGCGGGTGGCCGGGGTTGGTTGCTGAGTGCCGGCGAGCCGGTTGCCGCCCCCGCGCTCGATCCGGCCGGCGCCACGCTGGTCGGCGAGCAGGCGGTCGTCGTGTTCGACGGGGTGGCGGTGGGTCGGTCGGCGCGTACGGGCACCGAGCTGTGGCGGTCCGCGGATCTGGGCGCGGCACGGGTGTTGGCCGCACAGCCTGGCCGGGTGCACCTGCTGACCGAGGAGAACGATCTGGTGACGCTGGACCCGGCGACCGGGGCGCAGCTGTCCCGCTTCTCGCTCAACGTCGGGTCGGATGGGACGGGCTGGGCACCTGGTGCGGTGGCAGCTGAGGACGGCTACCTCGCGGTCGAACGTCTCCGCAAGCCGGTCGACCCGAACGGGGACGACCAGCGCTACTACCTGACCTCCGAGGCGGTGATCCTGGCCGCCACCTGATCGTGGCGTGTTCGGCACGTGGTAACTCGACCCGTCCATACCCTTTGTCCAGAAAGGGTATGTTTCTCACGGTTCAGGTTTCCAGTGGAAGGGGTCGGCGCATGGGTAGGACAGCAGCCAACCACCTCGTGGGCGGCGCGCTTGCCGCGACCGCGAGCCTCGCGCTGTTTGTCTCGCCGGTGCTGACCGCCGACTCCGCATCGGCGCGCGGGCTCAGCGTCGTCTGGGCCGAGCCGTCGACGGACGACGGCGTCACCTTCGAGATCGTGCCGGCGTCGACGCCCACACCGACGCCACCCACGCCGACACCACCCGAGCCCACGCCCAGCCACGGTGGTCAGTTGCCGGTCACCGGTTCGGGCGGGTCGGCGCTGCTGCTCGCCGGGCTGGGCGGGGCCCTGCTCTTCGTTGGTTGGCTCGCCGCCCGCCGCCGCCGGCCGGTCTGACGTACGCCCCGACGTACGCCCGCCCCGACGTACGCCCGCCAGCGGGGCGTCAGCGTCCGGCCGGGATCCGTTCCCGCGGCCTGCCGGTGGGAGGCCGACCGGTCTGACGGGATCGGCGGGCCAGCACCGCGAGGCCGGTGACCAGCAGCAGGCCCGTGACGACCGCCCCCAGGACCCAGCCGGAGGTGATCCGGGAGACGACGCTGCCCCGCTTTCCGACCTGACCCGCGTCGGGGAACTGGATCTGCGCGGTGATGCTCCGCTTCACCAACCCACTCTCCAGGTTCACCTCGACCTTCCACGGCCCGTTCGGCAACTCGACGGGGAGCCGGGCGACGACCTGCCCGGAGTCACCCGGCGGTAGCGTGACGCCCTGCCCGACCGGGAACGGGCCGGCTCGGCTGCCGGCCGGTCCGTCGGTGAGGGTGACCGCGCCGGAGAGGTCGATGGCACGGCCCCCGGTGTTGCTGACCTGGATGGTCAGCGATGGCTCGCCCTCAGGGCTGCGAGCCGGGCGTAACTCACCGATCGAGAAGTCGGAAGCTGGTTCGCCGCCGGGCCCGACGTCGAGGTACGTCCGGACTCCGACCCGGTGGACCTGGGTGACCTGCCCGCCGGCCCGGTCCGCCGAGGTGGCGGATGCCCAGAGCACCCCGTACCGCTCGCCGCGTGAGGCGGCCGGCGGCACCGCGATGGTCGCTCGGACCCGGGCCTCGCCCCACGGCTCCACCTTCACAGTGGTGTGGTCGAGGGTGATCCAGGACGTCAGCTCGTTGGCCGCGCGGCCCTCGCCGAACCGGAACTCCGAATCGTCCAGGGTCGCCGCCGCCGGGTACACGTCGATGCGGCGGGTCTCGGCGGTGCGATTGGCGATCAGCAGTTGTCGCTTGATGGTGGTGCCCGGCGGTAGGTGGTCGACGATGTAGCGCAGCGCCCGGGGGTCAGTGCGGCGGTCGGTCGGGGCTTCCAGCAACCGGATCCCGATGCTGCCCTCGTCCGACCCCGCATCCGGTTCGACCGCGCCGGCCCGGGTCGAGAGACCCGGACCGGCGAGGCAGAACAGGGCGAGCGCGACCGCGATGGTCGACCGCCCCCGGGGGCTACGCCACCGAATGCGTCACCGTGCCGGTGTAGATGCCCGCGATGCTGTCCAGCGGGACGTTGACCACCAGGGTGGGGTTCCAGGCGGCGGTGTTGCCGCCGGTGCCGCCACTGTGGGTGAACGCGGTGAGCGGGGTGACGCTGGACAGCGGCGCCGCGTCGCCGGCGGCGACCTGCCCCGGCGTGAAGGTGCCGTCGCCGGTGGTCGCCGTCGCCGGGCCGGACCAGTAGTCGATCTCCTCCGGGAGGACCGTCTCGGGCGGTGAGCTACCGCCGGTCTGGAAGACCGTCGCCGTCACCGTGGCCGCCCAGGAGGCGTTGTCGGACGCCCGGGAGTCGGTGACGGTCACCGTGCCGAGTTGGCCGGTGATGGTCCCACCGGGAGCGCCGTCGCCCAGGTCGGCGTTGGTTGGCGCGACGATGTCAAGGGTGCCGGCGAGCACCTCGAAGGTGGTGGCCGTGGTGTCGGTGGGGTCGGCGGCGGCCGGCGCCGCGAGGAAACCCACCATCGCGGCGGCGGCCGCTCCGGCGAGACAGATCTTGGCAGTACGCACTGTTCGTTACCCCGTTTTCTCGAAGGCGAGCCGGCGTGCGTCCACGGCACGTCCGGCTACTTCGGAAAGTAGGGCACAAAGTACGCAGGATCGGACAAAGGGCCATCGGTGTCGGATTGCAGACAAAATGGCGCTTACGTCCGTCAGGCCAGCGCCGCCTCCGCTGCTGCCAGGAAGGCATCGTTCTCGGCGGACGTGCCGATGGTGACCCGGACCCCGTCCCCGGCGAACGGCCGCACGATCACCCCGCGCGCCTCGCACGCCTTGCCGAACGCCACGGCTCGGTCGGCCAGCGGCAGCCAGACGAAGTTGGCCTGGCTGGTCGGCAGATCCGGCACGAACTTGCGCAGCGCCTCGGTGACCCGGTCCCGCTCGGCGACGACCAGCGCGCAGCGGCGTTCCATCTCGGCCGCCTGGGTCAGTGCGGCGAGCGCCCCGGCCTGGGCTGCCGTGCTGGTGGAGAACGGGGTCGCCACCTTGCGGATGGCGGCAGCCACCACCGGCTGGGCAACCAGCCAGCCGATCCGCAGCCCGGCCAGACCCCACGCCTTGGACAGGGTGCGCAGCACGGCCACATTGGGCCGGTCCAGGTAGTCGAGCCCGTCCGGCACCTCCGGGTCGTTGACGAACTCCCGGTACGCCTCGTCGATCACCACCAGTACGTCGTCCGGTACCGCGTCGAGGAACCGGTCCAGCTCGGCCCGGCGCAGCGCCGTGCCGGTGGGGTTGTTCGGGTTGCAGACCAGGATCACCCGGGTCCGGTCGGTCACGGCGGCGGCCATCGCCGCCAGGTCGTGCCCGTGCCCGGCGTCGTTGGGGACCCGCACGCTCGTCGCGCCGCTGGTCGCCGCAATGATCGGGTACGCCTCGAACGACCGCCACGAGTAGAGCACCTCGTCACCGGGCAGGCAGGTGGCCCGGACCAGGTGCTCGGCGAGCGCCACCGACCCGCAGCCGGTGGCGATCCGATCGGCGTCCACCCCGTACCGCTCGGCGAGCGCGTCGCGCAGCGCGACAACGCCCATGTCCGGGTAGCGGTGCGAGGCCATGATCGCCTCGGTGACCGCCTCCACCACGCCCGGCAGCGGCCCGTACGGAACCTCGTTGCTGGCCAGCTTGATGGCCTCCGGCAGGCCCAGCTCCCGAGCCAGGTCGGCGGGGCTGCGCCCCGGCACGTAGTTGGGCAGCGCGTCCAGGTCGGCGCGGGTCAGCCGCAGCGCCGGCTGGTGACGTCCGGAGTCGGTCATGGGGTGTCTCCCGAGGGCTGGTTGCGGTCGTTCGAGGGGGCGGGGTCGGTGGTGTTGGGGACCTCGACCACGACCGTCTGCGCGCGCTTGTCGTGCAGCCCGCGGCGCAGCGGGTGGTCGAACAGGGGGGAGAGCGCGACGACCAGTTGCCACACCAGACCGATCCCGCCGCAGTACCAGAGCAGAGTCGGCAGGCCCAGGCTGCTCCACCGACTCAGCGCCCGGCCGAAGCCCAGCGGCTGGTCAGCGGCGATCGGGACCGCCCGGATCCGCATCAACCGCTTGCCGATGGTCTGCCCACCAGCGGCCATGACGGGCACCTCGTACGCCAGCCAGAGCGCGGTGGCGATGAGCAGGATCACCACCAGGAGAGACCCAGCCTGCTCGCCGGGCATCGGCAGGCCCTCGGTGGAGCTGTCGCCCCGCACCGCACGCCGGAAGAGCTCCTCCCAGTACGGCGCCCACTCCTGGATCAACCGCCAGACGAACCAGCCGTTGACCACCACGTTCAGCGCGAGGATGAGGCCGAAGTCGATCAGCCGGGCGACGAACCGGCGGCCGTAGCCGGCCAGTGCGAGGCCATGCGGTCGCGGCTCGGGCGGTCGCACGGCCCAGCCGGGGTGACCGGCCGGAGGCGCCCAGCCGGGTTGTCCACCCGGTGGGGCCCAGCCGGGAGGACCACCCTGCGGCCCCCAACCGGGAGGGCCGGCTTGTGGTCCCCAGCCCGGGCCGTGTCCCGGTGGTGGGCCGTACTCCGGTGGTGGGCCCTGGTGTGGCGGCCAGCCGGGTGCTGCGGTCGTGGGGCCGGCGGACGCCGGGTCGGGAGTGGCGGACACCGCGGGCGCGGCCGGGGTGACCGGCGCGGGCGGCGGCTCGACCGGCGGTGGGCCGTCCGGCGGGGTGGCGTCGACGGGAATGGGCGCACCGAGCCAACCTTCGCCGTCCCAGTATCGCCGGGTCTCAGTGTCGGCGGGGTCGACGTACCAGCCCGGTTGCACACTCACGCCGTCGCTCCGCTTCGCTGCGCGACGGCGCAAGGCGCCACGCTACTCAGCCTGCTGGTTCGCTTGCTCGGCTCGCTCACAACGCAACCTTAACGACGACCGTTTCAGCGAACTTGTCGTGGAGGCACTGCTGCCACGGCTTGTCCCAGAGCTGCCAGAACCCGTCCAGGTAGCTGCACCCGGGGACCAGCGAGCCGGCCAGGTACTGCACCAGCCACCGGCGGCCAGCCATCCGCCGGTCCAGCGTGCGGGTCGGGTCGATCGGCACCACGCGCAGCTTCATGACCTTCTTGCCGAGCGTCTGACCGCCGCGCTTCAGGTACTCCACGTGGTAGATCCAGTAGAGCCCGAGCATCAGGACGAGGAGCCCGAGCTGGAGTAGCAGGATCGGCAGGAAGAAGCCGACGAAGAAGGTGCCCGGGTCGGGCTCCACGAGAGTCCCGTCCGGGTTGGTCTGGGTGATCTCGGTCAACATCCGCCACCAGAGGATGAGAAAGACCGGCATGGCCAGCGCCAGTGAGACGGCACTGGCCAGCGCCGTGTCGATCAACCAGGCCAGCAGTCGGTCACTGAAGCTGGCCAGCGGCTGTCCGCTCGGGCTCAGCGTCGGGGGCAGCGGGCCGGGTGGTCCGGCGTGCCACTGCGGCGGGGCGTACCCGGGTGGGGCGTACTGCGGCGGCGCGGCGTACCCCTGGGGGTGTGGTCCGGGCGGCGGCACGAAGCCGCCGGCGGCGGGCTGAGGCCCACCGACCGGCGGCGTCGGGTACGACGGAGGCTGCGTCACGCTCGCAAGTGTTACAGGTTGCCGCGGGCTTCCTGCTCCCTCTCGATCGCCTGGAAGAGCGCCTTGAAGTTGCCCTTGCCGAAGCCGAGCGAACCGTGCCGCTCGATCAGCTCGAAGAAGACCGTCGGGCGGTCCTGCACCGGCTTGGTGAAGATCTGGAGCAGGTAGCCGTCCTCGTCCCGGTCGACCAGGATCTTGCGGGCCTTCAGCTCCTCGATCGGCACCCGCACGTTGCCGATCCGGGCGCGCAGCTCCGGGTCCTCGTAGTAGGAGTCCGGGGTGTCCAGGAACTCCACCCCGGCGGCGCGCATCGCGTCGACGCTGGCCACGATGTCGTTGGTGGCGACGGCGATGTGCTGGGCGCCCGGGCCCTGGTAGAACTCCAGGTACTCGTCGATCTGGGACTTCTTACGCGCGATGGCCGGCTCGTTGAGCGGGAACTTCACCTTGCGGGTGCCGTTGGCCACGACCTTGCTCATCAGCGCCGAGTAGTCGGTGGCGATGTCGTCGCCGACGAACTCCGCCATGTTGGAGAAGCCCATGACCCGCTTGTAGAACTCGACCCACTCGTCCATCCGGCCCAGCTCCACGTTGCCGACCACGTGGTCGACGGCCTGGAAGAAACGCTTCGGCTGGATGCCGGCGGCGATCATCGGCTGCCGGTCCACGATCGGGCCGCGGGCCACGAAGCCGGGCAGGAACGGGCCGGTGTAGCGGGACCGGTCGACCAGCGTGTGGCGGGTGTCGCCGTACGCGGCGATGGCGGCCATCCGAACCGTGCCGTGCTCGTCGGTCACCTCGTGCGGCTCGACGACGCTGGTGGCGCCCTGCGCGATGGCGTGCGCATACGCGGCGTCCACGTCCGGCACCTCCAGCGCGATGTCGCTGATCCCGTCGCTGTGGCGGGCCACGTGCTCGGCGCCGTCGGCGTCCGGGCGCACCGCGCCGGTCAGCACGAACCGGGCCGAGCCGCTGGTCAGCACGTACTGGGCGTGGTCGCGGTAGCCCTGCTCGGGGCCGCGGTACGCCACGCAGGTCATGCCGAACGCGGTGGAGTAGTAGTGGGCGGCCTGCTTGGCGTTGCCGACCAGGAAGTGCACGTGGTCGAGGCCCCGGACCGGGAACGGGTCGCGGCTGATGTCGTGGTCGACAGCGCCGACGAGCCGGTCGACGTCGATGTCCTCGGTCGACTGGGGTCGGTCGATCGCCTGGGTCATGGTGGGCTCCCTCGCGTACCGGCCGGCCTTGTGGCCGCCGTGGTCGGTTCTTGTGGCGAGGATCGCTGCCCCGGCACCGGGTGGGCAACTGTTGCCAGAAATGCTGGTCAGGTTGCGCATTCGGTATGGTCATGACCCATGAATGGTGAGCAGTCTGTACAGTTGGACACACTCGATGTGCGCTTGATCGAACTGCTCACCGAGGAGCCACGGATCGGGGTGCTGGAGTGCTCCCGTCGGCTCGGGGTGGCTCGGGGCACCGTCCAGGCCCGGCTGGACAAGCTGGTCGAACGGGGCGTCATCGAAGGCTTCGGCCCCGAGATCTCACCAGCCGCGATCGGGTTCGGGGTGACCAGCTTCGTCACCCTGGAAATCAGTCAGCGGCACGGCCACGACCCGGTCACCACCCACCTCGCCGCGATCCCCGAGGTGCTGGAGGCGCACACCATCACCGGCTCCAGCGACCTGCTCTGCCGGATCGTGGCCCGCTCCAACACCGACCTGCAGCGGGTCATCGACTCGATCGTCTCGTCCGCTGGGATAACCCGGGCTTCGACGATCATCGCGTTGGCTGAGCAGATCCCCTACCGCACGCTTCCGTTGGTGCGCAGCGCTGTACGGGCCGAGGGAAGGGCGCTCTAACACCTCTGGGCGCAGAAAGCGCGGCGACACGGCGGCGCGGGCGTACTGAAGATCCGTGATCGTGGCTACGGTGTGCGGTGTGGCGAAGGGGAGCGTGCGCGGCGGGCTGCTGCTCGGCCTCGCCGTGGTCGTCGCGCTCGCCGCGACCGGCGTGTGGAACCCTTTCCCGGGCCTGTGGGACTGGGTGGACCGCAGCGAACCCATCTCTGAGCCCGATGTGGTCTGGCAGCAACGGGTCGGCGGCACCCCGCAGAGCGTGACCATCGCCGGCGAGGCCGTCGTGGTCGAGCAGCGCACCCGGGTCGAGGCCCGCAGCCTGGCCACCGGCACCCAGCTCTGGGAGCGCAAGGCGGACTGGTCGGCGGTCGCAGGCGGCGACCGGGACCCGGTCGTCGCCGTGGGCAAGCTCCTGGTCAAGGGGTACGAGCTGCTCGACCCGGTCACCGGGGCGACCCGGCGACGCGACGACGACGCGGTGGCCGTGTGGACGTACCGCAACCTGCTCCTCGACGCCCGCTGCACAGATGCCACCGACTGCACCCTGAGCGCCTGGGACCCTCGCGGCACCGCACCGCTGTGGACGGCCTTCCTGCCCGGGGTGCACAGCGGCCTGCTCGCCGACAACCCGGGCCTGCGCGGCACCCGCCGGCTCACCTCCACCCGGATCGACGACGGGGTGGCCGGGGCGGAGCCCGCGCCACCGCTGCTCGGGTTCCCGGTCGACGGCCGGGTGCACGTGGTCGACACCGCCACCGGTCGGGTCCTGCAGAACGTCGAGCCCGGCCGGGAGGAGCGGCTCTCCGTGGTGGGCGGCCGGATGCTGCGGATTTCCGCCCGCTCCCAGGACGGCACCTGTTACTTCGCCATTTCCGCCCGGGACCCGGCGACCGGACAGGAGGCCTGGCAGCGGGCCGGGATCAACCTGCGCACCGCCGACAACGCCGGCTGTGTGCAGCGCGAAGACCCGCAGGGTGCGCGGAACGTGCTGATCGGCGTCGGCCCGGACGGCCGCGAGGCGGTCATCGACGGGTACGACGGACGGCTGCTCTGGGTCGGCGAATCGGGCACCAAGTTGATCGCGGTCGACGACCGCCTGGCGGTGTTCCGGGCTGCCGACAAGCGCTCGGTCATCGCCCGCGAGTTGGGCACCGACCGGGTGCTGTGGACGCGGCCCGCCAGCGGTAAGGCCGGTGCTGCCCTCACCCCGTACGCGGCGGTGGTCGCCGACGAGAAGCCGTCCCGGTTGGCCGCGCTGGACCCGCGCAGCGGCCGGGAGTTGGCCGTCCTGCGCACCTCGGCGAACGCCCTCGCGGTCGGGTCACAGGGCATGATCATTGGCGAGGGGCGGGAGATCGGGTATGTCCGCTTTGGTGCAACCGGGGGTTCGCCAGCCCGAACGCCAGGCGACGGCGGGAATCCCAGGCCGGGCGGCACCGACCCTGGCACCGACCCCGGCGGGCAGAACAACGGCGACTGCGGGCCGAAGGGGGAGCTCTGCCCCGACCCGGACGGCGGGAAGGACGGCTGAGCGGCCGGCTCGCCTGCTGATCGACCGGGCGGCGGAGCGCGGCGGGTCCGGCGGATGAGAGCGGCGTCCCAGGACCAGCCCGGCGGGTGGGAGTGATCGACCGGTCTGCCCTAGGCTTGCCGCTCATGAGCAGTGCCGCTGCATTCTCGTACGCCCCCCTGCTGCCGACCGGCCCCGACCAGACGGACTATCGCCTGGTCACGGACGAGGGCGTCGACGTCGTACACGGCCCGGGAGGCCGCCGGTTCCTCACCGTGGAGCCGGCCGCGCTCACCGCGCTGACCGCCGAGGCGATGCACGACATCGCGCACTTCCTGCGCCCGGCGCACCTGGCCCAGCTCCGGGCGATCATCGACGACCCGGCCGCTTCGCCGAACGACCGGTTCGTCGCACTCGACCTGCTGCGCAACGCGAACATCGCCGCCGGCGGGGTGCTGCCGATGTGCCAGGACACCGGCACCGCGATCGTGATGGGCAAGCGCGGCCGGCACGTGCTGACCGACGGCGCCGATGCCGAGGCGATCTCCCGGGGTGTCTACCAGGCGTACACCAAGCTCAACCTGCGCTACTCCCAGCTCGCCCCGCTGACCATGTGGGACGAGCGGAACACCGGCAGCAACCTGCCGGCCCAGGTGGAGCTGTACGCCGAGGACCCGGACGGACATCCCGACGCGTACAAGTTCCTGTTCATGGCCAAGGGTGGCGGCTCGGCCAACAAGTCGTACCTCTATCAGGAGACCAAGGCGCTGCTCAACCCGACGCGGATGATGCAGTTCCTGGAGGAGAAGCTGCGGCTCATCGGCACCGCCGCCTGCCCGCCGTACCACCTGGCCATCGTCATCGGCGGCACCTCCGGCGAGTACGCCCTGAAGACCGCGAAGTACGCCAGCGCCAAGTATCTTGACGCGCTGCCGACCTCGGGCTCGATGAGCGCGCACGGTTTCCGTGACCTGGAGCTGGAGGCGGAGGTGCTGGAGCTGACCCGCAACTTCGGCATCGGGGCGCAGTTCGGTGGCCGGTACTTCTGCCACGACGTTCGGGTGGTCCGGTTGCCGCGGCACGGCGCGTCCTGCCCGGTGGCGATCGCCGTCTCCTGCTCGGCGGACCGGCAGGCGGTCGCCAAGATCACCCCGTCGGGTGTGTGGTTGGAGCGCCTGGAGACCGACCCGGCACGCTTCCTGCCCGACGTCACCGACGATGCGCTCGACGCCGAGTTGGTCGTCCGAGTCGACCTGAACCGGCCGATGGACGAGATCCGCGCCGAGCTGTCGAAATACCCGGTGAAGACCCGGCTGTCGCTGTCCGGCCCGCTGGTGGTGGCACGGGACATCGCGCACGCCAAGATCGCCGAGCGGTTGGACGCCGGTGAGCCGATGCCGCAGTACCTGCGTGACCACGCGGTCTACTACGCCGGCCCAGCGAAGACCCCCGAGGGGTACGCTTCCGGCTCCTTCGGCCCGACCACCGCCGGTCGGATGGACGCCTACGTGGAGAAGTTCCAGGCTGCCGGAGGCTCACAGGTGATGCTGGCCAAGGGCAACCGCTCCGGTCAGGTCACCCGCTCCTGCCAGCAGCACGGCGGCTTCTACCTCGGCTCGATCGGCGGCCCTGCGGCCCGGCTCGCGCAGGACTGCATCAAGCACGTCGAGGTCCTCGAATACGCGGAGCTGGGCATGGAGGCGGTCTGGAAGATCGAGGTGGAGGACTTCCCCGCCTTCATCGTTGTCGACGACAAGGGCAACGACTTCTTCGCCGAGGTCACCAAGCCGGTGCTCACCGTCGGCCGCCGCTGACCCAGCACGTACGCGAAGGGGGCGCCCGGCGAACTCGCCCGGCGCCCCTTCTGTCGTCCGTGCTCCACCGACATCGGTGCGCCCGCCCCGCTGGGGTGGGACGGGCGCACCGCCCCCGTCGGATGCCGTCACCGACAACCCGGAGCGAGTCTGCTGTGCACCGCTGTCGATCCGCTCTCAGATCACTATCGCCTGGCTGCGGCGATCTGTGACCGCCGGACTACCCTGCTGGAAGTTGCACCACTGATGCGGGGGAGTAGATGCGGTTCGGGATCCTGGGGCCCCTGCGGGTCGGCGGTGGCGAGTCCACTGTCACGGCAGGACGCGACCGGATCGTGCTCGCCATGCTGCTGTTACGGGCCGGCCGGCTCGTGCCGGTCGACGAGCTGATCGACGCGCTGTGGGAGGAGCGTCCCCCGGCCACCGCCCGGGCACAGTTGCAGACCTGCGTGTCGCGGTTACGCCGCCGGCTCGCCGAACTCGGGCTGGCACCGGAGATCATCGTCACCGACCCGGCGGGGTACGGCGTCCGCACCGCGCCGACCGATCTGGACGCCGAGGACTTCGCCCGGGGCGTGGAGGCGGCCCGTGCCGCCGTCGCGGCCGGTCGCCTGGTCGAGGCGCGTACGGAGTTCCGCGCTGCCCTGGCGCTCTGGCGAGGGCCGGCGCTCGGCGGAATCCCGAGCCGCAGCGTCCGCCGTCGCGCGCAGGCCCTCGACGAGCAGCGCCTCACCGCGCTGGAGGAGTGCGTCGACGTCGAGCTGCGCCTCGGTCAGGCCCCTGAGCTGATCGAGGAGCTGGTCGAAAGTGTCGACCAGCATCCGCTGCGGGAGCGTCTGCGCGGCCAGCTGATGCTGGCCCTGACCTCGGTCGGTCGGCAGGCCGACGCGCTCGCGGTCTACCGCGAGGGCCGGCGGATCTACGCCGACGAGCTGGGCATCGAACCGGGCGTCGAGTTGCAGGGGCTGCACCAACGGGTGCTCGCCGGTGACCTGGCCCTGGTCGGTCGGGAGACCCGACCCGTCGGCCCGGTCCGTTCGCTGCCCCGGGCGATCGGTGACTTCATCGGTCGGCAGGAGACGGTGGCCCGCCTGGTCAAGGAAATCGAGGAGGACGGCACCCGGATCCAGGTGGTCGACGGAATGCCCGGGAGCGGCAAGACCACGCTCGCCGTGCACGTCGCCACCGCACTCGCCGACCGTTATCCCGACGCCCAGCTCTTCATCGACCTGCACGGGCACAGCGAACGTCGACCGTTGACGCCGAGCACGGCCGTGGCGGCGCTGCTGCGCCAGCTCGGTGTGCCGGCGGAGCGGATGCCGGAGAACCTGGACGACCGGCTGGCGCTCTGGCGGATCGAGCTGGCCGGCCTGCGGGCCCTGGTGGTGCTGGACAACGCGGCCACCGCCGACCAGGTGGGACCGCTGCTGCCCAACGGCTCGCACTGCCTGGTCCTGATCACCAGTCGGCGCCGACTGGTCGGGCTCGACGAGGGCCGGCCGTCGTCGCTGCCGGTGCTCGACGCCGACGAGGCGATCGAGCTGCTCGGCCGGGTGGCCGGCGTGGAGAGGATCGTCGCGGAACCGGAGGCGGCGGCCGAGGTGGCGCGTCGCTGCGGCCACCTGCCGCTCGCCATCCGGCTGGCCGGCGCACGCCTGGCGCACCGGCCTAGCTGGCGGGTCGCCGACCTCGCCGAGCGCATGGTCGCCGGGGCGGGCCCGCTGGCCGAGCTGGCCGCCGGGCAGCGCTCGGTGGGGCAGGCGTTCGCCCTGTCGTACGAGCAGGTCTCGCCGTCGGCGCAGCGGCTGTTTCCGATGCTCGGCCTGTACCCGGGCGGACGTCTGGACAGTCGGGTGGCCGCCGCACTCGCCGGGCTGCCGCTGGCCGACACCCAGGAACTCCTCGACGAGCTGGTCGACGCGCACATGGTGGAGGAGGTGCAGCCGAGCCGGTACCGGTTGCACGACCTGCTCCGCGAGTACGCCCGGCTGCTGCTCGTTGGTCCGGAGCGGCAAGCCGAGCGCCGTGCCGCCCTGGAGCGGATGCTGGACCACCACCTGTCCGTCACGTTGGCGATCGCCCGGATGATCGAGGCGGCGGGCAGTCGCCGCAACATTCCCGCGGACGCGCCCGGCCGCCCCGATCTGATCGCCGCCCCGGTGTTCGAGGGGCGGGCATGGTTCGAGGAGAACCACGCCGGGCTCACCGCCCTGGTCCGGCTGGCCGAGGAGGAGGGCTTCCCGGTTCAGTGCTGGAAGCTGGCTCGGGCCAGCTGGCGGCTCAACTTCGATGGCGGACACCTCGACGAGCTGGTCGAGACCCACACGATCGGGCTTCGAGTCGCCGAGCGGCTGGGCGACGAGGCGGCCATCGCCACGATGCTGAACTACCTCTCGTCGGCATACTTCCGGCTGGCCCGATTCCCGGAGGCGATCAGGGCGATGGAGGTGGCGCTCACGTTGCGCCGTCGGCTCGGGCTGCGCGGCGATGTGCTCAGCACGCTGTGGAACCTGGGCATCTCGTACGCCGCGAACGGTGACCTTCGGCAGGGTGAGGCGAAGTTCGACGAGGCACTCGGCCTGGTACGGGGCATGGCCGACGTCGATGCAATGACCAATCTGTTGAACAACCTGTCCTACACGTTGATCGGCTGGGGCCGGTACGACGAGGCGCTGCGCCTGGCCAGACTGCACCTCCTGCTGGGCCGGCAGACGAAGGACGGCCGGCAGGTCAACAATGCCATAGGGCACCTCGCCATGGTCCGACACCGGATGGGTGACCTGGGTCCCGCCCGCCGTCTGCTGCGGGTCGCGCTGTACCTCAAACGCCGAGGAGGCAATCGATTCGGCGAGGGGGAGGTGCTCAACGAGATCGGCGTGATGGAGCGCGTCGCCGGACAGCCGGAACGTGCCGCCGCCCTGCATCGGGAAGCGCTGGTGGCGATGGTGGATGCGGGCGACCGGATCGGTCAGTGCGCCTCCCGCAACCTGTTGGCCAGGGCGATCCTGGAGCAGGGCGATGCCGCGAGCGCTCTCGACCTGCACCGCCGGGTGCTCGCCGACGCCAGCCGGCTGGGTGCCCGCTACGAGCAGGCCCGGGCGTTGGAGGGCGTCGCCCGCTGCGTACGGGCCGCTGATCCGACGGCGGCCCGCGCACACCTGGATCAGGCGCTGTTCCTGTTCCGGCAGGTCGAGTCGCCAGACCAGCACGAGGTGGAACGCCTGCTCGCCGAGTTGGGCTGACGGATCATCTGCGAGTCGGCCACGGGCGCGGCAGGATGGTACGCGTGACGACTCCAGAGGCGACCGGTTACCGCATCGAACGCGACTCGATGGGCGAGGTGGAGGTGCCCGCCGAGGCGCTGTGGCGGGCCCAGACCCAGCGTGCGGTGCAGAATTTTCCGATTTCCGGCCGGGGCCTCGAGCCCGCCCAGATCAAGGCCCTCGCACAGATCAAGGGCGCGGCAGCCGAGGTCAACGGCGAGCTGGGCGTGATCGACGCCAACGTGGCCGCCGCCATCGCCGCCGCGGCCGCACATGTGGCCGACGGCGGCTACGACGACCAGTTCCCGGTGGACGTGTTCCAGACCGGCTCGGGCACCTCGTCGAACATGAACACCAACGAGGTGATCGCCACCCTGGCCACCAGGGAGTTGGGCCAGGACGTGCACCCGAACGACCACGTCAACGCCTCCCAGTCCAGCAACGACATCTTCCCGTCCTCGATCCACCTGGCCGCCACCCAGTTCATCGTCGAGGACCTGCTGCCGTCGCTGGCCCACCTGGCGGCGGCGCTGGAGGCCAAGGCTGCGGAGTTCGAGACGGTGGTCAAGGCCGGGCGTACCCACCTGATGGACGCCACCCCGGTCACGCTGGGCCAGGAGTTCGGTGGGTACGCCGCCCAGGTCCGCTACGGCGTGGACCGGTTGGAGGGCGCACTGCCCCGACTGGCCGAGCTGCCACTGGGCGGCACCGCCGTGGGCACCGGGATCAACACCCCGCTCGGCTTCGCCGCCGCCGTGATCGGCAAGCTGCGCGAGTCGACCGGGCTGCCGCTGTCCGAGGCGCGCAACCACTTCGAGGCGCAGGGCGCCCGGGACGCGCTGGTGGAGACCTCGGGGCAGCTTCGTACCGTGGCGGTCGGCCTTTACAAGATCGCGAATGACATCCGCTGGATGGGTTCCGGTCCCCGTGCCGGGCTACGCGAGCTGCGCATTCCCGACCTGCAGCCCGGCTCGTCGATCATGCCGGGCAAGGTCAACCCGGTGGTCGCCGAGGCGATGCGGCAGGTCTGCGCCCAGGTGATCGGCAACGACGCGACCGTCGGTTTCGCCGGCTCGCAGGGCGACTTCGAGCTGAACGTGATGCTCCCCGTGATGGGTCGCAACCTGTTGGAGTCGATCCGGCTGCTCTCCGCGGTGAGCCGGCTGTTCGCCGACCGGCTGGTGGTCGGCCTGGTCGCGGACGCCGAGGTCTGCCTGGCGTACGCCGAGGGCTCGCCGTCGATCGTCACCCCGCTCAACCGCTACCTGGGGTACGACGAGGCCGCGTCGATCGCCAAGGAGGCGCTGGCCAAGCAGACCTCCATCCGGGAGGTGGTGATCTCCCGGGGCCACGTCGATTCCGGCAAGCTCACCGAGACCCAACTGGACGAAACCCTCGACCTACTCCGAATGACCCACCCCTGACGCGGGGTCGCCGCGCGGTGCCGCCCAGCCGAGGAAGCGAGCGAAGAGCGCGGCGGGGTCCGGGCCGTCGTGCGGGTTGAGCCGGTACAGGTCGGCGGCCGCGTCGTGCAGGACCGTGCACAGGTAGATGCTCAACGCGATCCGGTCGTGCGCGTACTCCTGGTGCAGGGTCAGCCGGGCGACCGGGCACGGCCAGGGCGCGGCGCAGACCCGGCAGAGCCAGAGCGGACGCAGTGGCAGGTGCGGTCGCCGTAGCGGCCTGGTCCGGTCGTCCGGGGCGCTCCGGGTCATCCGACGGCCTTCCTTTGGAGCTGAATCGTTTGCGGCATCACCACCCCCGTTCGCCCCGGCGGTGGGACCGCCCGGCCGGGGGAGCGGGCGGTCCCGTACGGCGCCGACAAACCCGGGGGACGGGGAGCGGTTCCGCACTTCACAGTCTGGTGATCAGACGACTACGGTCGGAAGGGTTTGGCCGCGTCGTCGTAGCCGCCCTGTTTCGGGTGGCGACGCCGCTGGCGGCCGGCTGGAGTTGATCGTCGGTGGGGTGGAGGGCGGCAGGGCATGGCCGATGGGCAGATGACGGCGGCGGCGTTCCTGATCGCGGAGCTGCGCAGGGCACGGGTTCGGCGGGGCTGGAGTCAGGACGAGCTGGCCAAGGCGGTCAACTACTCGGCGTCGATGGTCAGCGCCGTCGAGCTGGGCCAGCAACCGCCCACCGGCAAGTACCTGGAACTCGTCGACCGCGCCCTGGACACCGGCGGCCTATTCGGCCGCATGTCCACCGAACTGGTCAGCCTGGACCGGGCGCAGCCCTGGCTGCGCGGCTGGCAGGCGATCCTTGAGCAGGCCCGAACGGTCCGGTGGTACGAGCCCCGCTACGTGCCCGGGCTCTTCCAGACCGAGGCCTATGCGCGTGCGGTCTTCGAGGCCGGTGGCCTGCTCGACTCCGACGAGGTCGATCGGCGAGTGACCGACCGGATGAACCGTCAGGAAGTGCTGCACAGCGAGCGTTCCCCGCACATTGTTGCGGTGCTGGACGAGGCGGTGCTGCGACGACGGGTTGGTGGGCGGAAGGTGATGTGCGAACAGGCGCTGCACCTAGTAAGCATCGCCACCGGGCACCCGCGGGTCCGACTGCATGTGGTGCCGAGATCCGCCGAGGAGTACCCGGGGCTTGGTGGGCAATTTGCGCTCGCTGCTCTGCCCGACGGCACGGAGCTTGCCTACCTGGACAGTCAGGTTCGGGGCCAGGAGCTGGACCAGCCCGTGGATCTGGCGCGGTTGCAGCGGGTCTGGGAGGCTACTTTGGGCGAAGCCCTGCCCCCGCAGGCTTCCATCGAGTTGATGAACGAGGTGGCCGAGTCGTGGAGTTGACCGACGCTCGCTGGCGCAAGAGCAGCCGCAGTAACCAGGATGCCAATTGCGTCGAGGTGGCTACGAACCTGGGGGACGTGGTCGGGGTGCGAGACAGCAAGGACCCGGACGGACCCGTGCTCGCCGTCGACGCGTACTCCTGGCGGCTCTTCGTGGTCGCGCCCCCGCGCTGACGCGACCGCCTTGCGGGCGGCGGCGGCCCCGGGTAAACGGCTCGACGGTGTCGTCGGGCGGCGGGATGATCCGGCCATGGGTGGGAATGACGCGGCGCTGCCTCCGGGGACTGAGCGGTTGCGGTTGCGGCGGCTGACCATGGCCGACGTGGATGCGCTGGTCGAGCTGGACAGCGATCCCGAGGTGATGCGGTTCCTCACTGGTGGCGTCGCCACCCCGCCGGCCACGGTCCGCGACGAGCAGTTGCCGAGGCTGCTGGCGCAGTACGACCGGCATCCAGGGTTGGGTCGTTGGGCGGCGGTCGACCCGCAGACGAGTGGATTCGTGGGCTGGTTCGCGCTCGACCCGTCGGCGGACGGCACCGAAGCCGAGTTGGGCTACCGGCTGCGCCGCTCGGCGTGGGGGCACGGCCTGGCGACCGAGGGGTCCACTGCGCTGGTCCGGTACGCCTTCGACACCGTGGGCGTACGCCGGGTCTGGGCCGAGACGATGACGGTCAACGAACGCTCCCGGCGGGTGCTGGAGAAGGCCGGGCTGCACTACGTGCGTACGTTCCACCTGCAGTGGGACGATCCGATCCCCGGCACCGAGCACGGCGAGGTGGAGTACGAGCTGCGGGCCGAGGAGTGGGCAGCCGTCGGTCAGGAGCGGCCGGCCGCCCGGCGGGCACGGTAGGCGGTCACCGCGGCGCGGTTACCGCAGCCGGCTTCGCAGAACCGCCGGGACCGGTTGCGGGAAAGATCGACGACCACGTTGTCGCAGTCCGGGTATTCGCAGATTCGCAACCGGGTCAGCTCGCCCGCACGGACCAGGTCGGCCATCGCCATGGCCGCCTCCACCGCGATCCGGGTGGCCAGCGGCGCGTCGCGGGGAACGGCGTGCAGGTGGTACGGCTCGTCGTCGTGCTCGATGAGCTGGGGCAGCGCCCGGTGCTCCAGCAGCAGGCCGTTGACCACCGCGACGATCTCGGGCGGCTCCGCGTACCAGATGCGGCGCAGCCGGGGCCGCAACTCCCGGACGGCGCGCAACTCGGCGTCGGTGTGCTCGTGCCGACCGGTGTAGGCGTGCCGGAGGAAGAACGCGTCCAGCGCGGCGATGTCGGGCAGCAACTCGCCGTCCCGACCCGCGGTGTTGACCAGCGCGGCGGCGGCGATCAGCGAACATTCGGTGTCATGAGCGAATAGCAACTTGACTCCTGTCACAGAGGCCGCCTAGCGTCATCAGCACAAGGATAGTTTGCTCATGACACGGTGCCACCCCGAGGAGCGCGACATGCACTCACGACCTGCCGCCGGCGCCGCGTTGGCGCTGCTCTCCGCAGTCACCTTCGCCACCTCGGGCACCTTCGCGCGATCGCTCATCGAGGGCGGCTGGTCGGCCGGGTCCGCGGTTATCGCCCGGGTCGGCGTGGCCGCCCTGGTGCTGGCGATCCCCGCCCTGCTGTCGCTGCGGGGCAGGTGGCAGGTGCTGCGGAGCAACGCCGCCGCCATCGGGTTGTTCGGGCTCCTCGGGGTGGCGCTGGCCCAGGTCTGCTTCTTCAACGCCGTGCGCTACCTGCCGGTCGGTGTCGCGCTGCTGCTGGAGTACCTGGGCATCATCCTCGTCGTGGGCTGGATGTGGCTGCGGCACGGGCAGCGTCCGCGCCGGCTCACCGTGGCCGGGTCGGTGGCCGCCCTGGCCGGGTTGGCGTTCGTGCTCGACCTCGCCGGCACCGCCGACTTCCACCCGGTGGGCGTGCTCTGGGGTCTCGGCGCGGCATTCGGCCTGGCCGGCTACTTCGTGCTCGCTGGGCGGGTCGATCCTCGGCTTCCCTCGGTCGCCATGGCCAGCGGCGGAATGGCCGTCGGTGCCGCCCTGCTGCTTCTCGTCGGGCTGACCGGTCTGTTGCCGCTGCACGCCACCTTCGGCGAGGTCACCTTCGCCGGGCAGCGCACCAGTTGGCTGTTGCCCATCGCCGGGCTCTCGCTGGTGGCCGCCGTCATCGCGTACCTGGCCGGTATCGCCGGCACCCGGATCCTCGGCCCCCGGCTGTCGTCGTTCGTCGGGCTGACCGAGGTGCTCTTCGCGGTGCTGATCGCCTGGCTGATCCTGGACGAGTTGCCCACCGGCTGGCAGCTGTTCGGCGGCACGTTGATCATCGCTGGGGTCGCGCTGGTGCGCCTCGACGAGCTGCGCGGGTCGCCGTCGGGGTCCGCGCCGGTCTCACCCGAGCCCGCGCTGGTGCTCGACGGTAGATGAGCGTGCTGGTGCTCGACGGTCGACGGTCGTGCTGGTGCTCGACGGTAGATGAGACAGTGGGCACCGTGCTGACCACCGTGGTGTTCGACGCGGACGAGACCCTGCTGGATCTGCGTCCGGCGGTCACCGGCGGACTGGTGGCGGTCCTCGACGAGATGCGGCGGCGCACCCCGGCGGCGGCCCGGGTGACGCTTGCCGAGCTGGAATCGGACTGGGGTGCGGTCTTCGGTGAGCTGAGGGCCGCTCCGGTGGCAGAGATCCGCCGCGCCGCGCTGGCCCGGTCGCTGGCCCGCGCCGGGCTGGACGACCACCTGGACGAGGTCGCGGCCCTCTTCTTCGCTCGCCGGTTCGCCCTCACCCGACCGTTCCCGGACGTGCCACCGGCGCTGGCCACGCTGCGCGAACGGTACACCCTGGGCTTCGCCACCAACGGCAACAGCCGGGCCGAACGGTGCGGGCTCGCCGGCGAGTTCGCCTTCGAGGTGTACGCGCACGAGAACGGCCTGCCCAAGAAACCGGCCCCGGAGTTCTACGCCGCGGTGGTCGCGGCGGCCGGGGTGCCGGCCAGGCAGATCGTGTACGTCGGTGACTCGTGGGAGCACGACGTGGTGGCACCCCAACGGGCCGGGCTGCGATCGGTGTGGTTGAACCGGCACGACCAACCTCGCCCGGTCGGGTGCACACCCGATGCCGAAGTGTCCAGCATGGCCGATCTGCCGGCCGCGCTCGCCCAGCTGCGCATCGATGCGGGTGTTGTACCCGTCGAACTGGGTGGATGAACGAGAGATTCACCGCCATAACGGGCGTTCATCTGGCGTAAACCCGCATGGTGTTGTGTGATGGCTGCCACGTCCCTCAACGAGAGGATCTGATGTGGTGAGCAAGCGCTTCACCGCCCGTGCCGTCGCGACCGCGGCAGTGCTGGCACTTACGGCTTCGGGGCTGGGCATACCGGCCAGCGCCGCGCCAAGCACCTCCCGCACCTTCACCGTCGTTGCCGAGGACGGCGTCGCCGCCGACACGGCGGTCGCCGCGATCCGGGCAGCCGGCGGCACGGTGGTGTCCCGGTCCGACGAGGTCGGCATGTTCCAGGTCACCAGTGACCGGGCGGACTTCGCCGCCAGGGCTACCGCCGCGCCGACCTTGATCGGCGCAGCCGAGCAGAAGGCCATCGGCCGCAAGCCGAAGCTGGACCGGGTCGAGCAGGAGCACCTGATGGCCGCTGCCGGTGCTGCTGCTAGTGGCGCCGCCAAGAAGGGCGCCAAGCTGGACCCGCTCGACGACAAGCTCTGGGGCCTGGAGATGATCCGGGCCGACAAGGCCCGCAAGATCGAGCCGGGTGACCGTCGCGTGACCGTCGGCGTACTGGACACCGGCGTCGACGCCAGCAACCCGGACATCGCGCCGAACTTCAACTGGGCGCTGTCGCGCAACTTCGCGCCGGACCTGACCGACGTGGACGGCCCCTGCGAGGTGCCGAGCTGCCTCGACCCGGTCGGCACCGACGACGGCGGGCACGGCACCCACGTGGCCGGCACCATCGGCGCCGCGGCCAACGGCTTCGGCCTCTCCGGTGTTGCCCCGAACGTCTCGCTGGTCGAGCTCAAGGGTGGCCAGGACTCCGGCTACTTCTTCCTCGACCCGGTGGTCAACGCCCTGGTCTACGCCGGCCGAACCGGGATCGACGTGGTCAACATGTCGTTCTACGTCGACCCGTGGCTCTACAACTGCACCGCCAACCCCGCTGACGCGCCTGAGGACCAGGCCGAGCAGCGGGCCATCATCAAGGCGATGAAGCGGGCGCTGGTCTTCGCCCACAACAAGGGCGTCACCCTGGTCGGTGCGCTCGGCAACGGCAACGAGGACCTGGGTGCACCCCGGACCGACGTGTCGAGCCCGGACTACGGCGCCGACCCGTACCCCCGGCCGATCGACAACGAGAGCTGCTGGGACCTGCCCACCGAGGGCCCGCACGTGATCGGTGTGTCGTCGGTCGGTCCGTCCGGCAAGAAGTCGGACTTCTCCAACTACGGCACCGAGCAGATCTCGGTCGCAGCCCCGGGCGGTTGGTTCCGGGACGGCTTCGGCACCGACACGTTCCGGACCGACGCCAACATGATCCTCTCCTCGTACCCGAAGCATGTGCTTCAGGAGGAGGGCTCGGTCGACGCCGACGGCAACATCGTCGCCGGCTTCGAGGAATCGGTGTTCAAGCAGTGCAAGGCCAACGGTGAGTGTGGCTACTACACCTACCTGCAGGGCACCTCGATGGCGTCCCCGCACGCCGCTGGCGTCGCCGCGCTGATCGTCAGCCGGTACGGCAAGCCGGAGCGTCGGGGTGGCTTCGGGATGTCGCCGGACCTGGTCGAGCAGCACCTCTACCGGACGGCGGCCGAGCACGCCTGCCCGGAGCCGCGGCTGCAGCAGTACCGCAATGAGGGCCGGGACGAGACCTACGACGCCTACTGCGCCGGTGGGGTCAACTTCAACGGCTTCTACGGCTACGGGATCGTCGACGCCTACTCGGCGGTGAAGACCCCGCTCAAGCCGAACGCCCGCCCGTAAGGCATCTCCTCGGGGCCCGGTCGACAATCGTCGACCGGGCCCCGCTGGCGTCCCAGGCTGTTCTGGCGTCCCAGGCTGTTCTGGCGTCCCAGGCTGTTCTGGCGTCCCAGGCTGTTCTGGCGTCCCAGGCTGTTCTGGCGTCCCGGGCTGTTCTGGTGTCCCGGGTCCTGCTGGAGTCCCTGGCCCTGCTGGCGTGCGCCGGGTCGTGCGCGGCGGGGACCCCGGCGATGATCGACTCGGGTTCCTTGATGGCGGGGTGTCACCGGCCGGTGGAAAGCGCGGTTTCCAGGAACGCGAGATGATCCTGGTCGGGTGGAAGGTCACCGCCGCCATCCCCGGCTGACCAGCGCTGCGCGCACCTCGCGGAGCACCGCCGGGAAGTCGGCGTGCAGCCGTCGACTGGTCACATGCAGGACCAGCCAACCCGCGCCGACCAGCAGATTCAGCCGGCGGCGATCGCGGTGCAGTTGTTCTGCGTCGGAGTGCCACTGCCCGTTGTACTCGACCGCAACCCGATATTCCGGCCACGCCAGGTCGGGGTGCAGGACAACGCCGTTGGCCAGGCGTACCGGATGTTGAACGACGGGACGTGGCAACCCGCCGAGCACCAGCCGTACGCGGAGGTGTGACTCCGGCGGAGACTGGGCTCCGCCATCGGTCAGGTCGAAGAGCCACCGCGCCCGCCGCCCACCGGGCCGGTCGGCATTGCGGGCGGCCATGGCGGCCAGTGTGTCGCGATCGGTCAACCCCTGCCCGAGCAGCGAGTCGACGATGGCGACTGCGCGTACCGGTTCGAGCCAGACTGCCGTTTCCCAGGCGGCCTGCCCAGGGTCGGATCGAGGGATCGGACTGCCCGGGTCCCAGATGGGGCCGGGCGTGAAGGCCGCCACCCGCGCGTCGCCCGGTCTGGCCGCCGCCATGCCGCCGGCTCTGGCCGACGCCGCGCCCACCCGGGGAAGTTGCCGTGTCGAGCTTGGTGGCTTTCCGACGGCCGGCGGGCGCCCCGGTCCCGGTAGGCGCCCTGCTTCACGTGGTCGCGCTACGTCCGGCGGTCGCCCCGCGCCTGGTGGATGTCCCCCGCCTGGTGGACGTCGCATGTTCGGTGGTCGGCCAGCGTTCGGTGGACGCCTTGAGATCGTTGAGGTCCCGACGCGCTCCGGCGTCTCGACGTCGAACAGCGAGGTGATGGCGTTGGCGTGCACGCGGAGGCCGCGCTGTGGGCCGATTCGCAACGGTCGGGGCACGAGGACGTGAACGTCATCGGTGAAGGCCGCGGCGTGCTCGACACCGTGCAGGTACGCGGCCGACGGACCCCCGATCACCACCCCGGGTGGTAGCCGGAGGAGGGCGGCGCGACAGGTCAGGGTGTGGTCCCGGTCGAGCCGTGCGTCGGCGTAGATGTCGTGGCGCAGTCGCACCCAGGCGGCGCTGCGCAGCTGATGCTCGGTGAGCAGGCCATCCCGGACAGCATCGGAGCCGCGGAAGACCTGCCACGCCAGGGCGTCGGGGCGGTGCGGACGTGGTGGCATGCCCAGCAGCCTGCCGACCACCCATCGACCGCCGATACCCCTGTGGACAACCTGACCCGCGCGCGCCGTCCGACCCTGTGGACAACGGCGAGTCCGTTCGCCGATCGTGGTATGGCCCGGGCGACCGATTGATCAGGTCCGTCAGGCGGTGATCCACTCGCGTTCTTGGAAGGCGGGCGGTCGGCGGCATTGGGATACCGCGATATCCGTGATCCCGAGTTGATCAGATCGCGATTGGGGCCGGTGGCGGCTGCCAGGGATCAGGTGAGGGCGGCGGTGATGGCGGTGGCGGCGGCCAGCACCTGGGGGCCGATCGTGTCGACGTCCAGCGGTGCGAGAGCGACCACGCCGACGCTGGCCTCCAGGCCAGGCACGCCGAGCACCGGCGCGGCCACCCCGTACGCCCCGGCCTGCAACTCCCCGCTACTGCTTACCGGCTCCGCCACCCCGGCCCGACCGGCCAGGATGGCCCGGCCCGCCGCCCCCAGGTCCAGCGCATGTCGTGCCCCGGCCCGGTACGCGACGTGGAACGACGTCCAGCTCGGCTCGACCACGGCCAGGGCGACGCCCTCGCCGCCCTCGACGACGGTCAGATGCGCTGTCGCGCCGGCCTGCTCAGCGAGGCGGCGTAGCGCGGGCAGCGCGCCCTCGGCGAGCAACGGCTGGGCGCGTCGGGCCAGGTGCAACAACCCGGCGCCGAGGCGCAGCCGGCCGTCGCCGTCGCGGCGCAGCATGCCGTGCCCGGTCAGCGGGCCGACAAGTCGGTAGACGGCGGCCCGGCCGATGCCGAGCCGGTTCGCGGCCTCGGTGACGGTCAGACCACCCGAGGCGTCGGCGACCAGGTGCAGCAGCCGTAACCCCCGGTCGAGGGTCTGCGACGTCTCCCCACCCCGCCCAACGACCGCGTCGGCCTGCCCCGCAACCGCGTCAGCCCGCCCAGCGACCGCGTCGGCCTGCCCTACGAGCGCGTCGGCGGGGGCGCTGGGGCTGGCCGGCGTCTCACCGGAGCGTGCGGTCACATCCACGCCTGGCAGCGTACGACCCGGCACCGGCGGACTCGGACAGGCACGGACAGCTACCCTTGTACGGTGACGCTACGCCTGTATGACACCGCCACCCGATCGGTGCGGGACTTCGTCCCGCGGGAAGCCGGCAAGGTGGGGGTCTACCTGTGTGGTCTCACCCTTCAGTCCCCGCCGCACATTGGCCACCTTCGTTCCGGCGTCAACTATGACGTGCTGCGCCGCTGGTTGTTGGCCGCCGGCTACGAGGTCACCTTCATTCGCAACCTGACCGACATCGACGACAAGATCCTCGTCAAGGCGGGCGAACAGGGTCGGCCGTTCTGGTCGATCGCGTACGCCAATGAGCTGCTCCTCGCCGAGTCGTACCGGGCGTTGAACGTGCTGTCGCCCACCTATGAGCCGCGCGCCACGGGGCACATCCCGGAGATGCACGAGCTGATCATGAAGTTGATCGCCGACGGGCACGCGTACCCGGCCGCCGACGGCTCCGGCGACGTCTACTTCGACGTGGCGTCCTGGCCGGCGTACGGGTCGCTGTCGGGTCAATCCCCGGACGCGATGCAGTCGGCCGGGGATGCCCCCGACCGGGGCAAGCGGGACCCGCGCGACTTCGCCCTCTGGAAGGGCGCCAAACCGGACGAGCCGGCCGACGCCTACTGGCCGTCGCCGTGGGGGTTGGGCCGTCCGGGCTGGCACATCGAGTGCTCGGCGATGTGCTGGCGGTATCTCGGCCCGGAGTTCGACATCCACGGCGGCGGACTGGACCTGACGTTCCCGCACCACGAGAACGAGATCGCCCAGTCCCAGGCGGCCGGGCTTCCGTTCGCCCGTTACTGGGTGCACCACGGGCTGCTCAGCATCGGCGGGGCCAAGATGGGCAAGTCCGCGGGCAACGCGCTTGACCTGGCGTACGTGGACTCGCTCGGAGTGCGGCCGGTGGAGCTGCGTTACTACTACGCAGCCGCGCACTACCGCTCGGTGATCGACTACTCGGAGGATTCGCTCCGCGACGCGGCGACCGCGTACCGCCGGATCGAGGGTTTCGTGCAGCGGGCGGCCGAGCGGGTCGGTGCCGGGCAGCTCGCTGAGCTGCCGAGTGGTTTCGTCGCGGCGATGAACGACGACCTCAACACGTCCGCCGCGCTGGCCGTGCTGCAACAGCACCTCCGGGACGGCAACACCGCATTGAGCATCGGCGACGATGTGACCGTCCGCACCACCCTGGCCGTGGTGCGGGCAATGCTGGATATCCTCGGGATCGACCCCCTCAGCCCGGCCTGGACCGGCGGCGGTCGCTCGGACGATCTACGTGCCGTGGTGGACTCCCTGATCGCGCTGGCCCTGGAGCAGCGCGCGCAGGCCCGGGGCCGCAAGGACTGGGCCGCCGCCGACGCGGTACGTGACCAGCTCAAGCTGGCCGGCGTGGTGGTCGAGGACACCCCCCAGGGCCCCCGTTGGACTATTGGAGAGCAGGACTGATGGCCGGCAACTCGCAGCGCCGTGGCCGGCGACTGACGTCGAAGGCAAGCGCCCCCAAGGGCACCGGCGGCAAGAACAAGGACTCGCTGGCTGGGCGGGGACGCACCCTGCCCGCCGATGAGCGGCCGTGGCACAAGGGTTACTCGGGCACTGAGAAGCTGCCCCAGCGCACCGCCTGGAAGCAGGACAAGGAGCGCCGCGCGGCGACCGAGGAGGGGCGCGCTCCGAAGATCGGTCAGCCGGGCAGCAAGGACACCACCTGGGGCAGGGGCGGCGGTCGGGGCGTACCGGTCGGCCGGGGTGCCACCGGCGGCCGGGGCGGCAAGCCCACCGCGCGGTCCGGCCCCCGGGTCTCGCCGGGGCGCAAGTCCAACCCGAGCAAGGACACCCCGGAGCTGTTGGTCGGGCGCAACCCCGTGGTGGAGGCCCTGCGCGCCCTGGTGCCGGCGACGGCGCTCTACGTCGCCCAGGGCATCGACATGGACGACCGGATCAACGAGATAATCCGGACCGCCGCCGACCGTGGCATCGCCAACCTGGAGATCAGCCGGGCCGAGCTGGACCGGATGACCGGCGGGGTGCTCCACCAGGGCGTTGGGCTGCAGGTGCCGCCATTCGCCTACCAGGCGTTCGAGGACATGGTCGCCGCTGCACTGGAGCAGCAGGCCCCGCTGCTGGTCGCGCTGGACGGTGTCACCGACCCGCGCAACCTGGGTGCCGTGATCCGGTCGGCCGCCGCGTTCGGCGCGCAGGGTGTCTTCGTACCCGAGCGGCGTGCCGCTGGAATCACCGCAACCGCCTGGCGGACCAGTGCCGGCGCGGCCGCGCGGGTGCCCGTGGCGCAGGTGACCAACCTGACCCGCTCGCTGAAGGCGTGCCGGGACGCCGGCTTCATGGTGGTCGGCCTGGACGCCGACGGCGACACCGACCTCTACGACCTGGAGGCCGCGGTCGGTCCGCTGGTGGTGGTGGTCGGTTCCGAGGGGCGCGGGCTTTCCCGCCTGGTCGGGGAGACCTGCGACCTGACCGTCAGCATTCCGATGATCTCTGAGGTCGAGTCGCTCAACGCCAGCGTGGCCGCCGCGGTCACCCTGGCCGAGGTCGCCCGCCGGCGCGCTGCCGAACTGTAAGAACGACCCGTCACCGAGGCCCCATCCCGCCAACCGCGGGATGGGGCCTCGTCGCTAGATCTGACGGGTCCACGCGACGAAGAGCAGCGCCCCGGCAAGCGCGATCAGCAGCACCGTCGGGATCAACCAGTACGGACTCCGCTCCCCGTCCAGACGTCGGGTCAGCCGCTGGTGCACGGCGGCGATGCCGATCAGTGCGGCCAGCCCGGCGGCGGACAGCGGCAGGCCGACGAGGAAGTGCGCCAGCCACGCGCCGGCCCGGGTCGGACCACCCCAGGAATGGACGTACGGCCCGGAGTCCACCACGCCGTACAGGACGCCGCGCAGCAGCATCAGCAGTTGGACGCCGAGCGGCAGCAGGGCCACGGCACCAAGGAGCAGGCTGAGCAGCGCGTGGCCGAGCACCGCGACCGTGCCGGGCTGCCGGCCGGGCGCCGGTGTCGGTGGCATTCCGAGCAGCCCGGTACGCAGGGACCGCCAGCGGGTGATTGCGGCTCCGGCTCCGCCCAGCGGGGCGGTCATCAGCGCGAGGAGGGCGACCGGGATGAGAGTCGCGCAGTAGGCCAGGCTGCGGCCGGCCAGGCGGATCGCCCGGTACGACCGGGAACGCACGGCCGGGTGCTGAGCAGCGGAGTGGGCGAGATCGGTGGGCACGGCGTCTCCTCAGGTTCGGGTCGCCGTGACGGTACGAGTCCGGCCCGCCGTGCCGAGTCAGCCCACAGAGCCACATCCGCGCTGGCTCCGCAGGGTGGGAAGCCACCGCCGGTACGACGAAAGGGCGGCCCGCCGAAGCGGACCGCCCCTGTCGGTACGGCGTTACGTCAGATCCGGCTGCCGGTGGCGGCGTGGAAGACGTGGCTGCGACCGGCACTCGGCCGGACGAACACGGTGTCACCCATGTTCGGCATGTTGCGCCGGTCGGTGCGGACGACGAAGCGCTCCGAGGTGCCACCCAGTGCGGCGTGGCCGTAGACGTTGGCGTCCGAGCCGAGGTCCTCGACGAGCTCGACCACGACGGGCATGCCGCCCTCGGTCGGGCTGACCAGGTCGCAGTCCTCCGGGCGGAAGCCCACGGTGACCTTGCCGTCGCCACCCTCGGCGCGAGCCGCCTCAACCTGCTCCCGGGTCAGCGGGATGTGCAGCTCGGCGAACTCGGCGCCCTTGTCGTTCAGCGGAACGGTCTTGATGTTCATGGCGGGAGAGCCCATGAAGCCGGCGACGAACACGTTGGCCGGGGTGTCGTAGAGCGCCCGCGGGGTGTCCACCTGCTGCAGGACACCGTCGAGCAGCACCGCGACCCGGTGACCCATGGTCATGGCCTCGACCTGGTCGTGCGTGACGTAGACCGTGGTGACGCCCAGCTTGGCCTGCAGGGACGCGATCTGGGTACGGGTCTGCACACGCAGCTTGGCGTCGAGGTTCGACAGCGGCTCGTCCATGAGGAAGACCTGCGGCTCGCGGACGATCGCCCGGCCCATCGCGACACGCTGACGCTGACCACCGGAGAGCGCCTTCGGCTTACGGCCCAGGTACTCCTCCAACTGGAGCAGCGCGGCCGCCTCCTTGACCCGCCGGTCGATCTCCGACTTGGAGGTCTTGCGCAGCTTGAGGGCGAACGCCATGTTCTCGTACACCGTCATGTGCGGGTAGAGGGCGTAGTTCTGGAAGACCATCGCGATGTCGCGGGCCTTCGGAGGAAGGTGGGTGACGTCACGCTGGTCGATGTAGATCGAGCCGGCGTCGACGTCCTCCAGGCCGGCGAGCATCCGCAGGCTGGTGGACTTGCCGCAACCGGAGGGACCGACCAGGACGAGGAACTCGCCGTCGCCGATCTCGAGGTCGAGCTCGTTGACGGCGGGACGCTCTTGGCCCGGGTAGACCCGGGACGCCTTGGAGTAAGTGACCGTAGCCATGGTGAAGCGCTTCCTTTCACCGGCAGGAACGTGCCGGACGATCCGAGTGAAGGAGCGACCGGCACGTATCCGCACCGGTCAGCGGACGACGGCTCGGTCGCAGGGCGCCGGGCTGTCGTCCGTGTCACTGAACCGTAAACGGGTTTCCCCGCGCTGCCAAGGCAGGGAGGCGCTGAACGTGGCGCGCGGCCTACGCATTCCGGTCACTCCGGCACGCTCGGCCATCAATCGACGCGCGGCCAAGCGACGTGAAGGCGTACGGGCGTCGGGTTGTTGACGTTTCCCGTGCTCGGGAGGCCTCGCGAGCGGGATATCCGGACGTCAGTCGCTATGCTGGCCTCGACGCACGCGCCCCTGTAGCTCAGCTGGCCAGAGCACTCGCCTTGTAAGCGAGATGTCGCCGGTTCGATCCCGGCCGGGGGCTCCAATTCCACCAGGCTTTCCCCGACCGGCACCGCCGCGAGCTGACCGGTTGACAGCAACGGCACCACGAGAGCTTTCCGTCGAGGTTGGCGTGAGCGTAGACCTTGAGCGTGGTCTTCACGTCGGCGTGCCGGGCGATGGCCTGGACGACGAGGGCCATCCCGCCTGCCGGCGACCTGGGCGAGCCGAGCAGACCACCGTCCGGCCCGCCAGCGTCCGTACGTGCGTCAAGCCACCACGGGACCGATTGCCGCGACGTCACTGCGGTGTCCGGGTGGCCGGAACCCCGTGTGGGCAGTCGACGGGCACGGGGGTGATCTCGCGGGGCCCACTGGTCTCCCGGCGAACGTCGAAGCGCACGCAGATGTTGTAGTACACCTCGTCGCCGGCCAGCCAGCCCTCAGACGCGCGGCCCACCATCATTACCTCTAGCGTGGCCAGCAGACCCACCCCACGCTCGTCCGGATCGTGGACCGAGGAGGTGAGCCGCTCGCCTCCGGTTTCGGCGACAAGCCGGTTGAGTACGGACTGGTTGCTTTTCCAGCCCTTAAGACCGAGTGAGTCGGTCGCCCATGGCTCGGTTTCGTGGGCGACCTGTTCGGCCCTCTCCAAGACCCAATCCCGAGCCCTGTCGTGGCCCGAGGGGGCGCATCCAGCGGAAGGCAGCAGGACGAGGCAAGCCAGCAGCGCGCGGACGCCTGTCCACCCCCAGCGAGCCGGATCGAGCACCCGTCGACTGTCGATGTGTCGCGACATGATGCCAGAACATCCCCGATCCCGTCGTCGCGCATCCGTCCGGGTACTCAGCGCGGGCCCTGAGTGACGACCGTCAGCGGCGCTGCTGCGGCTGCCGTGAGTTGTAGCCTGGGCGTGGCAATGAGCGGAGCGGAACGGGGGCCGATGAGTCGCGCGGTGGAGGAGTCGAACCGGGCGATGCTGCGTGCCCGGGACGCGATGGACCGGGCGTACGCCGAATCCTTGGACATCCCCGCGCTGGCCCGGATCGCGCACGTCTCCGAGGCGCACTTCATTCGTACTTTCCGGGCCACGTTCGGTGAGACCCCGCACCGCTACCTGCAACGGCGTCGGGTCGAGCGGGCGATGGCGTTGCTGGTGGAGACCGGCCGGGACGTGACGGACATCTGCTACGCCGTCGGCTTTGGCAGCCTGGGTACGTTCAGCCGGACGTTCCGGCAGATCGTCGGCGAGTCGCCCTCGGATTTCCGGCGTCATCGTGTCGCGCCGGCCAATGTGCCGTCGTGCTTCACGAAGGCGTGGACCCGACCCAGCAGTTTTGGATAAGCAGCAGGTCACGGTCGACCTCTAGCGTCATGGGCATGACGATGAACGCGATCACCCGCTCCCAGATCTACGTGCTCGACCAGGACGAGGCGCTTGACTTCTACGTCAACAAGCTCGGCATGGAGGTCAACACCGACCAGGATCTCGGCTTCATGCGTTGGCTGACGGTCAACCTGCCCGGCGACCCGGAGCGGGAGATCCTGCTGGAGAAGCCGGGCCCGCCGGCGCTGGACCCGGCCACCGCCGCGCAGGTCCGGGAGTTGCTCACCAAGGGTGCCCTCAGCGGCTGGTTGAGCATCACCACGGAGGACGCCCGCAAGACGTACGAGGATCTCGTGGCGAAGGGCGTCGAGATCACCGACGAGCCGACCGAGCGGCCGTACGGGATCGATTTCGGCATCCGGGACCCGTTCGGTAACCGGATCCGCATCGGCCAGATGTTCCCGCGGGCGTAGGGGCGCGGACGATGAGCCAGGCCGCGCCTTTCCCCGTGGTAGGACCGGCCGCCGTTGGCCGGGACCGTGTGTTGCTGATCGGCGGTGTGCTCGCCGGCCCGATCTTCGCCGTTTCGGCGATCGTGCAGGCGTCGACCCGGGAGGGCTTCGACTTCCGTCGGCATCCGGTCAGTGTGTTGAGCACCGGCGAGCTGGGCTGGATCCAGATCGTCACGTTCCTGGTCACCGGAGTGCTCTGTGCGCTGGCCGCCGACGTGCTGCGTCGCCGTACCGGCAGCGGGTCGGTCTGGCTGCCCCGGCTGCTCGTCCTGTACGGCCTGGGCCTGGTCGGGGCGGCGATCTTCAGCGCCGACCCGGCCGATGGGTTCCCGGCCGGCACGCCTCGGGGTGCCGGTCAGATCAGCTGGCACGGCGGCCTGCACTTCCTGGTCGCGGCGGTCGCCTTCGTGTCACTGATCGTGGCGACGGTGGTGGCGGCCCGCCGGGCCGCACGGCAGGGTGAGCGTGGCCGAGCCGCGTACAGCCTGGCGACCGGGATCTTCTTCGCCGTGGCGTGGATCGCGCTGATCGTCCGCCCTTCCCCGGCCGTGATGGTGGCGTTCGGCCTGGCGGTGGCGTTCGGCTGGCTGTGGGTCTCGGTCACCTTCGCGCGGACGGCATCGGGCCAGGCCGACTGAGGCTGACGGCCGCGGGGACCGGGGGGTGCGGGGTTGAACCTGCGCCTCCCGTTGTGTTGAGGTGTCCGGCATGGTGACCCGGCTGCTGTACCTGACTCGCCACGCTGAGCAGGATCTGACCGAGCCGGCTGAGCCCGATCTGGCCGAACCGGATTCCGGTCTGTCGGAGCGCGGCCGGCGGCAGGCCGCGCTGCTCGGCGAGCGCCTGCGAGGCCGCCGGTTCGCCGCCGTCCACCATGGGCCGCTGCGCCGGGCCGCGCAGACCGCCGAGCTGGTCGCCAGGTCACTGCCCGAGGTTCCGGTGTACGCGACGGAGCTGGCCGGCGACCACCTACCGCACGACACGGATCCGGCTGGACTTCCGCCCGCGTACGCCAAATTCCTGGGGCAGTTCTCGGCGGCCGAGCGGGTCGACGGACCGCGAGTGACGGCGGAGGCGGTGCGGCGGTTCGCCGGCCCGGTCGGCGAGGGAGCCGCCGGTGACGAGCCGGTTCGCGAGCTGATCGTGACGCACAGCTTCCTGATCGGCTGGCTGGTGCGGCATGCCCTCGACGCGCCGGAGTGGCGTTGGTTGGGCTTGAACTCGCACAACGCGGGGTTGACCGTGATCCGGTACAGCCCAACCGGACCGCCGAATCTGGTCGCCGTCAACGACGTGGCCCACCTGCCGCCGGAACTGCGTGGCACCGGCTTGCCCGCGGACTACCTGGTCTGACTGTCGGGGGTCAGGCGGTGGCCCGCAGCAGCAGCTCGACCAGTGCGCGGGTGGCTGGCGGCGGGGGCGCGTCGGTCGGGCAGTCGACGTATCCGGTCTCGATGGTGCCGACGGTGAGTTGGTAGCTGAACACGTCCGCACAGCCGGTCGAAGCGGCCGTCTGACGCGCCTCGGCGGCCAGCCGGGGGTCGGCGGCCAGTCCTGTCAGACGGCCGAGGTCGGCAGGGTCGAGGCGGCCGGTACGCCGGCTGCCCGCCCGGTCCACCACCGCCCACTGACCGTCCGGCTCGACGGTCACCGCGTCACCGCGGCCGGCGAAGCCACCGGAGCGCTTCAGCATCACCCGGATGGCCGCGGCGCTGGTCGTGGGGACGACCGTGGGGGCGACAGTTGGCGCCGGAGCGCCGTTGGCCGGGGTGGTTGCGGTCGGGCCGGGGGTGCTTGGCGGCTGGTCCGGGGTGGTGCCGGCCCGGTCGGACGTGGTGCAGCCGGCCAGGAGGGCGACCAGTAGCGCGATCGTGACGCCGGTTGTCGAGGCGGGTCTCATATCCGTCGGACGCATGGCTCCGAGGGTTGGTTCCCTCATTATGAGCCTCATCCGAACGGCCATCATCGATGGCTGGGAGCGGTCCAGGTCTTCTCTTCGCCTTCATGTATTGCTATATCTACATGCGTGACTCCCTAGTCACACTCATTCTCCTTCCAGGAGGGCACGTGAAACGACCCCTTGCCGCCGTCAGCGCAGTACTGCTCACCAGCGGTCTGCTGACCTGCGTCGCCACCGCGGCGCACGCGGCCCCGCCCACCGCTCCCGCGCCGGACACCTCCGCCGTGGCCCGAGCGACAACTGTTCTACAGACGAACCCCAGCGCAGTCCAGGGTTCGAGCGCCGAGTCCTATCAGGTGCACAGCACCAAGGTGGACGCCAGCGGCGCCGCCCACACCCGCTACACCCGGAGCTACCAGGGCCTACGGGTGTACGGCGGTGACTTCGTCATCCACACCGCGCCGAACGGCACGTACGCCGGTAGTTCGGTCGGGCTGGCCGCGCCGCTGACCCTCGCCACCTCGGCCAGGATCACCGCGGCGGCCGCGAAGAAGGCCGCCAGTGCCAGTTTCACTGGTAAGGCCGAGGCGGTGGGCACTCCGGAGCTGTTCGTCGACGCCAGTTCCGGCGTGGGTCGACTGGCCTGGGAGACCGTGGTCAGCGGGTGGCAGCCCGACGGGCAGACCCCGTCCCGGCTGCACGTGATCACCGACGCCACCACCAATGCGACTGTCGGGTCGTTCGACGAGATCGAGTCGGTGGTCGGCAGTGGCCAGGGCATCTACACCGGCGCGGTCAGCATCGACACGACGCTCTCCGGCAGCACGTACCAGATGATCGACCCGTCGCACGGCAACGGCCGCACCTGTGACATGAACAACGGCACGTCGAGCTGCACCACCCTCACCGACGCCGACAACGCCTGGGGCACCGGGGCCAACTCCAACCGGCAGTCCGCCGCGGTGGACGCGCACTTCGGCGCCGCCAAGACGTTCGACTACTTCAAGAACACGCACGGCCGTAACGGCATCTTCGGCAACGGCGCCGGTGTGCCGAGCCGGGTGCACTACGGCAGCAACTACGTCAACGCCTTCTGGGACGGCGCCCAGATGACCTACGGCGACGGCTCGGGCAACTCCCGCCCCCTCGTCTCCCTGGACGTGGCTGGGCACGAGATGAGCCACGGCGTCACCGAGGCGCTGGCCGGCCTGGTCTACTCCGGCGAATCCGGCGGCCTCAACGAGGCCACCAGCGACATCTTCGGCAACATGGTGGAGTTCTACGCTGCCGCGCCGAGCGACCCGGGCGACTACCAGGTCGGCGAGAAGATCAACATCAACGGCAACGGTACGCCGCTGCGCTACATGTACAACCCGTCGCTGGACGGCTCGTCCGACAGCTGCTGGTCCACCAGCACGAAGAACAAGGACGTGCACTACTCCTCGGGTGTGGCCAACCACTTCTTCTTCAACCTGGCCGAGGGCACCGGCGCCACCTCGTACGGCACCTCGCCGGTCTGTGGCTCCGCCCCCGCCGTGACCGGCATCGGTCGGGCCAAGGCCGAGAAGATCTGGTACCGCGCGCTGGACGTGTACATGACCTCCAACACGTCGTACGTCAACACCACCACCCCGGCGAACACCGCGCGGGCCTACAGCCTGCGGGCGGCCACCGACCTGTACGGCAGCTGCTCCACCGAGTACAAGGCCGTGCAGGCCGCCTGGACCGCGGTGAACGTGGCCGGTAGTGACTCGGCCTGCTCGACCGGCAACGACTTCTCGGTCGCGCTCTCGCCGACCGCCGGCTCGGTGAACCCGGGTAGCGCGGTCTCCACCACCGTGTCGACCGCCACCACCAGTGGCTCGGCGCAGACGGTGACGTTCTCCGCGTCCGGCCTGCCGACCGGGGCGACCGCCTCGTTCAGCCCCGCCTCGGTGACCTCGGGCGGCTCGTCCACCCTCACCATCAGCACCTCGGCGAGCACCCCGGCCGGCACCTACTCGATCACCGTGAACGGCGCGGGTGCGGTCACCCGGACCGCGACCTACACGCTGACCGTGAACGGCACCGGCGGTGGCTGCACCTCCGCGGGCCAGAAGCTGGCCAACCCGGGCTTCGAGTCCGGCGCGACCGGCTGGACGGCCAGCTCCGGCGTGATCACCAACTCCAGCGGCCAGGCGGCCCGCACCGGGTCGTACAAGGCGTGGCTGAACGGGTACGGCAGCACCCGCACCGAGACGCTCGCCCAGTCGGTGAGCCTGCCGGCCGGCTGCTCGTCGTACGCCCTCAGCTTCTGGCTGCACATCGACTCCGCCGAGACCACCACCAGCATCGCTTACGACAAGCTCAACGTGCAGGTGCTCAACTCGGGCGGAACGGTGCTGGCCACCCTGGCGACCTACTCGAACCTGAACAAGGCCACCGGCTACAGCCAGAAGTCCTTCTCCCTGGCGGCGTACGCCGGCCAGACCGTCAGCCTGAAGTTCACCGGCACCGAGGACTCCTCGTTGCAGACGTCCTTCGTGGTTGACGACACCGCGCTCACCGTCTCCTGACCTCACCGGTTCCCCAGCGGGCCCGGCGGCCACCCCTCACGGTGGTCGTCGGGCTCGCGCCGTTATGGTCGCCCCACCGGCGCAGGACGTCGGTCGGGTCGGATCGGCGGCGTCGGACGGGTGGCGCGGAAGGGGGCGGACGTGTCGGACGCGGAGTTGACCGTCGAGGTGACCGGACCGGTCGCGACCGTGGTGATCCACAACCCGGCGCGCCGCAACGCGATGACCGCCGCCATGTGGCGTCAGCTCCCCGAACTGCTCGACCGGCTGGAACCCGACCCCGACGTCCGGGCATTGGTGCTCACCGGTGCGGGCGACGCCTTCTGTGCGGGTGCGGACCTCGGCGACCTGGCGGAGCTGCTGGACGCCGGTGACGCCAGCATCGCGGTGGCCGCCGAGGAACGGCTGGCCCGGTTCGCCAAGCCGACTGTCGCGGCGATCCGCGGCGCGTGCGTCGGGGGTGGCGCCCAGCTCGCGGTCGCCTGCGACCTGCGCATCGCCGCGGCCGACGCCCGCTTCGGCGTACCGCCGGCCCGGCTCGGTCTGGTCTATCCGGCGCCGACGACGCGCCGGCTGGCCCGGCTGGTCGGCCCGTCCGCCGCCAAGCACCTGCTGTTCACCGCCGAGCTGATCGACGCCGAACGGGCCCTGCGGATCGGCCTGGTCGACGAGCTGCTGCCGGCCGACCGGCTCGCCGAGCGGGTGGACGACCTGACGGCGACGATCGCCCAGCGGTCGCCGTTGAGCGTCGCCGCCGCGAAGGAGATCGTCGACGATCGGGCCGAGCCCGCACGGATCGCCTGGTGGCACCGGAAGGTGGCGACCACCGGCGAGGCACGGGAGGGGGTCGCCGCGATCACCGAACGCCGGACGCCCCGCTTCGCCTGGCAGGCGAAGGCCGACGACTGAGTGCGCCGGGTGAAGCAGAGCAAGGGCTGAGCCGAACCCCTGCCGGATCCCGCGCGCCCCCGACAGCTGTCTCATCGCAATACCTCGATCCCGGGTGGTCTCGGGGCGGGTGGGTACGGCAGGCTGTCCGTTGTGCAGCGTGATCAGTTGCTTGCGGGCCGCTACCGGCTCCTGGAGCGTCTCGGCAGTGGCGGCATGTCGGCGGTGCACCGGGCGTACGACGAAGTGCTCGAACGGGACGTGGCGGTGAAAGTGCTCGTCGCCTCGGACGTCAACGCCCGGCAGCGGATCGGGGGCGAGGCCAAGGCGGCGGCCCGGCTGTCGCACCCACACGTCACCAGCGTCTACGACTTCGGCGAGTCATTGGTCGACGGTGCCCAGGTCCCGTTCGTGGTGATGGAGATGCTCGGCGGTCACAGCCTCGAACAACGGCTGGTGGCCGGGCCGCTGTCGCCGCGCGCGGGTTTGCGGGTCTGCGCTGAGGTGGCCGCCGCGCTCACTGCCGCGCATGCCCAGGGGTTGGTGCACCGCGACATCAAGCCGGGCAACGTGATGCTCACGCCCACCGGCGCCAAGGTGCTCGACTTTGGCATCGCGGCGGTTGTCGGTGAGCCGGAAATCGACTTCGAGGGGCGGCTGCTGGGCACGCCGGCCTACCTGGCGCCGGAGCGACTTCAGGCCGGCGAGGTGCTGCCGGCCTGCGACGTCTACGCCCTTGGCCTGCTGCTGCACCGGGTGCTCACCGGGCGGCTGCCGGGGCATGTCGAGGCACAGGCCGAAACTCTCGGTGCGGACGCGCAGGTCCTGCCAGACCCGCTGCCACAGATCGACGGCGTGCCGCCCGAGGTGCACCGGCTCCACCGCTGGTGCCTGGCCCGGGACCCCGCTGATCGGCCGCCGGCTGCCGAGGCGGCCCGCATCCTGCTTCTTGCCTCCAGCACGGCGGCCGCCAGTGGAACCCCGGTCGGACCAGCGGCAGGCACCGTCGAGCAGACCGCCGCCGTGACCGCCGATCCCGCGGAGTCGATGAGCGGTGGCGTTCCCTTCGGGCGGGGGTCGTGGCGTCGACGACGGGTCATGCTGGCGGTCAGCGGTGCGGTGATCGCCGCGATGGCGATGGCCGGGTCGCTCGGCGACTCGAGCGATCGTCGACCGGGGCACGGCGCATCATCGACCGGCATCGGGCCGGGCACCAGCACGGTGGGGATGCCACACACCGAGGAGCCCGCCGCAGTCGACGCTCGACCGTCCGTCGTCCCGTCGGCCAGGAACACTGCGCCCAGATCCCGAACCGGCCCGGGCGGGGCCGCTACCCCGGGCCCGAGCGCCACCATTCCAGGACCGACCCCGACCAGGGTCGTGCAGACGCCCACCCCTACCTCCGGCGTGAAGGTGGACGCGCGCGGCGGGACGGTAACCGTTCGCTGCGTCGGCAAGTTGGCGGACGTGCTCGCGGTGACGCTCGCGCCCGGCTACCGGGCAGAGGCGTACGACCCCGGCCCGGCGAAGCAGGTCCACGTCAACTTGGCCTCCACGGAGTACCGGAGCGAGATTCGGGTGCACTGCCCCAACGGGAGTCCGAAACCGAAGGTCAAGGAACGCGCCGTCTGACTGGGGGCCGGCGGGTGCCGCGCCCGGGACGTACCCGGAACGCGGCCCCCCGTTCCCGCCGGCCGGTCCGTCACCGCCCGGCCAGCGACCCCCAGCCGGGGTTCACCGGCTCCCGGCGCAGTGGCATACCCGCCTCTGCCGGAGTCCGGTCGCCCTTGCGCTGGTTGCAGGCGTAGCAGGCGGCGGTGGTGTTTCGCCAGGTGTTCCGACCGCCCCGTGAGCGGGGCAGGATGTGGTCGATGGTGAAGGCCGGGCCACCGCAGTACGCGCAGCACTGGCCGTCGCGGCGCAGCACGCCGGCGCGGGACCAGGCGGGCCCGGAGCCGAACCTCCACCGGGTGACCACGTAGCGGACCAGCCGCACCACCCGGGGCATCGGGAAGACCCCGATCACCCGGTCCGGCTCGGCCTCGTGGATCTCGGCCACCCGACGGCAGAGCATCCGCACGGCATGTTGAACGGTGACCCGGTGCAGCGGGCCGAGGTCGGCGTTGATGACGAGAACGGCGTCCACCAGGACTCCTTCCACAATGGTGACGGACAGCGAAGAGCCGCCCGGTCCGGCTGTCGGACGGGACGGCTCACGGCGCGTACGGGTACGCGTCAGTCGGGCCGGCCCGCCCGGGGACCTTCCGCTCGGCAACCGTCGCCGGGCAGCGTCGACGGCACGGTGGTGACGTGCGACATCGTCATGAGCTGCTCCCGCGGCGGTGGTTGACCTTGCGCGATCACGGTAGGTCGATGCGGGAGGGGCGGGCAACGTATTTCGATCGGCCGGGCTCCCCGGCGCGGCGCTGACGGCGGGTTCGGGGGGTGACTTTCGCCGGGACCTGGGCGGTGGTCAGTGGCCGGTTCAGCCGCAGGGCCATCCGCGCGGTGAGTTCGCTGTCCAGCAGGGGCCGGTTGACCTCGCCGGCGACGACCAGCGCCGGCCCGGAGACCGACCGCCAGATCGCGGCCAGCCCGGCGCCGAGGCCCACCAGGGCGACGGTGGCCCGGGTGGTCGGTGAGCCGGCGGCTGCGGCGGCACTCACGCCGACCACCGCGAAGAGCACCAACAGCAGGGGTACGAGCACCGGCCAGAAGATGCCCCGTGCCGCCTGCGCCACCAGTCGCCGGTCCCGGATGATCAGATTTCTGGCGATCACCGCGTAGTCCTCCTCGTCGAGCAGGTCGCGCGGGTGCAGGCCGCCGGTGAGCACGTCGCGCCAGAGGTCACCCTGGCCGCGCAGCGCCCGGCTCAGCTCGGCGGGTGCTGGCCCGGCCGGGTCGCCGTGGCCAGCCCGGTCGACCGCGCTCGCCCACGCGGCCAGCGACCGGCGCACCACTGCGGCCGAGTACGGCGGCAGCACGCTGGCCAACTCGTCCAACCACCGGCTGATCTGGATCTGCCGGCCGCCGAACTGCCTGAGCAACTGGGTGGCGTCGCCGGCTCGGACGGTGTCGGCCACTGATCGGCCCAGCCGGTAGGCCAGCCCGACCCGGTGGTTGGTGGCCATCGCCCAGCGCAGCACCTCCACGTTGAGGTCGTCGAGGGCGAGCAGCAGCGGCACCGGGTCGGCGGGGTCGGGTCGGCCCAGGTCGGGTAGCAGGGCCCGGGCGGTGGACGTGTCGGGCACCGGCCCGCTGTGCCGGGTGAGTTCGGCGATCTGGGCCAGGGCGACGTCCACCCCGTCGAGATACATCCGCATTCGCCGATGGGCGGACATTTCGGTGAGGTTGGAGAGTTTGGCCGGCGGTACGGCCGGGCGGGCCTCGACCGGAGCGCCGAGCTCCGCGTGTTGCCCGTGGTGGTAGGCGTCCGCCATCCACCAGCCGAGCCGCAGTGCGGTGACGACGCAGGCGCGTTCGTCGCGGATCAGCGGGTACGCGTCGTCGCGGCCGATCTCGTCGATCGCTGGGCCGTTCTCCGCGCCGGCGCGGTGCAGTGGTGACATCTCCCGCTGCCCTCCCGCCCGGTCGATCGACGGTTGATCATTCGAGCGTACGGCAGCGTACCGATGCTTATGTGGTGTTTTGTCGCTTTGGTTCGCTGCGGCCGGCCAGCAGCCCCCGCGGCCGGATCGAGCGCACCGGCTCGGCCGAGGCACCCTCGGCGCGCAGGATGTGGTTCGCGGCGATGATCCCGGTCGCCGCGGAGCGTTCCATCAACGCGCTCGGGAAATCCGTGGCGATGCCGTCACCGGCCAGGTAGAGGCCGGGCGCATCGGTGCGTACCCCTGGTCGCCAGGCGTGGCTGCCCGGCGTGAACGCTGGCGCCTGCGCCTCCACCCGGGCCCGCAGCTCGCGGACCCGCAGCTCGCCGGCCTCCGGCCAGAGCTCGACCAGCTCGCGGCGCATCCGCTCGGCCAGTTCCTCGGCCGGCACGCCGGACTCGCAGGCATACGCGTGCAGCTCGATGACCGACCCGCCGGTCTGCCGCGCCCAGCGCCGCGGCTCGTTCTCCAGCCGGTGGTAGAGCGTCACCGAGTCCAGAGTGGGCTGGCGGGACACACCGTTGAACACCGCCCGCTCAGCGGCCACGTCTCCGTCACACCAGTACCGGGCGACCGCGTACGGCGGGCCGGGCGTGCCGAAGGCGGGCATCCGCGCCGCCAGCTCCGGTGCCTGCTCAGCCAGGTCGGGGAGGCCGCGACCAGCGCGGCGAGCGCTGGCGGGTCGACGGCGAGCACGACGTGGCCCGCCGGGTGGCTGCCGCCGTCGGTGGTCGTCACCCGCCAACCCTCGGCGTCGCGGCGCACCCCGGTCGCGCCACAGCTGGTCAGGACCCGGCCGCCGTGCTTCTCCACGTGCCGGGTCAGCGGCTCCCAGATCGCCGTGCCGTAATCCTCGTCCGGGCAGTCGAACGCCAGCCCTTCCGGGTTGCCGAGCAGATAGAAATGGAACTGGGCGACCATCTCGGCGGCCGACATCTCCGCCTCGTGGTTGAAGAACGAGTGCGAGAAGACCTCGAACAGCATGGCCCGCGCCCGGTCCGGCAGCCGCAGCGACGCCAGCAACTCGTCGGCGGTGGTGTCGTCCAACTCGGCGTAGGTGCGTACCGGGTCGTAGCTGAGCAGCGGCAGCGCGGCGTCCCGGTCCATCAGGCGCAGGTCACCCAGGCGCAGGCTGGGGCTGCGCAACAGCAGCGCGAGCAGGTTCGCCGGCGGTGCGGGCGGCAGCTTGCCGAACTCCTCGGTCGGCCACTGCGCACTGAGGATCGGGTAGCCCGGAATGGGCTTGAGGAAGCCCAGGTCAGGGTCGATCCGGCGGAGGATCGACCGCCAGTTGTAGTACTGCCGGAAGAACGCGTGGAAGCCGTGCTCGTTCTGCTGGCTGCCGTCGGCGAGCGCCTCCGGCCAGGCGCCAAGTCGACCGCCGAGCGTCGGCGCCGCCTCCAGCACCGTGACCGCCACACCCCGCTCGGCCAGCACCACCGCCGCCGACATGCCGGCGATGCCGCCGCCAACCACCACCGCCGTGGCCGGTTGCGGCACGCGATCGGCGCCACCACCGCCCGGGTCCACCTGATGTTGGCGTACGCCGATGAACCGACCCACCACTTGCGACAACGCCATGGACACCAGTGTGCCGCACCTTCGGCTCAGTCGGGCGGTAAGCAGCGGCGGGTGCGGTCCGAGCCGGGCCAGACGTACTCCAGGTCCCCCGGCACATCATCGCCGAAAATGGGGCGGTAGTGCGTCGGGTCCTTGCGCAGCAGCGACGAGCGGTGGCTCAGGTGCAGGTCGTCGCGGCCCAGCCACGGTGGCAGCTCACCGGCCCGGGCCAGTTCGTCCTGCGTCCGTACGACACCGGCTCCGCAGGCGGCGGCGAGGTCCACGGTCATCGTGGTGGCGCAGGTGTCGGCCCGCCCCGGCTCGGTCCAGACCGCGCACATGTCCAGCCCGTAGCGGGTGAGCGCCTCCTCGTACCCGGCCCACATCTTCACCGCCGGGTGGTTGCGCCAGCCGTACCCGGGTCGGGTGAGCCCACGCAGCACCTGGATGGCCTCCACCCGCTGCTTGCCCAGCCGCTTCTGGTCCAGCGCGCGGGCGCTGGCCAGGAAGTCCGGGTACGGGAGGAAGGTCTGCATGCCGCTGCTCTACCCGCCACCCGGGCGGGCATGCCTGGTCTGGATGATCCGGACAGGGTCGCCCGACGTGGTCGTGCTGGCTACGATCCGGGCATGGTGGAGCCGTGGCGGGACCGGGCGCGACGGGCGGTCGATTGGAACTGGCGGCTGCGGTCCGCTGGTGATCCGCGTCCGCACTACGTGATCTGTGGGCGGGACGCGCTCGCCTACTACGTGGCTCGGGCGATGCTCGAATCCGACCTGCCGGACGGTGGTGCTCGGGTGACCGTGGTGGTTCCGGAGCGCTACCGCAGCAACGGGCCGGACGTGGCCGGGCTGCGCGGGCTCCGGGTGGTCCGCTCGGATCGGCTGGACGTCGCCACCTTCGAGGCCGCCGGCCTGGCCGGGGCGGCCGGGTTGGCCCTGCTGCACCAGGACGACGTGGGCAACCTGTACGCCGCGCTCTGCGCGCAGGCCGTCGACCAGCGGGTCCGTCAGGTGCTGCGGATGTTCAACGGCACCCTCGCCGATGGGGTCCGCAAGCTGCTCAAGGCGCCGGTCGAGGTGCTCTCCGACGCTGAGATGGCCGCTCCCGCGTTCGTCGCCGCGGCGCTCGGCGAGGTCGATTCGAGCTCCTTCCAGCATCGGGACAAGACGCTGCGGGTGGCCCGCCGGGCCGACGTCCGGGAGCAGGATGTCGTCTGCGCGCTGGCGCACATCACCGCGCAGGGTGTGGAGTTGCTGCCGGACGAGTGGGTCCCGGCCGACCTGGTGCTGGCCGAGGCGACCGGCCAGCCGCCGGGCACCGAGGTCGCCGCTCGCCGGCTGGTCCGGGCCCGCCGTCGGCGTCGCCCGATGGAGGTGCTGCTGCGCGCGGTACGCGGCTTCGCCACCCGCAAGATCGGCATCGCGGTGATGCTGGTGCTCGCGGTGATCGCGGTGCTCGGCGCGTTGATCTCCCGGGCCGAGGGTGTCTCTCCGGCCGAGGCGCTCTACCTGACGCTGGTCACCACGCTCAGCGGCGCGGACCCGGACACGCACAAGGCGGCCAGCGCGCAGATCATGCAGGTGGTGCTCAATCTCGCCGGGTTGGCGCTGATTCCGCTGATCACCGCCGTGGTCGTGGACGGCATCGTCAACGCGCGGCTGGCCCTGCACACCGGCCGCTCGCAGCCCGCCCGGATGGGGCACGTCGTGGTGATCGGGCTCGGCAACGTGGGGACCCGGGTGATGGCCCAGTTGCGCGAGTACGACGTCGAGGTGGTGGCGATCGATAAGAATCCGGAGCCGCGTGGCGCCGCCCTGGCCCGCCAACTGGAGGTGCCGCTGATCGTCGGTGACGCGGCGCTGCCGGAGACTCTGGTCGCCGCGTCGGTGGCCGACTGTCAGGCGCTGGTGGTGGCGTCCACCGACGACGTGGCCAACCTGGAGGCGGCGCTCGCTGCCCGGGATCTCCGTGGCGACCTGCGGGTGGTGCTGCGGCTCTTCGATGGTGACTTCGCCGAACGGGTCGAGGAGACCTTCGCCCTCGGAGTCTCCCGGTCGGTCTCCTATCTGGCTGCCCCGGCCTTCATCGGCGCCCTCACCGAACGCGCGGTGATCACCACGATCCCGGTCGACCGGCACGCGCTGCCGGTGGCCGAGGTGCCCGTCGCCGCCGGCTCCGGGCTCGACGGCCGGCCGCTGGAGGCGGTCTCTCGGAACGGGCAGGTCCGGCTGATCGCCCGGACCCCGGCCGGCGGTGGCAAGACCATCTGGTGGAAGGACCTCGACCCCCGACAGGTGATCTCCGCGGGTGACCGGCTGACCGTGGTCGCCCGCCGCCGCGGCCTGGACTGGCTGACGCGGCAGTGCGCCCCGCCTGTCCGTACGGGCCCGGTCCCTCGGCCGGCCGGGTCGGTCCACATCGGGGAGCCCACCCCAACGGCGGCGCCCACCGTGGTGCGGGGGCCCGCGGACTGGGAGGTCGCCGCCTCCGCGCCCGGCGCGGCACATCCCGTTCCTCCCGCCGTCGGCGCTCCCTCAGCAACCAGTGGCGGGCCACCGGAGGACATTGAGCTGACCCGCCAGCGCGACGGGACCAGCGAGGTGAGCTGACGGGGTCCACCCCGCGCGGCCGGTGGGGCTCCCACCGGCGAAGGCGGCCGAGTATGGTGCGCCCGTGCTTGGTGGTGGGGTGGGTCGACGAGCCCGTGACGCGCAACGACCGCGCCGCGATGCCGTGGTCGTACGGTGGCTGCGGGCCCGGCCGAAGTGGTGGCCGCTCGCGGCGGCGGGTCTGGTCGTGCTGGTGGTCGTGGGCTGGGCGCTGTGGCCCGAGGCCGAGCCGGAGCCGCGCCAGCGCGAGTACCGGGCCGAGACGGCGTGCCTTCTCACCGGCGCTGCGGGCGTCGCCGCTCCCGATGCGCGTCCAGTGTGGACGGGCATGCAGGAGGCCTCCCTCGCGACGCAGGTCAAGGTGCAGTTCCTGGAAGTGGACGGCCCGCAGACCGGTGAGAACGCCGAGACGTTCCTCGCCAGCCTGGTGCAGAGCCGCTGTGGGGTGATCCTCGCTGTCGGCGAGGCTCCGGTGCGGGCGGTGGGTCCCACCGCCGCACGGTTCCCCGCTGCGAGATTTATCGCCTTCGGTGCCGCGACCCCGGGCCCCAACGTGGTCGTCGAGGAAGCCACCGACCCGCAATCGGCGCAGCGTAAGGCCCGCGACGTGGTTGCGGCGCTCGCGTCCAACAGGGACTGACGCTCCAAGGTTTCTCTCAGGATTGGCCGTTCGGACATCTTGTGCTGAAGATCGAAGAACCCTCACACTCCGCGTTGGTAATTTCACTTCGCGGGGGAGGGGACCGGCCGTGCGCCGATCCGTTACCAATGGGACACGCCGTGCCGCATTCGTGGTCGCCGTTGTCTTCGGGCTGACTGTCGCCATACCGGCCGACGTGGTGCGGCCGGGTGGTGAGTTCCCACTCACGTGGCTCAGCTGGCTGGCGCAGCGCCCCGCCTGGTCGGCGACCGCGGCGTTCGTGGGCCTTCCCGTGCAGCAGAAGGGGAAGCCGGGCACGGTCGACCCGCACGTTCCGGCTTCGGCGACCGACGCCGGCTCGGGCGCAGGGCGGGCACCCCAGCCCGCGCCCGGCACCCTTGAGGCGTACCAGCCGCACCGGATCGCCACCACGCCCGAGGTGACGGATGCGGCCGAGCCGGGCTTCGACGCCCGCACCAGCACGCGGGACGCCCGCAAGTCGAGCGCGCGCTCGGACATCTTCGCGAACGCCGACGGCTCCTTCACCAAGCGCACCTACAACCGTCCGGTCAACTACCGCGCGGCGGACGGCAGCTGGCAGAAGATCAACTCGAATCTCGCCCGCCGCTCCGACGGCCGTCTGCACGTCACGGCGAACCGGCTCGGCGTGTCGGTGGCCGGCGGAGCTCCGGGGGCGACCGGGCGTGCCGCCAACTCGACCACGGACGGCGACCTCGCCCAGCTCACCCTGCCCGGCGGCGAGAGCGTCGCTTACCGGCTCGAGGGTGGCACCATCAACGCGCCCGAGGTGACCGGGCCGACCGCTCGCTACCGGGACGTTCTCCCGGACACCGACCTGGAGCTGACCACCTTCGACGCCGGTGTCAAGGAAACTCTGGTGCTGCGCTCGCCGGAGGCGGCCTCGACCTGGGTGTTCCCGCTGCGACTCACCGGCCTGACCCCTCGGCTCACCGCCGCGGGCTCGGTGGAGCTGCTCAATGCCGATGGCACGGCGGTGGCCTGGTTTCCGCACGGCTCGATGCAGGACTCAAAGGTCGACCGGAGGTCCGGTGCGCCGGCCGAATCCGACGCCGTCACCTTCGAGATCATCACGCTCGACGGCGCGCCCGCGCTGAAGGTCGTGGCCGACCCGGCCTGGCTGCGGGACCCGGCTCGCCAGTACCCGGTGCGGGTGGACCCGACGGCAACCACCGGCACCACGGGCGACGTGTACGTGGACAGCGACACCGAGACCACCAACCACAACGGCGACAACCTGCCCGTCGGCACGTACGACGGAGGTGGGGTGAAGGCTCGCTCGTTCATCCACTTCGACGAGTTCGCCAGCGACGGCCTCGCCGGGAAGCGGTTCAGCGCGGCCAAGCTGCGCCTCTACCACACCTGGTCGCTCAACTGCACCTCGCACAAGGCGTTCGACGTGCACCGGGTGACGCAGGCGTGGACGGTCGCCGGCCTGACGAGCGCCGCGCACCCCGGGCCGACCATCTCCCCCTCGATCGGCTCGCTCACCATCACCGACAACTACCCGGCCTGCACCAACGACCCTCCCAACCGGAGCACCGGCAAGTGGGTGACCGTGCCGCTGGCCGTCGACACGTTCAACGACTGGTCGACCGGTGGCGTGAACGAGGGTCTCGCGCTGACCGCCTCGGAGACTGACTCGACGGCCTGGAAGCGGTTCACCGCTGCCAACTACTCGGACGGCAGCTACAAGCCGTACCTGGAGCTGACCTACACCAACAACGTCGCGCCGCAGGTCAACGTCCGCTACCCGACGAACAACGCGGTCGTGCAGACCCTCACCCCCGAGCTGCACTCCCGGGCGGTCGACCCGGACAACTGGCCGGCCAAGGGCTTCACCTACAACTACGTGGTGGCCGACGCCGGGACCGGCGCGGTGGTGGCCAACTCGGGTTGGGTCGCGACGGCGAGTTGGACCGTTCCGGCGGGCAAGTTGACCTGGAACAAGAGCTATCTCTACACCGTCCAGGTCAACGACAAGGCGGGCTCCAGCGCGGTCTACCCGGCGTACGCGTTCACCACGTCGGTGCCGCAGCCGCTGCTCACCGGGAGCCTGGCGCAGAACTCCGGCAAGGGTTACGACCCCGGCATCGGCAACTACACCACCTCGGCGACGGACGCCAGCGTCGCCACGGTCGGCCCGTCGCTGGCGATCACCCGTAGCTACAACAGCCTGGACGCCCGGCGCAGCAACGCTTTCGGCGCCGGCTGGTCCAGCATGCTCGACACCCGGGCCACCCAGGTACGCGACGTGGCGGGCCAGGTGCAGTCGGTCCTCATCACGTACCCGACCGGTCAGGACGTGGCACTCGGCCGTAACGCCGACGGAACGTTCACCCCTGCCTCGGGCCGGTTCTCCGTCCTCAAGGAGAACAAGGACGTCAGCGGTGCCGTCACCGGTTACACGTTGACCGACAAGGACGCCTCTCTCTACGTGTTCGCGCAGTTGGCCGGCAGCGGGGTCTTCAAGATCACGAGCGTCACCGATGCCAACGGTCGGACGATGACGTTCACGTACGACGCCAGCTCGAACGTGACGAAGGTGACCGCCGCCTCCGGCCGGTCCCTGTACGTCACCTGGTCCACCCCGGCCGGCTCGACGTACGCCCACCCGGCGACGGTCTACACCGACCCGGCCGTCGCCGGTGACTCGAACACCTCGACGACCTGGCAGTACACCTACGGCACGAGCGACCAACTGGCCAAGGTCTGCCCCCCGACGAGCCTCGCGGCCTGCACCACCTACCAGCACGACAACACCTCGCAGTACGCCAACGCGACCCTGAACGCCGGGCCGTACTCGTACTGGCGGTTGACCGAGGCTGCCGGCGCCACCACGGCCGCGAGCTCGGTGCTGGGCAACGCGGGCGTGGACAACGCGCGCTACAACAACGTCACGCTGGGCCAGGCGGCGGCGCTGCCCGGCTCCACCGCGACCACCGCCGGCTTCAACGGCACCAGCTCCCATGTGCAGCTGCCGGGCAACCTGGTCAGCGACGGCCAGTACCAGTCGGTCAGCATGTGGTTCAAGACCACCACCCCGAACGGCGTGCTGTTCAGCTACCAGGCCGATGCAATCACCAAGGGCACCACGGCGGGCAACTACACCCCGTCGCTCTACATCGGCAGTGACGGCAAGCTGCGCGGGCAGTTCTGGAGTGGAGCCCCGTCCCCGATCAACACAAACGTGACGGTCACCGACGGCGCCTGGCACCACGTGGTGTTGGCCGGTGCGGGGGACACCCAGAAGCTCTACCTGGACGGTGTCGACAAGGGCACACTCGACGGCACGATCGCCCAGATTCCCGGCGGGTCGGCGAACGTGCTGGTCGGTGCCGGTTTCGTCGGCGGTGGCTGGCCGAACCACGTCAACACCGGTGCCTCGCCCGCGAAGGCCACCTACTTCACCGGATCCATCGGTGAGGTGTCGTTCTTCAACCAGGCGCTCACCGGCACCACGGTCACCGCCCTGCACAGCTCCGGCCAGACCGCCCACCCGGTGCTCACCAAGGTGGTCCGCCCGTCGGGCGGGGTCACCGCACAGGTCGGCTATGACAAGGCCTCCGGTCGGGTTTCCTCCGTCACCGACGAGAACGGCGGCGTCTGGACGATGGGCACGCCCACCGTCTCGGGTAGCAGCGACGTCTACGCGGCCTCGGTGCTCGGCGGCAAGCCGGCCGACTACTGGCGGCTCGGAGATTTCGGAGCAACGGACGCCGCCAACGAGGTGCAGGGCGGCGTTGCCACCTACAGCTCCGCCACCCTGGGGGTCGCCGGCCCGTTCAGCGACAGCCGGGCGGCATCCTTCAACGGCACGACGTCGTACCTGCAACTTCCGCCCGAGGACGCGCCGACCACCGGACCCAACTCGGTCGAGATGTGGTTCAAGATGCCGGCCGGCAACACCGCCGGTGGGGTTCTCTACGGATACCAGGCCAGCCCGGTGTCGGACCCGGCCGTGGCCGGTATGTGGACTCCAGCGCTCTACGTCGGTACGGACGGCAAACTGCGGGGCGGGTTCTGGACCGCTGATGCCACCCGAGTGATCACCAGCACCGGCCTGGTCAACGACGACAAGTGGCACCACGTGGTGCTCTCCGCTGCGAGCAACACGCAGTCGCTCTATTTGGACGGCGTCGCGGTCGGCAAACTCGACAACGCGCTGGTCGCCGCCGACAGGCAGAACGTGTACGTCGGCGCGGGCAAGTGGGCCGGCGCCTGGCCGGGGCACGGCACCCGCGATGTCGGCTACTTCACCGGATCGATCGCCGAGGTCGCCTTCTACCGCTCGCAGCTCTCCGCCGACCAGGTCAGCGCGCACTTCCAGGCGTCGAAGCAGACCGCGCCGGTCGCGGTCACCATGGTCAACGGTGTCGCCAGCGCGATCCCGATGCCCGTCTCCACGGTCTCGGTGACCGGGCCGACGGGCGAGAAGATCTCCTACAGCTACGACCTGGTCAACGGCAGCCGGATGGTCGCCCAGACCGACGGGCTGGGCAACACCACCAAGTTCGGGTACGACGTGGGCGGCTACGGCAACCTGACGTACGACCCGCGCGGTGTGTGGTCCCAGGAACTTCAGGACGCCCGGGGCAACACGAAACAGGTCATCACCTGCCAGGACCAGTCGGCCAGCAAGTGCTCGTCGGTCTACTACACCTACTACGCCAACTCGGCCGAGCCCTTGAACTGGGCGACTGCGGCGCTGCCGACGATGTTCGAGGACTTCAGCGGTGACGGCGCTCCGGACGTGGTCTACCGGGCGGCCGACAACACCATCCAGATGGTGCAGGGCAACGGTACGGGCGGCTGGCTGACCAGCCTGCCCACGCAGATCGGCACCAGCATGGCATCGGCGAACATGGCGGTGGCTGCCAAGGACTTCTCCGGCGACGGCAAGCCCGACCTCCTCTGGCGCAGCGCCTCCGACGGCAACCTCTACATGTTGGCCGGCAACGGTGCGGGCGGCTGGGTGTCGAGCACCTCGGTCAAGATCGGGCCGAACGTCAGCGCCGCAGACCTGATGGTCTACTCCAAGGACTTCAGCGGTGACGGCAAACCCGACATCATCTACCGAAGCTCCGCCGACAAGAACCTGTACCTGCTGAAGGGCAACGGCTCGGGTGGCTGGGTGAGCACCACCGCGACCCTCATCGGCCCGAACGTGAGTGCTGCGAACCTGCTCGTCTCGCCGGGCGACTTCGACGGCGACGGCAAGGCCGACGTGATCTACCGCAGCAACGTGGACAACAACCTCTACATGCTGCGGGGCAACGGGTCCGGAGGCTGGTTGAGCACCACCGCCACCCGGGTCGGCACCGGGTGGGGCAGCGCCAAGGCCCTGCTCAGCGCGGGGGACTTCGACGGCGACAAGAAGGCCGACATCGTCTACCACAAGACCACCGACAACGACATGTACCTGGTGTCGGGCAACGGGGCCGGTGGCTGGGCGACCGGCAGCTCCATCAAGATCGGTGGCACGCCCGATCCACGCAACGACGTCATCCTGACCATGCGTGACGGCCGTTCGTCGTCGGCCACGGACAACCGGTACCTGACCAGCTACGGCTACGACGGCAAGGGCAACCAGACCAGCATCACCGACCCGCTGGGCCGGGTCACCCGTACCACCTTCACCGACGGCACCACCGTCGCGGCGAAGGACGGCGGGTTTGCCCCGGCAGGGCTGCCGGCGACCGTGACCACCGCCGGCGGGCAGAAGCAGACGATCACCTACTACGCCAGCGGCGACGTCGCCGAGATGGTCGAGCCGGGCGGCAAGGTCACCCGCTACGCGTACGACGGGCTGGGCCGGCTGCTCACCGAGACGGAGGTGACCGACAGCTACCCCGCGGGGCTCACCACCAGCCACGAGTACGACCGGTTGAGCCGTGAGGTCACCGAGACCGAGCCGGGGGTCACCAACCGGGTCACCGGCGCGATCCACACCGCCCGCACCACCACCGTCCACGACGACGACGGCAACGTCACCGAGGTCACGGTCAGCGACCTGACCGGCGGCGACGCGCCCCGTACCGAGCGGCACACCTACAACGCGTACGGGCAGGAGTCGACGACCACCAACGGCGTCAACCAGACCACCGCCTTCGAGTACGACCGGTACGGCCGGGTGGTCAAGGAGACCGGCCCCGACGGAGGGGTGACCACCAGCACCTACGACGTCGAGGGCAACCTGCTCACCACGACGGTGAAGAGCTACACGGGTGACCCGAACAACCCTTCGGCACCCCGCGACCTGGTGACGACCACCCGGGCGTACGACCCGGCGGGCCGGCTCGCCAGCGAGACCGACGCGATGGGCTGGACCACCAGCTACACGTACACCGACAACGGTCTGGAGGCGAAGGTCAGCCGGACCGACGGCACCCGGACGTTCGTGGTGGAGGAGAACGTCTACGACGCCGCCGGCAACGTGGTCAGCGAGATCTCCAACAACGGTCACACCGTCACCGCCACGGAGTACGACGCGGCGGGCCGGACGACGGCCTCGGTCGTCGACCCCAACGGCTTGAAGCGCCGGACCGCGTTGACCTACGACGCCGACGACAATGTCATCTCCACCGTGTCCTCCGGGCCGGACGGTGCCGTCACCAGCGTCTCCGATGCGCTCTACGACAGCGCCGGCCGCGCGATCGCCGAGACCGAGTACCCGTCGGCGGCGCTGACCCCGGTGGCGCGCTGGAAGCTCGACGAGACCAGCGGCACGAAGGCCGCCGACTCCGCCGGCAACAGCTCGGCCACGGCGGTCGGCAACGTCGCCTGGTCTACCGACCGGGGCGGCTCGGCCGTCTTCGACGGCACCAGCGCGCACCTGAGAACCGGCCAGATCCTGGACACCAAGCGTGCGTTCACGATCTCGGCCTGGGCGAAGCTCGCCACTGAGAATCCCGCCCTGGGAAGTGAGCAGCTCGTTTTCGAGGCCTCGGGCGCGATCGGCGACTCGGCGGCAAAGGTCTTCTACGCACCCGGTGACGATCGGTGGTATGCCGGTGTGGCGGTCCGGAAGGCGGACGGGACCAATACGTTCCTTCAGGGCGGAGGGCCGGTCGGTTCCGCGGTGGCGGGTACCTGGACGCACCTGGCACTGACGGCGGATCCGGCCAGCAAGACGATGAAGCTCTATGCCAACGGCGCACTGCAGGCCACGGCGACCACGACTGAGACCTTCAACAACACGTCCACGGGCTTCACCATCGGCGGCGCGGGCGTGTGGGGCGGATTCCCCGGCTCGGTCAGCGACGTGCAGGTCTATCAGAAGGCCCTGAGTGACGCGGAGGTCTCGCAGGTCAGGGCCGGCACGGCCCCGGCGGCGGACGCGCAGGTCATTCGTACCTCGCAGGTGCTGGACTCCGACGACCTGCCCACCTCGGTCACCGACCCGAACGGCAGCACCACCTATTACGGGTACGACGAGGAGGGTCGGGCGGTGAAGACCACCGCCCCCGCGGCGATGGTCGAGCAGCCCGGCCAGATCCCGGCCCTGGCCAACGCGGTGAGCCTGGTCGGGTTCAACACCTTCGACGAGCCGACCGACACCCGGGACGCGAACGGCAACTGGTCGGTGGTGGCGTACGACGCGGTCGGTCGCATGGTGTCGGACAAGGCGCCCGCGTATACGCCGCCGGGGTCGACGACGCCGATCGTGCCGGAGACCCGGCACAGCTACGACGTGAGCGGTCAACTGGAGACGGTCACCGACCCGCTCGGCAAGGTCACCCGCTACGAGTACGACCAGCTCGGCCGGACGTCGAAGGAGATCGCGCCGAACGACGGTGCCACCACCTACACCTACGACGACGCGGGCAACGTGTTGTCGTCGACCGACCCGACCGGCGCGGTGAGCGCCGCGACCTACGACTACCTGGGCCGCACGGTCACCTCGACGGAGGTGGTGCGGCAGGAGGGCAAGAACCACACCACCAACTACACGTACAACGCCCAGGGCTGGCCGTCGCAGGTCACCACGGCCGCCGGTGTGAACAGCTCGACGACGTACAACGTGGTCGGTGACCCGCTGACGGTCACCGACGGCGCCAACAACGTGAGCCGCTACGAGTACGACGCCGAGGGTCGGACCACGAAGACGATCCGCCCGGACGGCTCGTACGCCTCGGTCACCTACGACATGGCGGATCGGGCCACCCGCACCGCCGAGTACAGCCCGACCGGGACGCTGCTGTCGGAGCAGTCGGCCCGCTACGACCGGGCAGGCAACATGGTGGCCAGCACCGACGCCCGCCGCACCACGGTGACCTACGAGTACGACGCGACCGGCGTGGTCACCAAGGAGACGCAGCCGATCTCCGCGTCGGACTCAATCGTCACCACGTTCGGCTACGACCTGGAGGGCAACCGCACGCGGTTCACCGACGGTCGGGGCAACGCCTTCCACACCAGGTACAACTCGTGGGGGCTGCCGGAGGCGATGACCGAACCGGCCACCGCAGCCCACCCGGACGCGGCGGACCGGACCTTCACCCTGGAGTACGACCGGTCCGGTCGCCCGACGAAGCAGTCCATGCCGGGCGGGGTGACGGTCACCAACGCGTACGACGATCTGGGTCAACTGGTCCGGCAGTCGGGCGCGGGCGCCGAGGTCGCCACGGAGGACCGGACCTTCGGCTACGACGTCGCCGGACGGATGACCTCACTGTCCGGCTCGGGCGGCACGAACACCATCGCGTACGACGACCGGGGCCTGCCGAGGTCGGTGACCGGCCCGTCGGGCAACTCGACGTTCGGCTACGACCCCGACGGCCGACTGGCCTCCCGGCAGGACGCGGCTGGCGCGACGTCCTACACCTACGACGGCGCGGGCCGCCTCTCGGCGCTGGCCAACTCGTCGGCCGGTGTGCAGATGGCCTATACCTACAACACGCTCTCCCAGGTCTCGAAGATCACGTACGGGTCGAACGGCAACAACCGCAACTTCACCTTCGACCCGCTGCGTCGGCTCACCGGCGACGAGTTGAAGTCGTCGGCCGGAGCGTCGCTCGCGAAGATCACGTACGGCTGGGACGCGAACAGCAACATCACCTCGAAGTCGACGACCGGCTTCGCCGGCTCGGCCGCGAACACCTACACCTACGACCTGGCCGACCGGCTGACGTCTTGGAACAACGGCACGAACACCACGGCGTACGCCTACGACAAGTCCGGCAACCGGGTGCAGAACGGTTCCAAGCTGTTCACCTACGACCAGCGGAACCGGCTGCTCACCGCGGACGGCGCCAACTACACGTACACCGCCCGGGGGACCCTGGCCAACGCCGGCGGCAACACCACCAGCACCGACGCCTTCGGGCAGGTCGTGTCGCAGCAGTCGGCGGCCGGTACGCAGACCTACACGTACGACGGGTTGGGGCGGGCGATTCGGCCCGGCCACTCGTACACCGGTCTGGGGAACGACCTGGCGGCCGACGCGGGCGCGACCTACGTGCGGGGGGCGTCCGGTGAGGTGGTCGGGACCACCGCGGGCGGTAACCAGCGGATGGTCTGGACGGACCTGCACTCCGACGTGGTCGGGCAGTTCACCTCGACCGGGGCGACACTGGCCGGCTCGGTGACCTACGACCCGCTGGGCAAGGCGCTCAACACCAGCGGGCTGCTCGGCCAGCTCGGCTACCAGTCGGAGTGGACGGACGCGCTCACCAACCGGGTGAACATGCTCGCCCGCTGGTACAACACGGACACCGGGCAGTTCGACACCCGGGACACGGCGAGCAACAGCCCGCTGCCGGATTCGATCAACGCCAACCGCTACCAGTACGGCGACGCGAACCCACTGACCGTCACCGACCCGAGCGGGCACTGGGGGCTGGGCAGCCTCAAGAAGTCCTTCTCCCGTGCGGTCAGCTCGGTCAGCTCAAGCTTCCGCTCGTACGCGTCGTCCGCCTACTCGTACGCCTCGTCGTACGCGTCGTCGGCCTACTCGTACGCGTCGTCGACCTACAGTGCCGCGAAGTCCACCGTGAAGAAGACGGCCTCGCGGGCCAAGGCGGCGGTGAAGAAGAAGTATCACCAGGCCAAGAAGAAGTACAACCAGGTCAAGAAGCAGGTCAAGAAGAAGTACAACCAGGCCAAACGGGCGGCCAAGAAGAAGCTCGACCAGGCCCGGAAATACGTCGCCAAGAAGGCCGCAGCGGTCAAGAAACGCGCCAAACAGGCGGCGGCAAAACTGAAGCAGGCCGGTAAGAAGGTCGCCGCCAAGGCGCAGCGGGTGGTCAAGAAGGCCACCACGGCCGTACGGGATGCGGCGAACGCGACGACCAAGTGGGTGAAGGAGCACAAGGACGTCCTGTTGGAGGTCGCCGCGATCGGCGGCGCGATCCTCGCTGGTATCGCGTGCACGGCGGTGACGGCCGGTGTCGGTGCGATCGCCTGCATGGCCGGCGCGGGGGCGTTGATCAGCCTCGCGAAGGACGCCGCGCAGGGTGACATCCACAGCATCGGTGATGCGTTGGGTTCGCTGGGCACGGGTGCGGTCACCGGGCTGATCGGCGGTGCGGGTGGTGCCATCGCCGCGCGGGTTGGTGCGGCGGTGGCGAAGAAGGTCGGCACCGGCCTGGTGGGCCGGTTGGCGACCGAGGCCGCCGAGAACGGTGTCGAGGACGCGGTCGGGCAGCTGGCCTCGTCGGGTACCTACAACCCGCGGGCGGCCGCGGAGAACATGGTGCCGGGGCTCGGGGCACTGAGCCGCAAGGGCGGTGGTGGGGCGCGTTCCGGCGGGGCTTCTTCGAGTGGCTCCGGTGGTGGCGGGTTCAACCCGCTCGGCCTCGCGGTCGGTGGTGGCGGTGGCGGTTGTAAGGGCGGTCGGCACAGCTTCGACCCGAAGACCCGGGTCCTGATGGCCGATGGCAGCAGTCGGCCGATCGAGGACGTCAACGTCGGCGACAAGGTCATGGCGACCGACCCAGTGGCGGGTAAGTCGGAGCCGAAGCAGGTCACGCAGCTGCACCGGAACGTCGACAAGGACCTGACCGACCTCACCGTCCGCGACCAGGACGGCAAGGTGACGAAGGTCGAGACGACCTGGCACCACCCGTTCTGGAACAACTCGGAGCGCAAGTGGAGCGACGCCAAGGACCTGAAGCCGGGCACCAAGCTGCTGGTCAGGGGCAAGGGCGCGGTCACCGTCGTGGCGGTGCTCAACAAGCTCGGCGTCGAGGAGATGCGCGACCTCACCGTCGCTAACATCCACACGTACTACGTGATGGTCGACAGCAATCCTGTGCTTGTGCACAACGTCGACGAAAACGAATTGTGCAAACAGACGCTGGGTGCTGGGCCTTACGCGGTTGAGGGAGTCTCTACCACACGGCGTAAGGTGACCCGCAATCATGCGGAGTACTGGGAGAATCAGACCAACGGTATTGCGCACGGATGTCACACGTGTGGGGCTCGTCTTCCGGGCACCAAGAACGGCGAATGGATCTTCGACCATCAGCCGCCAGTCTCGACCGTCAGTGGGCCTTACAGGGGGACCGGGTATCCGCATTGCGATAAGTGCCGGGCGCAACAAGGTGGAATGGCGAGCCAGTTGTCCCAGGAAAACTATGACTTTCCACCTGAGCGCTCTCTCCAGGATGCCCGACATCTGAACCTGATCAACCTCAGATAGTAAAGTTTGTCAACCTCATGACGCGCGTCCTCGCGCGTCAGGGCCGGCTCGCATGGATCACGAGACGCCGAGCCGGCCCTGCTGCTAGGGACTTGATTGGCTGGCGGCCCCAGAGACGGAACCTGTTGGCAGGTAGTACTGTCCTCGCCGGGAGCGTGTTTCCCTGAGGCTACGAAATTGAGGGTGACGGTCGTGGTAGCTGAGTATTCCGCAGAGGACGACGGCTTCGTCGGATCCTTCTGCGTCTTTGCACAACACGGGCTGCTGATTTTCCGAGACGTGCGGTCCGTCGACACCCATGCAGGCTGGGATGGCGGCGACATGGTGCATGCCACGCCTGACTCCATCTACCTGCGTGTCCAGACCTACGTCGACGGGCCAGTGTCGGTGGAGGTGCTTGAGGGCGAGTCAGAGGACTTGGTCCTCGATGGTGCCGTCCTGTTCGACGGCACCATATCGTCGCAGCATGGGGAATTCATCTTGCACGACCCAGATAACTGGATCTCAATGAAGGTAGTTACCGATAATCCTGGAGAAGCGCGATTGCGCGTGTCGGGTGATGCTGGTCATTTACCCTCCGCCCTCCGGCTCCAGATTTGGTACTGATAGCGTTTCCGCGGTAGTGGGTTTGAGGCAGCGCTTGTGGCAGGTGAATGCGGCGGCAAGAGTAATGAATGCGCGGTACACCCCATGGTTGCGTTCGTAGCGGTGATCAGTCGCGGTAGCCCTGGACCGGTCGATCAGCCCGTAAGCCCGGGCTGGACGCACTTGGTCCGAACTTAGGTGGGCCAGACCTCCTGATCCGCAAGATCGGCGGATCGGTCCGCAGGAACAGTCCGGCACTGAGCGACAATCGGTGTCATGCGTTTCCGCATCCTGGGGCCGACTCAGGTGTTGCTGGCCGACGGGCACGAGATCCCCGTGGGCGGTCCGCGGCTGCGCGCCCTGCTGGCACTCCTCCTGCTCGACGCGGGCCGGGTTGTCTCCGCCGAGCGGCTGATCGACGGCCTGTACGGCGAGCATCCGCCCCGGGGCGCGGCCAACGCGCTTCAGTCCCAGGTGTCGCGCCTGCGCCAGGCCCTGCCCGCCGAGCACAACGCGGTCGAGTTCCACCCGGCCGGTTATCGCCTCGCCGTGGATCCCGCTGACGTCGACGCGTACCGGTTCGAGCAGCTCGCCGAGGTGGGGCGTCGCGCGCTCGCCGATGGCGAGTGGCCCAGCGCGGCAACCGTGTTGCGCGAGGCGCTGGAGTTGTGGCGTGGTGCCGCCCTGGCCGATGTCGCCGACGTGGGGGGTGCACCCGCGCAAGCGGCTCGGCTGAACGAGTTGCGGCTGGCTGCCATGGAGGATCGGGTTGAGGCGGAGCTGGCGTTGGGCGCGGACGCCACGCTGGTCGCGGAGCTACGTGAGTTGGTCGTCGCGCATCCGTTGCGGGAGCGGTCGCGGGGCCAACTCATGCGGGCCCTTTCCGCCCTGGGCCGGCCGGCCGAAGCACTGGCCGAGTTCGAGGACGCCCGGCGCACGCTGGCCGAACATCTCGGCGTCGACCCGTCGGCCGCGCTGGCCGCGATTCACCTGGCGGTGCTGCGCGGTGAGGAACGCGCGGCGGCCGAGCAGGCACTGCCGAGCCAGCTCACGACCTTCGTCGGGCGGGAGGCGGAACTCGAGCGCGTTGGGGAGTTGCTCGGTGAGCGAAGGCTGATCACCCTCACCGGCCCCGGAGGAGCGGGCAAGACGCGGTTGGCGATCGAGGCCGCGGGCCGTCTCGACGGCGAGGTGCGCTTCGTCGAGCTGGCCGGGCTGGCCGACGGTGCGGACGTACCGCAGGCGGTGCTGAGCGCTCTCGGCCTGCGCGATGCGGGCCTGCGCGCCCCGGCCGAGCCGGGCCGCCATCCAACCGACCGGCTGGTCGAGGCGTTGGCCGAGCGGCGGCTGCTGCTCGTGCTCGACAACTGCGAGCATGTCATCGCCCACGCGGCCCGGCTGACCGGACGGCTGCTGAGCGCGTGCCCGGCGCTGCGCGTCCTGGCCACGAGTCGCGAGCCGCTCGGGCTGGCCGGTGAGGCGTTGTGCCCGCTGTCCGGGCTCACCCTGCCGCCGCCCGACGCGCCGGCGCTGGACGTCGACGATTACGCCGCAGTCAGGCTGTTCGCCCAGCGGGCCGCCGATGTCGCGCCCGACTTCACCGTCACGTCGGCCAACGTCGAGGTGGTGCTGCGGATCTGTCGTAGCCTCGACGGCCTTCCGCTGGCGATCGAGCTGGCCGCCGCGCGACTGCGGGCGCTGCCCGTCGCCGAGGTGGCCGCCCGTCTCGACGATCGGTTCCGGCTGCTCTCGGTGGGCAGCCGGGCCTCGTCACCGCGACACCGCACACTCCGGGCCGTGGTCGAGTGGAGTTGGGATCTGCTCGACGACACCGAACGGCGGCTGGCCCGCCGGCTGACCGTCTTCGCCGGCGGTGCCACGCTGGAGGCGGCCGGGCGAGTCTCCGGTCTGCCCACCGCCGAGTTCGTCGACGCGCTGACCGGTCTGGTCGACAAGTCCTTCGTGGAGATGAGTGGCGGCCGATACCGGATGCTCGAAACGGTGCGTGCCTTCGCCGCCGAACGTCTCGCCGAGGCTGGCGAGGCCGACCAACTGCGCCGCGCTCACGCGGCGTACTTCCTGGAGTTCGCCTGGACCGCCAGCGATCACCTTCGGCGAGCGGAGCAGCTGCACTGGTTACGACGGCTCGACGCTGAGCGGGACAACCTGCATGCGGCGCTGCGCCGTGCCACCGCGGCGGGTGACGGGTCCGAAGCTGCCGAGATGGTCGCGGCCCTGTCGTTCTACTGGTGGCTGCGCGGCATGCGCGGGGAAGGGGCCCGGTTCGCCGCCGACGTCCTCGACGTGCTCGGCTCCGAAGCGCCGCCGGGCCTCGTCGAGGAGTTCGCGCTCTGCGTCTACAACGCCTCGCTCGCTGGTTCCGGCCACCTGCCGTCTCTCGGCACGCAGGGTTCCGTGATCCGCAGCCTCGACCGGCCGCCTCGACAACCGTTCCTGCTGTATCTGTCGGGCATCTCGACCGGGCCGCCGTCCGGCGGAGCCGAGCACGTCGACGAGCTGATGCTGGAGCTGCGCCGGCTGGTCGGCCCGGACGTCTGGATCAACGCGCTGGGCGCGATGGGAAGCGGCTCGGCGCAGATGTGGAGTGGCCGGTGGGATCGGGCCAACGCCGCGTTGGTCACCGCGCTGGACGGCTTCCGAAGCGCCGGGGACCGGTGGGGTTCCATGATCACACTCGGCGCGCTCGGTGAACTCACCGCCTGGCAGGGGGACCCGGAGGCGGCGAGCGCCCACATGGATCAGGCCATGGGATTGGCCGAGGAACTCGGATCGGCCGTCGACCAGGCCGACATGCTGCGTACCCGGGGCGAGATCAGGCTACGCGCCGGTCACCTCGCCGGGGCGCGCGATGATTTCGCCGCTGCGCTGCTCCTCGCGCAGCGCAGCGGCGCGCCGGAGTTCGTCGCCGGCGCCCGGCTCGGCCTCGCCCAGGTGGCACGGCTGCGCGGAGATCTCGTCGAGGCGAGACGGCTCTCCGAGGAGGCGTTGACCGGCGGGCTCACCGGCTGGTATGTCGGCGAGGCCACGCGTTCGGAGATCATGCTCGTCCTCGAGCAGATCACCGAAGCGGAGAAAGCCGGGCCTGGCGCGCCGCCGTCAGCGGACGGTGCGTGAGCCGTCAGCGCCCCAGGCCACCGTGGGGGCATGACGACATTCGAGGTGGTCACCGAGGGTCTGGGCAAACGGTACGGCCCAACCCGCGCGCTGGACACGTTTGACCTGGCCGTGCCGACCGGCACGGTGTATGGACTGCTGGGACCGAACGGCGCCGGGAAGACGACGGCCGTACGGATCCTTGCCACGCTGCTGCGCTTCGACACCGGCAGGGCGACCGTGGCGGGGTTCGACGTGCTGCGTCAGCCGCACGAGGTGCGTGCCCGGATCGGGCTGACCGGGCAGTACGCCGCGATCGACGAGACCCTCAGTGGCCGGCAGAACCTGGAGTTGTTCGGCCGGCTGTTCCGGCTCGGCCGACGGGCAGCCCGCCAACGAGCCGGGGAGCTGCTGGAACGGTTCGGCCTCGACGAGGCGGCGAGTCGGTCCGCCGGTGAGTATTCGGGTGGTATGCGCCGTCGGCTGGATCTCGCCGCCAGCCTGATCCGTACACCGCGCGTGCTCTTCCTCGACGAGCCGACGACCGGCCTGGACCCGCGCAGCCGCAACCAGGTGTGGGACCTGGTTCGCACCCTGGTTGCGGACGGGACCACGGTACTGCTCACCACGCAGTACCTGGAGGAAGCTGATCAGCTCGCGAACCGGATCTCGGTGATCGACTCCGGGCGGGTGGTGGCCGAGGGCTCACCGGACGAGCTGAAGTCGATGACCGGCGGTGACCGGATCGAGGTGGTGGTGCGCGACGCGGCCGACCTGACCCAGGCTGTCCGCATCGTCGCATCGGTCTGCGGCGTGGAGCCCACGCGCGATCCGGAGGTTCGGCGACTCAGCGTCCCGGTGGCCGACCGGGTGGCCGGGCTGGTCGACGTCGTGCGGGCGTTGGACGACGCGGGGATCGCGGTCGAGGACATCGGCCTGCGGCGCGCCACGTTGGACGAGGCGTTCCTGCACCTGACCGGGCATCGGTCAGACGAAGCCCGCGGACCCGTTGGCGCCGGACGAAAGGCGGCCGTGGCATGACCACTGCGGTAGCCGACGGTTGGACGATGACCAGGCGCAACATGATCCATGTCGTCCGCCAGCCGGAGGAGGTGATCCTCTACTTCTCCCTGCCGATCATGTTCGTCCTGGTCTTCGGGTACGTGTTCGGCAGTGGCATGCAGGTGCCGGGTGGCGGCAACTATCGGGAGTTCCTGCTGCCCGGGGTCTTCGTGATGACGATGCTGTACGGCCTTGGCGCCACCGCGACCGGCGTGGCGCTGGATCTCAGCCGAGGTGTCGTCGACCGGTTCCGGTCGATGCCGATGGCCCGGTCCGCCCTGATGACCGGCCGCAGTGCCGCCGACCTGCTCCGCGCCCTGCTGGAGATGTCCACCCTGTTGGTCTGTGGCCTGCTCGTCGGGTGGCAGTGGCGACATGGTGTGGGGAAAGCGTTGCTCGCCGTCGGGCTCCTCCTGCTGCTGCGAGTCGCGATCACCTGGATGGGGATCTACCTGGCGCTGCTGGTCCGCAACCCGGACACCGTCGGCGTCATCGTCTTCCCGGCGGCGTTTCCGCTCACCGCGATCTCCAATGTCTTCGTGTCGCCTGAGCTCATGCCGCCGGTCATCGGTGCGATCTCAGAGTGGAACCCGCTGTCGGCCACCGTCGCGGCAATCCGCGAGCTGTTCGGCAATCCGGGCCTGAGTGGCGACTCCTGGCCGGCGGAGCACGCGATGCTGTTGGCGGTGGTGTGGCCGGTGCTCCTGATCGCGACGTTCGCTCCGCTGGCGGTTCGTCGATACCAGCGGCTGAGTCGCTGACTCCGGCCGCCTGCCCGGGTCAGCGGCGAGCCCGCAGGGCGTAGAAGGCGGCGCCGACGGCGAGCACACCAAAGCCGGCGAGGACGCTGCCCAGCGGCAGGTTGACCGCCAGCAGCAGACAACCGAAGAGCCCGAGACCGGCGAGCACCCGGACCGGCAACCGCCGGTCCGGGTCCCGGCCCAGGGTGAGCGCCGCCGCGTTGGTGATCGCGTAGTAGACGAGCACCGTGCAGCTGGAGAAGCCGATCGCGTTCCGCACGTCGCCGAGCAGCACCACCAGGATCACCACGGCGGCAACGGCCAGCTCGGCGCGGTGTGGCACCTGGTGTACCGGGTGCACGGCGGCGAGCGCACCGGGCAGGTCGCGGCGGCGGGCCATCGCGAGCGTGGTGCGGCCGACTCCGGCGACCAGGGACAGCAGCACACCGATGACGGCGATCGTGGCCCCGGCGCGGACCACCCAGGCCAGGCCGGGCAGCCCGGCGGTGGTCACCACGTCGACCAGGGGCGCGGCGGAACCGGCCAGCCGGTCGGCGCCGAGCACGCCGAGTGTGATCACGGCCAGCACCAGGTAGATCACGAGCACCACCCCGAGCGCCAGCGGCACCGCCCGGGGGATGGTCCGCTGCGGGTCGCGAACCTCCTCGCCGAGCGTGGCGATCCGGGCGTACCCGGCGAAGGCGAAGAAGAGCAGCCCGGCCGCGGTGAGCACGCCCCGGGCGGAGCCGCCGGGGTCGGTCAGCCGATCCAGGTGCACCGGCCCGCCCGCCACGCCGACGACCGCGACCAGAGCCAGCACCACGAGCACAAGCGCGACCAGTGCCCTGGTCACGGTGGCCGTCTTGCCGATGCCGCGCAGGTTCACGGCGGTCACGGCGAGCACCGCGCCGACCGCGACCAGCCGGGCCTGTCCCGGCCACAGGTACGCCCCGATGGTCAACGCCATCGCCGCGCAGCTCGCGGTCTTGCCGACGACAAAGCCCCAGCCGGCCAGGAACCCGGCGAACGGCCCGAGGCGTTCGCGGCCATAGACGTAGGTGCCGCCGGACTCCGGGTAGCGGGCCGCCAGCCGCGCCGAGCTGGTGGCGTTGCAGAAGGCGATGAGACCGGCCAGCACCAGCGCGGGTAGCAGACCGGCGCCGCCGGCCTCCGCCGCGGCAGGCCCGAAGACCACGAAGACGCCCGCGCCGAGCATCGAGCCCAACCCGATGACAACCGCATCGGGTACGCCGAGCCGCCGCGCCAGTTGATCCACGGGCCGAAACCCTAGGGGTACGAGGTGAACGGCCGGTCCCACTCGCGTAGCCGACCGGGGAGCGGCAGGCCGTCCCAGGGCGCCCGGTGCAGCAGCCGGTCCAGGAGCAGCCCGAGCAGTAGCCCGGCCACCGAGTCGGTCAGCCAGTGCCAGCCCAGGTAGGTGGTGGTGGTGAGGACGACCAGCGGCGGCACGATGCGGATCACGGTGACGAGTCGGGCGGGCAGTTGCCGGCCGAAGCTGCGGGCCAGCGGGGCGAGGAGGAGCGCGATGACCCCGTACCAGACGATGGCGTTGGCGACGTGCCCCGACGGGTAGGACTGGGCGAACCGGACCGGCAGGTCGTCGTGGAACAGCGGCAGGGTCTGCTCGGGCGTCAGGAACGGCTCCTTGACGCTGGCGCTCGGTGCCGCCCGGGCCGTCCAGACCTTGAGCGGACCGATCGTCAGGTAGGTCAGCACGAACCCGACCACCGGCGGCAGGATCGGCCGCACCGACCGCAGCCGGACGGCCAGCCACACGCCCAGCCCGGCGGCGATCAAGGTCAGCGGGGTGCCCTGGCCGAGCAGGTTGAACACCCGGGCCACCCAGTAGGCGACCGTCGGTCGGTGCCCGTCGGCCCAGTCGGCGACGGCCCGGTCCAGGCCGAAGAGCTGGTCGGCGGCGAGCGCCACCGTCAACCCGACCAACCCGACCAGTAGCAGCGCGTCGAACCACCAGCCGGCCGGGCGGACAGGCCGTAGCCGCAGGTCACGTCGTACCGCCGTGGGTTTGAGCACGCGACCACGCTACCGGCCCGACGCGAGGCCGTGGCGTCCCGCGCTGTGTGCCCAGCCACGATGTGAGGCGGATGCGGGGGGCGACCAGTCATGCTTGTGCCCGTGCGGATCACATCTGCCCTCGTCGACCCGGCGCTGCTCGACCTGCCCTGGTCGACACCGCTGGAGGAGTGGCCTGCCCAACACCTGGTGGCGCTGCCGCAGGGCATCTCCCGACACATCGTCCGGTTCGTCCGGCTCGGTGAGTACGTCTACGCGTTCAAGGAGACCCGCGAGCGGATCGCCGAGCGGGAGTACGACCTGCTCCGGGCCCTGGAGCGGATCGACTTTCCCTCGGTTGAGGCGGTGGCGGTCGTCGCCGACCGGCAGACCGAGGACGGGGAGCCCCTCGAATCGGTGTTGATCACGCGGCACCTGCAGTTCTCGCTGCCGTACCGGGCGCTCTTCTCGCACACCCTGCGGTCGGAGACGATGAGCCGACTGCTCGACGCGCTCGCCGCGCTGATCGTGCGCATGCACCTGACCGGCTTCTTCTGGGGCGACTGCTCGCTGTCGAACACGTTGTTCCGCCGGGACGCGGGCGCGTTCGCCGCCTACCTGGTGGACGCGGAGACGGGCGCGTTGCACAACTCGCTCTCCAACGGGCAGCGCGGTGAGGACCTGGAGATCGCCCGGGTGAACATCTTCGGCGAGGCGTTGGACCTACAGGCCGCTGGTCTGCTGCACGAGTCCATCGACCCGGAGGTGGTCTGCGAGGAGGTCGTGCAGCGCTACGAGCGGCTCTGGCACGAGATCACCTACGAGCAGGCCATCGAGCGGGAGGCCCGGCACGACATCGAGGGCCGGATTCGCCGCCTCAACGAGTTGGGCTTCGACGTGGCCGAGGTGGCCATGTCGTCCATCGACGACGGGCGTTTCCTGGTCCGTCCGAAGGTTGTCGACGCCGGTTACCACACCCGGCGGCTGCTGCGGCTGACCGGTCTGGACGCTGAGGAGAACCAGGCGCGCAAGCTGCTCAACGACCTGGACGCCTATCGGGCGGAGAGCGACCTGACCGACGAGCAGCAGGCCGCGCACCGCTGGCTCACCGAGGTCTTCGAGCCGGTGGTCCGGGCCGTTCCGGCACACCTGCGCCGCAAGTTGGAGCCGCAGGAGCTGTTCGCGCAGATCATCGAGCACAAGTGGCTGCTCTCCGAGCAGGCTGGCCGGGACGTGGGGATGCGCCACGCGGTCCAGTCGTACCTGGCCGACGTGCTGGTGCACCGCCCCGACGAGCAGGCCGTCCTCGGCGTCGAGGTCCCCACCGCCGGCTGACCCTCCGCCCCCGGCAGCGGACGACCCGGCGTCACTCCACCCAGGAGCCGTTGCGAAGGACCCGCACCACGTTCAGGTCGGTGTCCAACACGACGAGATCGGCGCGAAGGCCCACCTGAATGGACCCCACCCGGTCGCCCAGGCCGATGGCCCGCGCCGAGGTGGTGGCCACCATCCGCGCGGCGTCGGCGATCGGGATCCCGGCATCCACGGCGTGCCGCAGCGCGGCGTCCATGGTCAGGGTGCTGCCGGCGATCGACCCACTGCGGGCCAGCCGGGCCACCCCGTCGGCCACGGTGACGGCCTGACCGCCCAGCTCGTACTCACCGTCGGCCATTCCGGCGGCGGCCATCGCGTCGGTGATCAGCGCGGCCCGGTCCGGGCCCACGGTCGCGGCGGCGAAGGTCAGCATGCCGTCGTGCAGGTGCACCCCGTCGGCGACCAGCTCGCAGATCACGGTCGGCGCGTCGAGCAGGGCCACCACCGGACCCGGCTCGCGGTGGTGCACGGGCCGCATGCCGTTGAACAGGTGCGTACCCACGCTCGCGCCCGCGGCGATCGCGGCGCGCGTCTGCTCGTACGTGGCGTCGGTGTGGCCCACCGCGGCCACCACCCGTTGCGCGGTGAGCAGCTTGATCGCCTCCAGTGCGCCGTCGCGCTCGGGGGCGAGGGTGACCATCCGGATCGCGCCCCGGCCCAACTCGATCAGCTCGGTCAGCTCGTCGGTCGACGGGTCGCGCAGGTACTCCGGGTTCTGTGCGCCACATCGGGCGGTGGAGAGATATGGCCCCTCGAAGTGGACGCCTGCCAGCACACCCTCGTCGACCAGCGGGGCGAACGACTCGGTGGCCGCGCGCATCAGCGGGAAGGGCGCGCTGACCAGGCTGGCCAGCAGGGTGGTCGTGCCATGCGCGAGGTGGAAGTTGGCCGCCGCCCGGGCCTCGTCGGCGTCCCCGGTGGTGAAGGTGTGACCACCACCGCCGTGTGTGTGCATGTCGACGAAGCCAGGCAGGATCCAGTGCCCGTCACGGACCGACGGATACTCGGCGACAGCGGTGATCCGATCACCGTCCCACTCGACGCAGCCCTGTTGGATGACACCGGTCGGGGTCACCACTCGGCCGTTCACCCGTACGGTCATTGCTTCTCCTGTTGGTCACGGCCGCGTACAGCGTCCAGGGCTAGCAGGGCGGCGCCGAGGCAGCCAGCCTCGTCGCCGAGGGCTGCCGCGACGAGTTGCGGCTCGCGGTGGAAGGTCATCCGCTCGTGCAGCGCTGCCCGCAGTGGGGTCAACAGCCGATCTCCGGCCTGGGCCAGGCCGCCGCCGAGCACGATCGTCGCCACGTCGAACAGCGCCTGCCCGGTCGCGAGACCATCGGCGAGTGCCTCGACCGCCTCCTGCCAGACCTGGCTGGCGAGCGGTTCGCCGGCCGCGGCCCGCTCGGCCACCTCGGCGGCCGTCACCGGAGCGTCGGCTGTCTCGCCGGCCAACTCGTCGTAGCGGCGGCCGATCGCGGCGGCCGAGGCGATCGCTTCCAGGCAGCCGGGTCGACCGCAGCCGCAGCGCGGGCCGTCGGGCCGCACCAGGACGTGGCCGATCTCCCCGGCGGCGCCGTGGGCGCCCACGACGGCCGTGCCGTCGACAACGTGGGCTGCGGCGATGCCGGTGCCAATTGCCACGAACAGCACGTGCCCGGTGCCGCGTCCGGCACCGAGCCGGGCCTCGGCGAGGCCACCGGCCCGCACGTCGTGACCGAGCGCCGTGGGCAGGCCGAGCCGCGTCGCCGCCAGGTGCCGCAGCGGTACGTCCCGGAAGCCCACGTTCGCCGACCAGACCGCGACGCCGCGTGCCTCGTCGACGACCCCGGGCACGGCGATGCCGACCGCGATCGGGGTGAGCCCGTCGGCGCGGGCCTTGTCAGCCAGCCCCTCGGCGACGTCCAGGATGGTGCCGACCACGGCTGTCGGGCCGCGAGCGGCGTCGGTGGGGTGCCGCTCGGTGCGTACGGCGACGCCGTCCGGCCGGACCAGCGCGCACTTCATGCCGGTGCCGCCAACGTCGAGAGCCACGACCACCTGGTCGGCGTCCACGGCGTCGCTCACGGCGTCACCTCGGTTCGCGACTGCGGGGCTCGCAACCCCGGCTCACTCCTCGCGCTCACGGCGTCATCTCGGTTCGCGACTGCGGGGCTCGCAACCCCGGCTCACTCCTCGCGCTCACGGCGTCATCTCGGTTCGCGACTGCGGGGCTCGCAACCCCGGCTCACTCCTCGCGCTCACGGCGTCATCTCGGTTCGCGACTGCGGGGCTCGCAACCCCGGCTCACTCCTCGCGCTCACGCGAGCACCACCGACCGGCTGAGGTGCCGGGGCGCGTCCGGGTCGAGGCCCCGGCTGGTCGCCAGCGCGACCGCGAAGCGTTGAGCCAGGATCAGGTCGGCCATCGGGTCGACCGGGGTACGACCAGCGGACCAGCTGCCGAGCACCGTGCGCCAGCCGTGCATGCGGCTGTGTACGAAGGCCGCGCCGGTGGCCGCCACGTCCTCGGGCAGTCCGTCGGGTAGCTCGCCGAACGCCCAGACCAGCCGGCCGGGCGCGGAGACGGAGATGGGGCCGTGCCGGTAGTCCATCGCCGGGTACGCCTCGGCCCAGAAGGTGGCCGCCTCGCGGCACTTCAGTGCTGCCTCCTGGGCCAGCCCGACCGTCCAGCCTCGACCGAGGAAGGTGGCCTGCCCGATGGTGGCCGGGTCGATCGGCAGCGGGGAGCGCACCGCCACTTCGGCGTCGGCGGCGAGCGCGGCCACCGGGTCGCCGAGGTGGGCCCGGAGCAGGGCCAACGCGGTGGTCGCGAAGCGGGTCTGCACCACCGACCGCTCGTCGGCGAAGGGCATGGTCACCGCGGCGGCGGCCAGATCGACCGCCGGGGATGCCGGGTCGCCGACGATGACGGTGGTGGGTGTCCGCCCGCGTAGCGCGGCGAGCAGCTCCAGCACCTCGGTGGTGGTGCCGGAGCGGGTGATCGCGATCAACCGGTCGTAGCGGCGGCCGGCGGGGAATTCGGACGCCTGGAACGCGTCGGTCTCGCCCTGGCCGGCCTGCTCGCGGCGGGCCGCGTACGCCATCGCCATGAACCACGACGTGCCGCAACCGACGACGGCGACCCGCTCGCCGGGGCGCGGCAGGTCACCGTGTACGACATCGGCCAGCTTGGCCGCCTCCCGCCAGCAGTCGGGTTGGCTCGCGATCTCCGCGTCCACGTACGCCATGGGAAACTCCTCGCAGGGGCGATCGGTGCGCAATACGGCTCGTTAGACCCGCATTTCGCGCGTTATTCTGCGCGAGCGCGGGTGGCCGTGGCAACCGACCGGCCGATCGCGCAGGTCGGTCTTTTGCGCCAGCCTAGTTTCGCGCATTAGTGTGCACGCAATCAATCACCGTCCGTGCAGTTACTGGGAGGGCCCCCGCGGTGGACCGGTACGCCAGATGGAACGCCCTGCTCGAGATGCTGACCGACAACGGCCGGGTCAGCGTCGAGGCGGCAGCCGAGCGGCTGGACGTCTCCCAGGCCACCATCCGGCGTGACTTCGACCAGCTCGCCCAGCAGCAGATGATCACGAGGACCCGGGGCGGCGCGGTCGCGAACGGTGTCTCGTACGACCTGCCACTGCGCTACAAGACGGCCAAGCACTCGGCGGAGAAGCAGCGGATCGGCGCGGCCGCCGCCGCGCTCGTCACGCCGGGCACCGTGGTCGGCCTGAACGGCGGCACCACCAGCACTGAGGTGGCGAGGGCGCTCGCCGTCCGGCCGGACCTGAACACCAGTGCCGAGGGTGCGCAGCTCACCGTGGTGACCAACGCGTTGAACATCGCCAACGAGCTGCTGGTCCGGTCCCGGATGAAGGTCGTGGTGGCCGGCGGGGTGGTACGCCCGAAGTCGTTCGAACTTGTCGGCCCGCTGGGCGGGGCGCTGCTGCGCGAGGTCACCCTGGACGTCGCGTTGCTCGGTGTGGACGCGATCGACCCGCAGCTCGGTGCCGCCGCCCACCACGAGGGGGAGGCGGCCATGAACAACCTGATGGTGGCCCGAGCCAAGCGCGTGGTGATCATCGCCGACTCGTCCAAGCTGGGCGGTCATGCCTTCGCCCGGATCTGCCCGGTCGAGCGGGTAGAGACGCTGGTGACCGACTCCGGCGCCGCACCCGAGGTGGTGGACGCGTTCCGCGCCGCCGGCGTGCACGTCATCTGCGCCTGAGCGGTCACGTTCCGTCGATGAAATAGCCCGTTCGGCGCGTCGATGCATACCGCGTATTGCGCGCGCCTGCATACCGCGTATGGTGTCGGCTGTCACGCCCACCCATCGGGGGAGGTGCAGCTTGCCAGCTGTCCTGGAGATCGAAGGTCTACGTAAGACGTACAAGAGTCGTCGACGCGGCACCCGCAACGCGCTCGACGGCTTCGACATGCGGGTCGACGCGGGGCAGGTGCACGGCTTCCTGGGTCCCAACGGCTCCGGCAAGACCACCACGCTGCGTACCCTGCTCGGCCTGATCCGGCCCGACGGCGGTCGGATGGCGCTGCTCGGACACGAGGTCCCCGACGCGCTGCCCACGGTCGCCGGCCAGGTCGGCGCGATCGTGGAGAGCCCGCAGTTCTTCCCGCACTTCTCGGCACGGGACACGCTGTCCCTGCTGGCCGGAGCGGGCGAGGTGCCGGCCATCCGGGTCGACGAGGTGCTGGAGCTCGTCGGGCTGCGCGACCGCTCCGGCGAGCGGGTCAAGACGTACTCGTTGGGCATGAAGCAGCGGCTCGCCGTGGCCTCGGCCCTGCTGAAGAACCCGAAGCTGCTCATCCTCGACGAGCCGGCCAACGGCCTCGACCCGGGCGGCATCCGGGAGATGCGCACGCTGATGCGCAACCTCGCCGAGTCCGGGATGACCGTGGTGCTGTCCAGCCACATCCTCGGCGAGATCCAGCTGATCTGCGACTCGGTCACCATCATCTCGCTGGGCCGACGGGTCGCGTTCGGTCCGGTCGACGAGGTGCTCGCGCAGCACTCGTCCGGTGCGGTCCGGATCCGGCTGGAAGCGGTCAGCGACCTGCCGGTGGCCACCGAGGCGCTCACCCAGGCGGGGATCCGGGTCACCGGCCACCCGGACCACCTGATGCTGACCGGCGTCGACAAGCCGGCCTCGGTGACGAGGCTGCTCGCCGAGCGCAACCTCTACGTCAGTGAGCTGGCTCCGATCGCCGTCGATCTGGAGAGCGTCTTCCTCGAACTGACCGCCACCGCGCCGGTACCCGGCCAGGCACGGCAGGTCGACGAGTCCATGAAGGTCGGTGGAACGGGTCAGGCCGCCGCCGCCGGAGGAGGGTGGGGCGCGTGAGCCTCTTTCGTACGGAGCTGCGCCGGCTCACCAAGCGGCGCTTCACCCGCTACATGACACTGCTCGGCCTGCTGGTGCTGGCCGCGGTGGTGGTCGGAGTCTTCTTCACCAACCAGAAGATCGACGCCGGCCAGCTCGCCCGTGCCGAGCGTCAGGCCGACCAGCAGTACCAGGAGCAGGTGCGCTGGAGCGAGCAGGAGCGTGTCGCGTGCGAGCAGGCCAAGACGGCCGGCACGCCGAACGACGGTCGCTACCCCGACGACTGCTCGATGATCGCGCCGCCGCCCCGGGACCAGATTCAGGCCGACTGGTTCCTGCCCTCGACGTTCAACTTCAAAGAGACGTTCGACGAGACGCTGGTCCCGTTCGCGGCGATCCTCGCGCTGGTCGGGTTCGTCATCGGCGCCTCCTTCGTCGGCGCCGAGTGGAGCACCGGCGGCATGATGAACCTGCTGCTCTGGCGGCCCAAGCGGCTCACCGTGCTGCTCACCAAGCTGGCCGCGCTGCTCACCGGCATGCTGGCGGTGGCGCTGCCCGCCGCAGTGCTCTGGTTTGCCGGGTTCTGGGCAGTTGCCTCGTTCCGGGGCAGCACCGAGAAGATGACCTCCGGGGTCTGGCAGTCGTTCATGCTGACCGGGGTACGCGGTGTGGTGCTGGTGTTGGTGCTCACCACCATCGGTTTCGCCCTCGCCTCACTCGGTCGGCACACCGCGATGGCACTCGGCGGTGTGGTGGCGGTGATGGTGGTCGGCCAGTTCGGCCTGGGCATCCTGCTGGCGATGGCGAGCGTGCGGTTTGCCGAGGCATGGCTGCTGCCCACGTACGCCCTGGCCTGGATGACGAAGACGGTCACCCTGCAGGACTGGAACGCCTGCAACGCGACCTACTACGGGGAGTGCAAACCAGCCACCCTGGACATCACCTGGCAGCAGTCCTCCGTGCTGTTCTCGGTCGGGTTGGTGGTGATCCTCGGAGCGGCGCTCTGGGCGATGCGTCGCCGCGACATCTCCTGACCAGAGCGACGCGACGCGGCCGGCCCGGCCGTCGGGATTCCCGGCGGCTCAGGGCCGGCCGCGCCGCTTGCTGCGACCCTGGTCGACCCTGGTTAGGCTGAGCGCCATGCCCGCCGACACCACCCCGACCGCCCCCGAGCCGTCCACCGAGGCTCACCCGGGTGTCGCGGCGACCGGTGGGCCCACGGTCCCGACTCCCCGGCCGGCGCCTTCCGTCGAGAGCACCGACGATCCCGCACCGGACGACGGCGCCGACGCCGAGCCGAGCGCATCAGCGGCCCAGCTGACCGAGCGGGAACGGGCCATCCTCGCCTTCGAGCAGCAGTGGTGGCGGCACGCCGGCGCCAAGGAGCAGGCCGTCCGGGACACCTTCGGGGTCTCCTCTACCCGGTACTACCAGTTGCTCAACGGTCTGCTGGACAACCCGGCTGCGCTTGTCGCCGACCCCCTGCTGATCGGTCGGCTCCGCCGGCTGCGTTCGTCGCGCGCCCGCAACCGCCGCCGCTGACGGCACCCCTGCCGGGGTATTCCGCCTGTTGTTCCCGTTTAGGCCCGCGCTGCCAGTCTGTCCGCCCTGGCCCGCCCGCCTACCCGCATGCCGGCTGGCCGGGCGGGTAGGCGGGAGGCGTTCCGAGGTCGCCACGCGACCCCGGACTCAGGAAGGGAGCGGGGTATGACGGCAACGAACCAGAGCGGCTCGATGGGCGGCAGAGCGCAGCAGGCCCGACAGGAGGCCTCCCGGGTCGGCCAGCAGGCCACGCAGGCCGGGGGTCAGGTCGCCCACACCGCCGCCGAACAGGGCGGGCAGGTGGCCGCAGAGGCGCGGCGACAGGCCCAGCAGTTGACCGGCCAGGCCACCGGGCAACTTCGGGATCAGGCGCAGACGCAGCAGCGGCGGGCCGCCGAGGGCCTGCGCGACCTGGGCCGAAACCTGGGGTCGATGGCCGAGCAGGACGGCGATTCCGGGCTGGCCGGTCAAGCGGTACGCCGGGCGGCCGACGCCGCCCAGCAGGCCGCCGGCTGGCTCGACGAGCGCGAGCCCGGCGAGGTGCTCGACGAGGTACGCACGTACGCGCGGCGCCACCCGGGGACGTTCCTCGCGGGCGCGGCGGTGGCCGGGCTGCTGGTCGGGCGGCTCACCCGTGGCCTGACCGCGCCGCCCTCGGGCAACGGTCAGGGTGGGAGCGCGTCCGGTGCTCCCCCGCCAACGCAGGGCGCACCTGCGGATGCCGATCAGCAGGCGTACGTGGGGACGGCACGGGCGCAGAACGTCTCGCCCGCCGGTCGACCCGCGCCGGACCTGCCCGGCGGGGTGGCACCGTGAGCGCCCCCGAGAAGGAACGGACCCAGGCATCGGTCGGCGATCTGCTCGGCGATGTGACCCGGGACGTCTCCACCCTGGTGCGCAAGGAGGTCGAGCTGGCCAAGGCCGAGCTCCGCGAGGAGGTCAGCCAGGCCGGTAAGGCTGGTGGCATGTTCGGCGGCGCCGGGCTGGCCGGGTTCCTGGCGGTGCTCTTCGTGTCGTACGCCCTCTGGTGGGGGCTGTCCAACACGATGGACCAGGGGTGGGCGGCGTTGATCGTCGCGGTCCTCTGGGCTGCCGTGGCTGGTGGTCTCTTCATCAACGCCCGGACCCAGCTGAAGCGGGCACGTGCGGTTCTGCCCAGGACGAAGCAGACTGCCCGGGAGTTGCCGGACGCCCTGCGGGGTCGGTGAACGAGTCGGGAGGGAACAGGTCATGTCCAGTGATCCGGATCGGATCCGGCGGGAGATCGAGACCACCCGCAACGAGTTGAGCAATGACGTCGACGCGCTGACCGACAAGGTCAACCCGCGTCGGATCGCCGGTGACCGTGTCGGGCAGGCCCGCGGCGCGTTCACCCGAGCGAAGGAGAAGATGATGGGCAGCTCGAACCATCTCGGGCAGGAAGCTGGCCAGCGGATGTCGCACGCGGCCGGCTCGGTACGCGATGAGACCCGTTCTCTCGGGCACCAGTCTCGGGAGGCCATGGGCTCGGTGCGCGACGAGGCGCGCTCGCTCGGGCAGCAGTCCCGCGAGCAGGCTCAGGGCAACCCGATGGCCGCCGGCCTGGTCGCCTTCGGCGTCGGCCTGCTGGCCGCCTCGCTGATCCCGCCGAGCGGGCGCGAGCGGCAGCTCGCCGGACGGGCGCGCGGCATGGTCAGTGAACACTCCGATCAGCTGCGCGAGCAGGCGAGCCAGGTCGGCCACCAGATGCAGGACAACCTGCGGGGGCCAGCGCAGGAGGCGGCACAGTCGGTGCGGTCCAGCGCCCAGCAGGGCGTGTCCGCGGTGCGCGACCAGGGCCGCTCTGCTGCCGGTCAGGTGCAGGGAGGGGCGCATGCGGCCGCCGACGACCTTCGGCAGCGCTGACCCGATCGGCGCGCCGGGGCCGGTGCCGGTGATGCGGGTACGATCCGCGTCCGCGCCGGCCCCGGGCCGACCGGTCAACGAGGACCTGGTCTTCCGGTTCGGCCCGCTGGTCGGTGTCCTGGACGGCGCGACCGTGCCGGAGGGCTTCGACACCGGCTGCGTGCACGGGCCGGAGTGGTACGTCCGCCACCTGGCCGCCCGGCTCGGCGTCGCCGAGGCGTCCCGCCCGGCGGCCCGGCTGACCAGCAACCTGGCCGCGGCCATCCTCGCGGTGCGCGCCGACCACGGCGGGCAGTGCGACCTCGACCATCCCGGCACCCCGTCCAGCACGGTCTGCCTCCTGCGAGACTGCGGGGACCAGGTGGACTACCTGGTGCTCTGCGACAGCCCACTGGTTCTGGACGCCGGCGGTCAGGTCAGCGTGGTGACCGACAACAGGCTGGACGTGGCGATGGCGGAGCTGCGGGAGACGGTGACTACCGTGCCCGGCGGAGCGGCGGACCCGGTCACCCGGTTCCGACACGCCGTGAGCGTTCAGCGGGAGCGGATGAACCGCACCCACGGCTACTGGGTGGCGGCCTCCGACCCGGACGCGGCCTTCCACGCGGTGACCGGAACGATGCCCCGGCGAGGTCCGACGGCGCTTCGCCGGGCGGCCCTGCTCAGTGACGGCGCGTCCAGCGCGGTGGAGCAGTTCGGGCTGACCGACTGGGCGGGTCTGCTGGATCTGCTCAGCGACGAAGGGCCGGGCACGTTGCTCGACCGGGTCCGGGACGCCGAGCGCGACCACCCCGATCGGCTGCGACGGCACAAGCCCACCGACGACGCCTCGGTGGTGTTCTGCGACTTCGGGCCGACGGTCTGAGCACCAACGGGTGACAACAGAGCGTGAGGAATGACACCCGGGCCGCCCGACCGGCCGGTACCGGTAGCCGGACCGCCAGTGCATCGCCATTGGGGTGGACTTCGGCCGATGAGGGCGGCAGACTGCGGCACGTGGCGGGTGCGGTCCGGCTGGAGCCGGTGGACGAGCGGAACCTGGAGCCGTTGCTCTCCGTAGCGGCTGCCGAGGCGGAGCCCTGTGATGTCATGCCTCCGGTCGAGGCCCCCGCCGGCTGGTCGCTCGCCCGCCGTGAGGCGTTCCGAGAGTTCCACAGAGCGAGCTTCGGCGGGCTGGGCGGCCCGACGCGCTCGCAGATGTACGCGATCCTCGTCGGCGGCGAGGTGATGGGCATGGTGCGGATGACGCGCTGTGACGAGCCCGGCACGGTGGAGACCGGAATGTGGCTCGGCCGCTCCGCACGGGGCCAGGGGATCGGCGCGTCCGCCCTGCGGGAGCTGTTGAACGCCGCCGCTCGGGCGGGCATGCGGGCCGTGGTGGCCGAGACGAACCGGGACAACGTCGGTGCTGTCGCCGTGCTGAAGAAGTGCGGGGCCACCCTGCACGAGGCGGGCGGCAAGGTGCGCGCCGAGATCTGCCTGGATTCGACGCCGCCCGCGCTCTGAGGCTTCCTCGGGTGCCGGATCGGCCGGCGGCGACCGTGGGGGTCACCGCCGACCGCCTCGATCAGGCTGGCACCCGCACGATGTCGTAGTCGGTGGTCGGCGTCGACTCCACGTCGAACCGACCGTTCACCACGTACAACGCGGAGCCGAGCAGGTCGCCGGTGGCCGGCGACCGCAGCTGCGAACCGGTGATCTCCCGCTGCACCACCCCAGCGGTGTACCCGGCGTTCATCCGGACCACCGCGATGACGTTGGTCAGGTTCCGGATCACGTAGAGGGTCCGACCACGCAGGACCAGCCCGTCGGCTCGCTCCACCGAGTAGCCACCGAGGTCGACGAGACGGCTGCCGCCGGTCCTCGGGTCGATGCGCACCAGTCGCCCGGGCAGCATCTGCGCGACCAGCAGATCGCCGTCCGGCAGGGCCACGATCCCGTTGTGGTAGACGTCCGGCGTCGCGGCCGGGCCGGTGAGCTGGAGGACCCGGAAGGCGGTGGGGGCCGGCAGGCGACCACCGGGTCCCAGCGGCACGACATACAGCACCTGGCGTGCGGAGTCGGTGAAGTAGACCGCGCGGTCGGTGATCACCAGGTCGTTGACGTAACTGCCGGGCTCGTCGGTGAACTGGTAGTGGGCCAGCTTGGCACCGGTGCCCGCGTCGTACACGCTGGCGCCGCCGCCGGAGAAGTCGGCGGTCCAGAGTCGGCCCTGCGGGTCGAGTTTGAGGCCCGCCTTGTCGGTGCCCGGTGTGCCCGGGATCAGCACGGAGCCGCGCCCGGTGCGTAAGTCACCCCGCCATACGGCGCCATCCAGGATGGACCCGACGTACACGGTGGTGCCCCGACCGATCGTCAGCCCTTCGGGGGTGAAGCCGTCGGGCAGGGCGATCCGGGCCGGGAACGGCTTCGTCGGGTGAGCCGCCGCCGGTGCGCCGACCGTGGACAGGGTCGCCGCCGCCAGCAGCGGGACGGCGATGAGAGAGAACAGCTTGTGCAAGGAGCACCTCTGACGTCCGAGTGGATAACTCCACTGAGGAAGATGACCTCCTAGGAACGCCCGAGGTGCGACGAAAGGTTGTACTGCTCCGCTCACCCCCGGTTGGCGGCGTACGCGGCCAACCAGGCGACCTGGGCCGGGTCCAGCGACGGACGTACCCGTGCCCGCGCGCTCGCCACGTGCTCGGCGGTGACGGTGGCGGCAGCCAGCGACTCCCGCATGGCGGCCAGTGCCGCCTCCCGGACCAGCGCCGCGCAGTCCGCAGCGGAGAAGCCGGTCAGCTCGTCGCCGAGGACGGCCAGGTCGACGTCCGGTGCCAGCGGCACCTGCCTTGACGCGGCCCGCAGGATCTCCGCGCGGGCAGGCCCGTCCGGTGGCGGCACGTAGACCAGCCGCTCCAACCGGCCCGGCCGCAGCAGCGCCGGGTCGATCAGGTCCGGCCGGTTCGTGGCGCCGACGACCACCACGTTGCGCAGCGTCTCCACCCCGTCCAGTTCGGTGAGCAGCGCGGCGACCACCCGGTCCGTGGTCCCTCCGTCGGTGGCCTGGCCGCGTACCGGGGCCAGCGCGTCCACCTCGTCCAGGAAGATCAGGGTGGGGGCCGCCTCCCGGGCCCGGCGGAACAGCTCGCGGACCGCGCGTTCGCTCTCGCCGACCCACTTGGAGAGCAGCTCCGCGCCCTTCACCGACAGCACGTTGGCCCGCCCCGACCCAGCCAGTGCGGTGACCAGGTATGTCTTCCCACACCCCGGTGGTCCGTAGAGCAGCACGCCGCGCGGTGGTTGCACCCCGAGCCGGGCGAAGGTGTCCGGGTAGGTCAGCGGCCACAGCACCGACTCGGTCAGCGTCTGCTTGACCTCGTCCAGGCCACCCACGTCGTCCAGAGTCACCGAGGCCAGATCCAGGGTCGACGCCGCCATCGTGGTCGGCCGGACCACCTCCAGAGCGGCGGTGAAGTCGGCCATCGACACCGTCGGCGTCTCGGCGGACTTCTGCCGCAGCGCCGCGCGTACCCCGGCCTCCCGGACCAGCGCGGCCAGGTCCGCCGCGACGAACCCGGGGGTACGCGCGGCCACCTCGTCCAGCCGTACGTCGTCGGCCAGCGGCACCTGCCGGGTCAGCACGGTGAGCTGTTCGCGGCGCAACGGTTGGTCGGGGAGCGGGATGCTGATCCGCAGTGACAGCAGGTCGGGCGCACGCAGTGCGGGGTCGACCGCCTCCGGCCGGCCGGTGGTGCAGACCACGGCGACACCGGCTCGGATGCTCTCCGCGAGCACCTGGCGGAAGACCGTCGCCACCGGGCCGGGATCGTCCGCCGGCGCGAGCGCCTCGACGTCCGAGACCAGCAGCACCGCCGGTGCGCCGGCTCGGGCCGCCGTCGCCGCTGCGCGCAACCGGTCGGCGGCGGCCTGGTTGGCCAGCGCGGCCACCTCGGGTGCCCAGAGCGGGTGGACGCGGGCACCGACCCGGGCGGCGACGGCCCGAACCAGCGCTGACTTCCCGGAGCCGGCCGGGCCGACGAGCAGCACCCCCAACGAGATGGTGGTGCCCAGCCGGCCCAGCACCTCCCGGTGGTGAAAGCCTAGGTCGAGCAGCTCGTTCAGCTCCTCGGCCTGGGCCCGCAGCCCGGGTAGCTCGTCGACGTCGGGCGCGTCGTCGGGCGGGTCCACCGCCGGGACCTCGTCAGCCGTCCCGCGCGGCTGGGCCGGCGGGGCGTCGACCGGGGCAATCCCGCCGTGGGTGGCCGGGCCGTGCTCCCAGGCGATCGACGTGTCCATGGTGACCAGCGCGCCGACGCCCGGCTCGACCGTGACCACGGTGAGCAGGGTGCTGGTCCAGGCGAAACCGACCGTGTTGGCGAGGCTGCGTCGAGCCGCCTCGACCAGGCTGCGCACCGAGGCGTCCGGCAGCACATCCTGCGGCAACAGCGACACGTCGTCGCCAGCGGTGAGCACCTTGCCCAGCAGGGCGAGCCGGAGCATCTCCGGGCTGACCGCCGCGACCACCCCCACCGGGCCGGCCAGGACGACCCGGCCCGCCGGGATCAGCGGCACCGGAGTCACCCGCACCTGACCCCCGTCACGCAGGCCCAGGTTGCCCAACGTCAGGTCGTCGGCGTACAGCAGCGCGCTGCTCGCGCCCGGCGCAGCGGCCGCCACGATGCCGGCCGTCTCCCGGCGGCCGGCAAGCCGGACCGGATCACCGGGGCGCAGCCCCAGCGCGGTCAGCACCTCCGGGTGCAGCCGCACGATGCCCCGTCGGGCGTCCAGCGCGGCCGGCCGTAGGCTCGCCGTCAGGGTCAGGTCGGGTTGCGCCACCGCCCGACCGTAGCCGCCGGCAGCCAGCCCCGCCGTCAGCGCCGCGGATCCAACTCGTCCAACAGCGTCGGGTCCCGCCGGATCAGCTCCGCCAACCGGGCCGCCGGGTCGGGGGTCAACCCGTCCGGGCCGGGCACCCAGGCGGGCACCGTCCGGCCGGACAGCGGCCAGGTCGGCGGGGGTTCCACCGGGGCTGCCGGGGGCACCGGCCCGACCGTGACGTCCGGTCCGTCCCAGGAGACCCGCAACGGGTACGTCCGACCGGCGTGCTCCACGTGCACGGTGACCGTCAAACCGGGATAGGCGCCGACGACCTGGCGGACCGCCTCGGCCACGTCCTCGACGGGCCCCCACCCGGCCACGTCGCCGGGGGCGTCCGCCCCCGCGTGGCGGGCGTCGTGCCGGCCCGGCCCGGCGTTGCGGGCGTCGCCGCGACCAGGTCCGACCTGCTCCGGCGGTGGTGCGGTGTCGTCACGGTCGTTGGCCCGCCGGCGCAGCGCCTCCTCACGCCGGGCCAGTCGGGCCAGTGTCTCGTCCAGGTCGCCCCTCACCGAATCACCCCTTCCCGCCACGGCCGGAGCCGGTTGGCTCAGGCCCTCCTGTCCCGGGTAGCACGGTCCAGCGCGCGGTCCAGGACGACCAACAGAGCGTCCCGCACCGAGAGTCGGTCCCGGGCGTCGAACTGGACCAGGGGAACCTGGTCACCGATGGCCAGCGCCCAGCGGATCTCGCCGAGTTCCAGGGCCAGCCGGCCGTCGAAGGCGTTGACCCCGACCACGAACGGCAGCCCCGCCCGCTCGAAGAAGTCGATCGCCGGGAAGCAGTCGTCCAGCCGGGCGCTGTCCACCACGACCAGCGCGCCGAGCGCTCCCCGAGCAAGGTCGTCCCACATGAAGCCGAACCGGGACTGACCCGGCGTGCCGAACAGGTAGAGCTTCAGGCTGCGGTCGATGGTCACGCAGCCGAAGTCCATCGCCACCGTGGTGGTGGTCTTGCTGGACCGGGCACCCGGGTCGTCCACACCGATCCCGGCGGTGGTCATCTCGGCCTCGGTGGTCAGGGGCGCGATCTCGGAGATCGCACCCACGGTGGTGGTCTTGCCCACCCCGAACCCACCGGCGACCAGAATCTTGACCGGGATCGGCGGTGCGGCCGGTCTGCCGGCCGGTGGCCGCGTCGACCCCGTGCCGGACGGCGGCTGGTACGGCGGTGGCGGTGGCGGCGGGGCCGGCTGCGGGCTGGCGCGCCCGATGATGGGCCCGGTGCCCGACGACATGCCGTAACGGGCTGCGGCGCTGTTTGCGGCGACCCCGCCGAGCGGGGCGACCGGCCATTCAGGAGATCGCACGGAGTCCATCAATCACTCGCAGGATGAGGTTGGGGTCGAAGGCGTCGTCGGCGTCGGTGACGTGCACGTCCAGGTGTCCGGCCGCCCGTAGGTCACCGACCAGGACCCGGGTCACGCCGAAGTGCAGCCGGGTCCGGGCCGAGATCTCGGCCACCGAGATCGGCTCGGCGCAGAGCGCGATGATCGCCTGGAATTCCGGTGCCAGCAGGGCGCCGGACTGGCCGGCCCACCAGCCGCTCTCCGTGCGGGCGGTCACCTGCGTCTCCAGCCCGATCGCCGGGTCGGCACCCGCCACCCGCCCGGAGGTGAGCACGAACGGACGGGGGCCGGACGGCCGACCACCGTCCGGCTCCGGCTCCGGCAGTGCTGGTGTCGCCGCCGCGCCGTCCCCGGTCGGGGGTGGCGTGCGCAGGTACGGGCGGATCCGGACCCGGGGATCCGGGTCCGGGTCCTCGCCGGCGACGTCGGGGGTCACTGCTGGACGGCGTTCTTCAACTCGACGATCAGCCGCGGGGTCAGGGCACCACCGGCCCGCCCGGCGAAGAGCGTCATCTCGTACGCGACGGTGCCCAGGTTCGCCGACCGGTCGGCGACCACCCCGAGTACGGAACCGCTGCTGATCGCGCTGATCAGCAGGTAGCCGTCGGCCATGTCGACGATCACCCGGTTCAGACCGCCGAGCGCATACCAACTGGCCGCCCCGCCGGCGAGGCTGGTCATCCCGGAGACCACGGCGGCCAACCGCTCCGCGTTGGACCGATCCTTGATCGCCGACATGGCCATCAGCAGGCCGTCCGAGGAGACCGCGATCGCCTCCAGGACCCCGGCGGTGCTGGAGGTGAAGGAGTCCAGCAGCCAGTTGAACGTACGGGCCTCGGGGCTGAGGTCCCCGCTGGTGCTGGGCTGGCTCTGGTCGACGTTGTCGTGCAGGAAGGGGCTGGTCACCGTGATGATCCTTCTTCGTTCCGGCGGTCTGGGCTGACTTCGCGGAGAGCGCGGGCGACGCCCGCCTCGAACTCGGTGATGAGATTGCGGACCTCGGCCGGGTCACCGAGGTGTGTACTGAGTGGCTGGCACGCCGGGACGACGGTGAGGTTCGCCCCCGGCACCCGTCGGTTCAGCCGGGGCCGACTCTGTGTGGCATCGGCCGAGTCGGCACTGTCCGCCACCGTGGGGCCGGCCCCTCCGGGTGTGCTCGGCAGGTCGCCGGTCACGCTCGGGTCCATCGCAGCCGACCCGGCACTGGCCGACTCGGCCCGGCGTACACCGGCCTGGAACGCCTCGACCAGCGCGCGGGCGGCGGCGGGGTCCGCGCCGGTGGCGTCCACCGGCCGGGTCGGAGCGGCGGTGGCGTGCAGGCTGGCCCCGGGCACCCGCTGTCGGACCCGCGGCCCGGCCGGCGTGCCTGATGGTTCCAAACCCTCGGGGGTGGGAACGGCCTGCTCCGATTGACCGGCGCCGAACGCGTTCCAGGACGGTCCGGCCCCCAGGCTGCGGGTGGCCCGGCTGAGCAGGTCCGAGTCGAAGCCAGCTGGCGTGGCCACGGCTGCCGTGAGGGCCAGTGCGCCCTGGTCGGGGTCGGGGGTTGCCGCCGTACGGCGGTCTCGTTCCGGCACCGCGGCCCGGGCCACGGTGGCCCCGGCCCGCTCGGCGCGGCGCAGCACCAGTGACGCCGACGGGATCTCCAGGTGTGCGGTCACCCCACCGCCGGCGGTCGCGGCCAAGCCCACCTCCCAGCCGTGGCGGCGGGCCAACCGGCCCACCACGAAGAGACCGAGCACCTCGGTCGGTGCCAGGTCGAGCCGTTCCCGGCGGGTGAACCGGACGTTCTCCTCGGCCAGCCGCTGCTCGCCCATGCCGATGCCGTGGTCCACCACGGTGATCCGCGCGCCGAGGCCGGACGCCTCGGCGGCCACCAGCACCCGGGTGTGTGGTGGGGAGAAGACGGTGGCGTTCTCCATCAGCTCGGCCAGCGCCAGGATGAGATCGCCGACCACCGCTGGCGCGGCCGAGATGCCCGCCGGCACCCGCACCTCCACCCGGGTGTAGTCCTCGATCTCACCGAGCGCCAACCGGACCACGTCGGCCAGCGGCACCGGCGCGGTGTGCGCGTCGGCCCCGGCCGAGCCGGAGAGCACCACCAGGCTGCCGGCGTTGCGCCGCAACCGGCTGGAGATGTGGTCGAGTCGGTAGAGGTGTTCCAGTCGGCCCGGGTCGACCTCCTGCTGCTCCAACCGGTCGATCAACGCGATCTGCCGGCCCACCAGGTTCTGGGTGCGCCGCCCGACGTGGCCGAACATCTGCGCCACGTTGCGTCGGCCGGCGACCTGCCGTTCGACCAGCTGCGCGGCGGTGCTCTGCACCCGGTCGAAGGCCCGCGCCAGGTCGCCGATCTCGTCGGTGCCCCGGATGTCCACCGGCTCCAGCCGGACCGGTTGAGGGCTCTCCGCCTCGTCGTCGGTGACCCGGACCAGCTCCGCCTCGGCGACCCGGGCGACCCGGTCGGCCGAGCGGGTGAGCCGGGTCAGCGGTCGGGCCACCGTCCGCGCGACCGCCGCGCTGAGCAGCACCACCAGGGCCAGGATCAGCGCCGCCGCGGCACCGACCAGGTACGCGGCGGTCAGCGCGCGCCGCTGCTCGGCGTTCACCTCGGTGAGCACGTCGGCGACGAGCTTCTTCTCCACGAACTGACCGAGGCGGATCATCGTGCGGACGGCCGGGAAGAGCGCCTCCAGCGGCACGTCCCGAACCGCGCCGGCCGGGTCCCGGGCGCTGGTGGTCAGGAAGTCCGCGCTGGTACGCGCGGCAACGGCCGCGTCGTTGAGCTGAGCCACCTTGAGCTGCTCTGGCGTGATCAGGCTGCGGAAGCGTCGACTGTCGACCTGGAGCCCGGCGATGCACGCCACGTATGCGGCGCTGGTGTCCGGGGTGCCGATCGCCTTGACCAGGACGCTCAGGGTGGCGCAGGCGCCCAGGCCCTCGTCGGCGCGGAGCAGACCGTCGAGGGCGAGCACCTGACGGCCCGCCTGCGTTTCGGTGTCCACACCGAACACCAGGCGCAGTGAGTCGATCAACCCCACGTTGACCGGTCTGAACGCCTCCATCACCTGGCCCGGGTTCGCGGTCCGGGCCAGCACGGCCGTGCGCAGGTCGACGAGGCTGGACACCCCGTCCAGGGCGCGGTCGACCCGGTCGGTCAGCGCGTCGTTCCCTCCAGCCCGTAGGTCGGCCACCCGGTCGTCCACGTCGGCGGACGTGAGGATCAGCTCGCTCCGTTCGACCCGGCCGAGCAGGAAGCCGACCGAGAGGATTCGTTCCTGCTGAAGGTCCTGGACCAGGCTGCCGACCCGGCTCGCGAGCCGGACCTGGTCGGCGGTGTCGCTGGCCCGCTGTGCCGCGGCCACCCGGTCGAGCATCACGGGCACGGCCAGGCCGACCATGCTGAGCAGCGGGATCACCACGAGCAGCGCGAGCTTGCCGCGGATGCGGAGCCTACCGAGCAGCATCGAATGCCCCCCACTGCGCGGTCTCCGGGTCGCGGGCCGCGCCGATCGGTTGCAGCGCTCGCGGGTCGGGGGCCGCCGGTTGCCAGGGGTCGCCCTGCGAAGGGGTGTCGGGGGTCTCCGCGTGGGTCGCGGCCATGGCGGCCCGACGCCGGGCCCGACGAGCGGCGGTGATCAGCAGCGCGGCGAGCCAGCTCAGCAGCAGCCCGGCCAGTACCCCCGCTCCGGCGGTCAGCCAGCGGTCCCGGTCGAGATTGTCGATGCGCTCGACCAGCAAGGCGTCCAGCTCCGCGAGGATGACCGGTTGAAGCTGGCGGGCCGCGCGGTGCGTGTTGAGCGCGGCAGCACTCAATTGGCCGGGGTCCAACACGCCCGTGCCGTTGGCCGGGGCGGAGTAGGCGGCCAGCGCCTCCACCGAGCGCTGGTAGGTGTCCAGCGGGGTCAGCACGTTGGCACCGAGATCGGTGCTCTCCGAGCCGTCCACGGCGGAGCGCAGGTTGTCGACGAGGTCGGTGGCGGGTGTCAGGGCGGCCACCCGCAGGCCGGTCAGCTCCATCAGGCCACGGGGTTGCTCGGCGGCCGGCCGGCGGGAGATCAGCGTGCCCAGATCGGCGAGCCGACTGGCGGCCACCACCGCCTCGGGCAGTTCCTGGCCGGCGCTGTCCTGGAGGTAGAAGGAGTCGGCCTCGGAATCGCGTACGAGCCCGGAGCTTTCTCGGACCTTGTCGTGCAGGGCCAGTAGCAGGTCGGTGGCCTCGCTGTACGCCGTGTAGGCGGACTCCGGGTCGGCGGTGCCGGGGGCACGTAGCGCCTCCAGCTTGGCGCGTACCCCGGCCCAGCGTTCCTGGCTGAGCAGCTCGACACCGATGCGAGCGTCCACCGCGGCGACCTTCTCGACCGCCTGGTTCAGCGCCTCCCGGGCGACGGGGCGACCGTTGACTGCGGCGGACTGGGCCTCCACGAGGGCGTCGGTGACCGTGGCCAGAGCGGTGAGGTACTGCACGCCGAGCCGTTCCCGGGCGGCCAGGTCCCGGTCGTCGGTGGTCTGCCGCCAGGTAGTCGTGAGGAGCAGGCCCACCGGTGCCAGCAGTGCCCCGATGAGCAGTAGCGGCAGCAGTCGGCCCAGCGTGGACGACCGTCGACGGGCCCGCGGCGCGGGGACTGTCATGTGTGTGTCTCCTCGGCGTGGGGCGCGGATCGGCGCAGTGTCGGGTTTCACCGACGAGTCCCGTGCACCGGACCGGAAAACTAGCCGAATGTCCCGCTGGTCGGCCCTTGGTCGATGAGTCAGGTTCGCGTCAGTTCAAGCGATGTCACCATTTGTCCGCGTTGCCAGCACGTTCTGTTTCATCAGTGGGTGTGACATGGAGGGATCGATGTGGATATCCGCCGAAGATCGGAATTCACGGGATCCGAACTCAACTCACTGGGCCGCGTCGGACGTTGCGCGCTCGCATCTCATCGATCACCGATCGGGGCAACCGGACGGACGTACGGCGGATCTCAGCCAACGCTCAGGCTGCGGGCCGTACCGTGTGCCGCATGACATCGCCGTCGCCGGCCGCGTGGTTCCGGCGTGCCCTGCCCACCCGTCGCCGCGCGATCGCCGCAGGGGCGGTCGTCGTGCTGGTGGCCGCCGCCGTGACCTGGGCGGTGTGGCCGAAGGGACCGGGCGTACGCAGCGAGAGCGCGATGCTCACCGTCCGCTCCGGACCGTCCGGCGACCAGCCGGTGGACCTGGACACGACGTTCTACCTGCCGGGTGACGCCTCGTCCGGTCGGAAGGTGCCGGCAGTGCTGTTGGCACACGGGTTCGGCGGCACGAAGGAGTCGGTGCGCTCCGACGCGGAGGAGTTCGCCGGGCGCGGCTACGCCGTGCTCACCTGGACCGCGCGGGGCTTCGGGCGCAGCGGCGGCGAGATCCACCTGGACAACCCGGACTACGAGGTGCGCGACGCCGAGCGGCTGCTGGACTGGCTGGCCGCGCGACCGGAGGTGTCCACCAACGCCGCCGGTGACCCGAAGGTCGGTGTGGTCGGCGGCTCGTACGGCGGTGGGTTGGCGCTGCTGTTGGCCGCCCAGGACCCTCGGGTGGACGCGATCGTCCCCATGATCACCTGGAATGACCTGTCCCGGGCGTTCCTGCCGGAGAGCACCGGCGGGGCACCGACCGAGGGTGTGTTCAAGAAGGGCTGGGCTGGCCTCTTCTTCGGCGGCGGGGGCAACGTGGGTTCCGGCCCGGCCGGACTCTCCGGCGGCACCGCCGCCCAACCGCAGGGCGCTCCGGCGTCGGCCGGCCCGCCCAGCCCCGGACCGGGCGCCGGCCCGGGCACCGGACCCGGTGGCGCCCCGGCCGGTGCCGCCGACCCGTCCTGCGGTCGGTTCGCCGCCGACGTGTGCGCCGCGTACCTGCGGATCGCCACCGCCGGCCAGGCCGATCAGGCCGCCGTGGACCTGCTGCGCCGCTCCAGCCCGGCGGGCGTGCTGGACCGCATCAAGGCGCCCACCCTGCTGGTACAGGGCGAGGCGGACACGCTCTTCCCACTCGGTGAGGCGGACGCGAACGCGCGCGGCATCGCCGCCGCTGGCACCCCGGTGCGGGTCGCCTGGTTCACCGGCGGGCACGACGGCGGCGCCGGCCCCCGCTCGGACTCGGACCGGGTGAAGTTCCTGACCGTCCAGTGGCTCGACCACTACGTCAAGGGTGAGGGCGACGCGCCCGGCGACGACTTCACCTGGTCGCGGATCGCCGGCTTCGACGCGCTCGACCGGGGTCTCGTCGCCACCGGCTTCCGCCGCGCCGACTACCCGGGCCTCACCGGCACCGCTCGCCGGGACGTCCCGGTCGCCGGGCCGGCGCAGCCCATCGCGAACCCGCCGAACGGCAACCCGGCCGCCATCTCCTCGATCCCGTTCGCGGGCGGGCTCGCCTCACTGCTGGACGGCGTGGCTGGCGACGTGCCCGGCCAGCACGCCCGGTTCGAGTCGGCGCCGCTGACCGAGGCCGTTGACGTGGCCGGTGCACCCACCGTCACTGTGCGAGCCGCGTCGCCGACCGGGGAAGCGGTGCTCTTCGTCAAGCTCTACGACGTCGACCCGGACGGCGCGGCCACTCTGCCGAACGGGCTGGTCGCCCCGATCCGGCTCACCGGCCTGCCGCAGCAGGTGCAGGACGCCCGCCCGGTCACCGTGACGCTGCCGGGGATCGTCCGACGGGTGGAGGCCGGGCACCGGCTGCGCCTGGTGGTGGCAAGCTCCGACCAGGCGTACACCACGCCTGCCCAGCCGACCGTCTACACGGTGGCGGCGGACGGCGCGGTCACCCTGCCCACGGTCAGCGGCGAGCCGATCCCCACCGCGGCGACGCTCTGGCGCTGGGTGCTCGCCGGCCTGCTCGCCGCCATCGCGATCGGCCTCGTCGTGGTCGTCGCCGTGGTCCGCCGGCGGCACCGTCGCCAGGACCGCTCGGTGCATCCGGAGTACGCGGATACCCCGCTGGCCGTGCGCTCACTGCGCAAGGAGTACGCGGACGGCTTCGTCGCGGTGTCGAACGTGGACTTCGAGGTGCACCCGGGTCAGGTGGTGGGTCTGCTGGGGCCGAACGGTGCCGGTAAGACCACCACGCTGCGGGTGCTGATGGGGCTGACCCAGCCGACCGCCGGGGAGATCTACGTCTTCGGTCGCCGGCTGGTGCCCGGTTCGCCGGTGCTGTCCCGGATCGGCGCGCTGGTGGAGGGGCCCGGCTTCCTGCCGCACCTGTCGGGTCTGGACAACCTGAAGGCGTACTGGCGGGCCACCGGACGGCCGTGGGAGGACGCGCAGTTCGACGCGGCCCTGGAGATCGCCGGGCTGGGCGACTCCGTACACCGGAAGATCAAGAACTACAGCCACGGGATGCGCCAGCGCCTCGCCATCGCCCAGGCCATGCTCGGCCTCCCCGAACTGCTGGTGCTGGACGAGCCGACCGACGGGCTGGACCCGCCGCAGATCGCCGAGATGCGCCGGGTGCTCCAGCGGTACGCCACGGACGGCCGGGCGGTGCTGGTCTCCAGCCACCTGTTGGCCGAGGTGGAGCAGACCTGCACGCACGCGGTGGTGGTGAACAAGGGCCGGATCGTGGCGTCCGGGCCGGTCGAGGAGATCGTGGGCGAGTCGCCGAGTGTGCTCTTCGACGTCAGCGACCCGGTGGCGGCGCGGGCGGTGCTGGACCGGCTGCACGGGGTCCGCGTGTTGCCGGAGAGCGACGGCCAGTTGGTGGTCGACACCAACGGCACGGCCCGCAGCGACGTGGTGGCTGAGCTGGTGCGTGCCGGCATCGGAGTGGACCGGGTGGTGCCCCGGCGGCGCCTGGAGGACGCGTTCCTCGCCCTGGTGGGCGAGAACTCTCGGGGAAGCGGTGACCGGTGATGGCAGGCTCTTCCGTCGAGACGCCGCAGGGCGTCACCGACCCGGCCGGAGCGGCCCGGGGTTACCGGCCGTCGGCCACGATGCCGTTCGCGGCGGAGTTCCGTCGGCAGGCGTCCCGGCGGCGGACCCAGCTGGCGCTCGGGTTCATGGTGCTGCTGCCGCTGATCATCCTTGTCGCGTTCCAGTTCGATTCGGGCGGCGACGACGACAACGGCCGCAACGAGTTCTCCAGCCTGGTCGAGTTGGCTACCGGAGGTGGGCTCAACTTCACCCTGTTCGCGATCTTCGTATCGGCGTCGTTCCTGCTGGTGGTGGTCGTCGCGCTGTTCTGCGGCGACACGGTGGCCAGCGAGGCGAGCTGGGGCAGCCTGCGCTACCTGCTGGCGATCCCGGTGCCCCGGGCCCGGTTGTTGACGGTGAAGCTGGTGGTCGCGCTCGCGTACTCGGGACTGGCTCTGGTGCTGTTGGCCGGCACGGCGCTGTTGGCTGGCACCCTGCGCTACGGCTGGTCGCCGTTGCGCAGCACGGTCGCCGCCGAGTTGGAGCCGACCGAGGGGTTGCTCCGGTTGCTGGCCGTGCTCGGCTACCTGGCGGTCGTACTGCTGGTGGTGGCCGGGCTGGCGTTCCTGCTGTCGGTGACCACGGACGCCGCGTTGGGCGCGGTGGGTGGTGCGGTGTTGCTCTGGATCCTGTCCAGCATCCTGGACCAGATCACCGCCCTGGGCGCGGTGCGCGACTTCCTGCCCACCCACTTCAGCAACGCCTGGCTGGGTTTGCTCTCGACCCCGGTGCAGACCGACGACGTGGTGCGCGGCTGCATCTCGGCGATCAGCTACGCGACGGTGTTCTGGGGGTTGGCGTTCTGGCGCTTCACCCGCAAGGACATCACGTCCTGACGGGTCGGTCTCACAGCCGGCCCGACCGGGCTTGATCGACTCGGCTTCCTTGGGCTTGATCGACTCGGCTTCCTTGATATTGGGGTGTCCCTCGCGCTCGGACACCCCAATTTCAACGAAACGGAGCCGATCATTGCGGCGGTCATTGGTGCGGCTGACCTCACTGCCGGCTGGTCTCACAACCTGCTGTCGGGCGGGCTCACCGATGACGGCACCGCGCTCGGCGCCGGCGGTGGGGCCGGCCGCGTCGGCACGGGCGTCGACGGGTCGGCCTTCTTCCAGGCGCTGACGCCGATCCGGCCGGTGTTGCCGAGGTCGATCGGCCCGTCCGGGTCGACCTCTTCGTCCGGCTGCCCCGCAGCGGGTGCCACCGTCAGGTACTCACCGTTGGTGGCCACCACGGTCGAATCCGTCACCAGGTTGCGCCAGAGCACCACGGCGGTGGCCCGCTCGTTGGGAGCAAGGGTGACCTTCCGGGGCGGCTGGTCGAAGCCCGAGGTGATCTCCTTGGCGCCATTGACCACCCGCAGCATGATCGGCCCGCGCTGCTCGTCGAACACGTGCAGCACCGGGTACCCGTCGAGCTGGTAGGGCTGGTCGCCGCAGTTGGTGAGCTCCAGGCCAAGGGCCCGTAGGCCCATCGCGGCGTCCGACCCGGTCGACCGGATCTGCACGCCGGACGCCGGGCACGGGTCGATGCTCGCCGACGGACCCGGCGTGGTCGGTAGCCGGCTCGGACCGTCCCCGGCCTGGCTCCGATGGTCGGCGGGCGTGCAGGCACCGAGCAGAAGAGCTGCGGCTCCCGCCGCGCTGATCCGTCGCCATGCTGCCGCATCCCGGGAGATCATCGGCCAATCCTCGCCCACGTCGGCGTCGCACCGCCGCCCGGCCCCGGCTGCCGCGAGCCCTGTCGAGCTGCCCGGTAATTGCCTACAGCCCATCGGGAGAGCAGGGCGGAAGGTGGTTGGTGCGGAGGGTGCACCGCGAGCCGCCGGGCAGGCGGTCGTCGCACCACACTCGGGTACGCAGGAACTGACGGTCCTCCTCGCTCAGGGTCGTCTCGCCGAAGTCGATGGCGGTGACATGTACGAGCGAGTCCCGTAGCGCCTCGGCCAGCGCCCGTGCGCCGTCCACGCTGGTCAGCGTCGTCGGCAGGTGCACAATCCAGCGGGGCTGCACCTCGTACTCCGTCATGGCCCTCCCTCGTCGTGACTGGGGTGGCGCCGAGGCGGGCGGGGTCGGCCGGTCGATGCCTGGACATCCCCGGCCGGAGCCCCGCACCCGCCCCGGGCCGGCTTCAGGCGGTCGATCCGAACAACCCCTCGGTGTACGACCTCAGCGCCCCCGTAGGCGCCTGCCGTTGGCACTTCGGGCACCTTCACGTTGGACCTCCGCGTCGGTTGGCGGGGGCGCCGGGGCAGCGCGGCAGTCAGCCTCAGATGGGGGACATCTGAGCCGCCATACGCCCTGCCCCGGCAGTCCGGGCGTCAGCCCGGGGGAAGCGGAACGCCTGGCTGCCGAGCGAGGAGTCCCGCGTAAGAGACGCTAGTTGACGTAGTTACCTAAGTCAACGACGGTGTTGTAGCTGATGAAGTTCCATGGTCAGATGGTGGTGCCGAGCGAGGAGTACCACCTGATGGCCAACCGAACCGCCGACTACGTACGCGTTGTCGAGGCGATCACCGCCCAGATTCGCGCCGGAGAACTTAAGCCGGGGGACAAGCTACCCACGTACGCGCAGCTCGCCGACCAGTACGGGATCAGCGTCTCAACCGCTCAGGCGGCACTTCGTATCCTTCGGGACCGTGGCCTGGTGGAAGGTCACCAGGGCAAGGGGACGTACGTCGCGGAGAGCGGCGGCTCGTCGTAGATCGGATGCCGCCTCGATCCTCCGCTCGCCCGACGGCTACGCCATCGCGGGCGACGCAGTAAGGCCGCCCAAGCCATCCGCCCCATTCTTGGGGCAGCGCGACGGCTGTACGGGCCACCCGGTAGGCGGTACGGTCAGTTCGGGAGCGCTCCCATGGTCGCGCTGGCCGGGTCGGCACTCGGGTCAATCTTGGGCGTAAGTGCAGCTCGGGGCATCCGCGCCGCGCATCTGCCGCCGGGTTTGTCCGCTGCCGGGGGCGCAGCCCTGGCATGTTTGGGGCGGGGATTTTCCCACTAGCAAGGAATTTATGAACTTCGATGTCTTCATGCCCCACCATTGAAGGTATTCAGTTCCTTCGATGGAGGTCTCCATGAACGTCTCTCGGCTCGGCGGGCCGACCCTGTCCCTGTTCCGCATCGTGACCGGCCTGCTGTTCACGTTGCACGGCCTGTCCTCGATCTTCGGGTTGTTCGGCGGCAACCCCATGACCGGCAAGGCGGTACCGCTCGGCACCTGGCCGGGCTGGTGGGCCGCTCTGATCCAGTTGGTCTGCGGCGTACTGGTGCTGGTCGGGCTCTTCACCCGGCCGGCCGCGCTTCTCGCGTCCGGCTCGATGGCGTACGCCTACTTCGTCGTTCATCAGCCGGACGACCTGCTGCCGCTGCGCAACGGGGGTGAGCTGTCAGCGCTCTTCTGCTGGTCGTTCCTGCTGGTTGCAGCCCTTGGCCCCGGTGCCTGGGCGCTCGACACGCTGCTCGCCCGGCGGCGCGCCGGTGCTCCATCGGCGTCGGTGGCCGAGCCCAGCCCGGTATCCGTCTGACCGCACTCGTGCCCACGCGTCGCCGGAGCCTCGACGAGGCGGCTCCGGCGACGCCCTGGCGGGCGGGACGGCGCGGCGTCAGGCCGGCAGGCGAGGGGTGAGGACGGCGTCGAGGAGGCCGGGGTAGAGCTTGTCCAGCTCGTCGCGGCGGAGCCGGACCAGACGGCTGGTGCCGGCGGCCCGGGTGCGGGTCAGGCCGGCCTCGCGCAGCACCTTGAGGTGGTGGCTGCGGGTCGCCTTGGAGACGCCGAAGTCGAAGCTGCCGCAGGCGGACTCGCCACCCTCGGCGAGTGCCCGGACGATCTGTAGCCGCACGTCGTCGGCGAGTGCGGCCAGCACAGTGGTGACCGGTATGCCGGTCAGGTCTGGTTCGTGCAGCTCCATGTGACCAGTGTAACCGTTGTTCGACAACTATCTAACAAGCTCCTATGGTCGGTGTCGTTGGTTCGACGATACTCGAACATTGGAGCTGAGGATGCGATCCCGCGCCGCCGCCTACCCGCTGCTCGCCGTGCTCGGTTGGGGAGTGATGTTCCCGGTCCTGGCCAGTGCGCTGACCCGGGTCGATCCGCTCAACCTGACCACCGCCCGCTACCTCCTCGCCGCCGTCGTCCTGGTCGGCATCCTGCTGCTCCGCGAGGGCTCGGCCGCGCTCCGGCTCAGCAGCCGGGGGGTCGAGGTGGTGGTACTCGGTGTGGTCGGCTTCGCCGGCTTCAACCTGCTCACGAACCTGGCGCTCGAACACGCCGCCCCGCAGCAGATCTCCCTCTTCGTGGCCACCACGCCGGTGATCACCCAGCTCGTCCGCTGGGTGCGGGACGGCGTACGCCCGAAGCCGCTTCTGCTGGCCCTCTCCCTGGTGGCGCTCCTCGGCGTCGGCCTGGTGATCACCCGCGGGAGCCTGGCCGGGCTCGGCCAGTTCGGCCTCGGCGGTCTGATGATGATCGGCGCGGTGCTGGGCTGGGGCATCTACACGCACGGTGCGAGCCGCTTCGGCGACTGGTCGCCGCTGCGCTTCACCACCCTGACCGCGCTCGCCGGAACGGCCGCCATGCTGGCCGCGAGCATCGGCGCCGACGCCGTCGGCTGGCAGCACGCGCCGGCCGCCGCCGACCTCGTGGCGATCGCCCCGCAATTGGCGTACGCCGTGATCGTGGCCGCCGTGATCGCGGTGCTGGCCTGGAACACCGGCGTGCAGCGGCTCGGTTCCGCCAACGCCGCCCTGTTCATGAACCTGGTCCCGGTGACGACCTTCGCGGTGCAGATCACCCGCGGTTACCGCCCGGAGCCCGTCGAGCTGGTCGGGGCCGCGATCACCATCGCCGCCCTGGTCGCCGCGAACCTCGCCACGCGGACCCGCCCTCGGCCTTCGTCGCTGCCCCGGACGACGGCGGTCACGGACCCGATCGCGGTGATCGACCCGGCGGCGGTGAGCGTCCGCTGACCCACTCACTGGGATCTGCGGTGGAGGCCGCCGCCGACGTTGCCTAGACTCGACGGCACAACTGCATACCTCATCCAGAGGGGCTGAGGGATACGGCCCGACGACGCCCCGGCAACCACCCCGCGCGCTCACCGCTGAGCGCCCCGCGGGGCAGGTGCCAATTCCGTCCCCGCCGCACCGTGCGATGCGGGGAAAGATGAGAGGACTCCTCGACATGACGTCGACGCTCCCCGCCTCCGGCATCGACACCTCCGCCAGCCCCGCTCGCGCCCTGGTCTGCCGCGCCTGCTCGGCCCGCTACCCGCTCGCCGCCCAGCACGCCTGTTACGAGTGTTTCGGCCCGCTGGAGGTCGACTACGACACGGCCGCGCTGGCCACCGTCACCCGCGAGCAGATCGAGGCCGGCCCGAAGAACATCTGGCGGTACGCCGCGCTGCTCCCCGCCGGTCAGGACCCGGCCAGCCGGGTCACCCTCGACCCGGGGCTGACCCCGCTCGTGGCGGCCCCGCACCTCGCCGCCGAGCTGGGCATCACCGCGCCGCTCTGGGTCAAGGACGACAGCGCCAACCCCACCCACTCGTTCAAGGATCGGGTCGTCTCGGTGGCGCTCACCGCCGCGAAGGCGCTCGGCTTCACCCGGTTCGCCTGCGCGTCGACCGGCAACCTGGCCAACTCGGTGGCCGCGCACGCCGCCCGCGCCGGGGTGCCCTCGGTGGTCTTCATCCCCAGCGACCTCGAACAGGGCAAGGTCATCACCACCGCCGTCTACGGCGGCGAGCTGGTCGCCATCGACGGCTCCTACGACGACGTCAACCGGCTCTGTGGCGAGCTGGTGGAGACCGACGAATTCGAGGACACCGCCTTCGTCAACGTCAACGTCCGGCCGTACTACGCGGAGGGCTCCAAGACGCTCGGCTACGAGGTGGCCGAGCAGCTCGGCTGGCGGATCCCCGCGCAGGTGGTCATTCCGATGGCCAGCGGCGAGCTGCTCACCAAGATTGACAAGGCGTTCTCGGAGCTGGTGGAGATCGGCCTGGTCGAGGCGCCGGCCGGTGGTTGGAAGGTCTTCGGTGCGCAGTCGGCAGGCTGCAACCCGATCGCCGTCGCCCTGCACGCCGATACCGACACGATCACCCCGGTCAAGCCCACCGGCATCGCCAAGTCGCTCAACATCGGCGATCCGGCCGCCGGCCTCTACGCCCTGGAGGCGGTCCGCCGCACCGGTGGCTGGATGGAGTACGCCGACGACGACGAGATCCGCGCCGGCATCCGCGATCTGGCCCGCACCACCGGCGTCTTCGCCGAGACCGCCGGCGGGGTGACCGTGGCGGTGCTGCGCAAGCTGGTCGAGTCCGGTCGGCTCGACCCGACGGCGGAGACCGTCGTGTTCAACACCGGCGAAGGGCTGAAGACCATCGACGCGGTGGCTGGGCAGGTCGGCCCGACCCACCACATCAAGCCCTCGCTGCGCGCCGCCCGCGACGCCGGCCTCCTCGGCTGACCCCCGCCGTCCCTCCGGACGCGCGACGCTCGATGATCGACTCGGTTTTGCCGATAGCGGGGTGTCCGAGCGGCCTGGATACCGCGACATCAGGGAAACGGAGTGGATCATGCGTTGGGGGGATCGGGCGATCCGCCGGGTAACTGGGTTTTCGCTGTGAGTGTGGAAAACCCGCCGCTACGGACTTGACGGCAGGAACCGGACGGCGCAAGATGCTCCGTGCGGGAGGGCATTTCGCCGAAGACTTTTGAAGTTCTTGCGACCCAACGCCGGAGGCGTTGTGCGAGTGTCCCTCCCGACCACGTTCGATCAGGCCAGCGAATATTCGCTGGCCTGATCGCTTTTCCCGGGTCACGCTCAGCGCCATGAGCATCACGATCGCGTCGTTCGACGGCGCCGACGGGACTTCGGTCGACGAGGCGTACCGGATCGGGTCGGCGGCCAACGACGTCGATCTGCCGGACTTCCCGCCCTTCTGCCGGCGCCGCTTCGACGCGCTGTTCCACACGCCGATGCCCGGCGGCAGGTCACTCTGGGCGCTGGCCCGCCTGGATGGCGTGCCAGCCGGCTACCTTGAGCTGGACCTGCCGCAGCTCGACAACACCGACAACGCCACCGCCGAGCTGGTGGTGCATCCCGAGCTGCGGCGGCGGGGCGTCGGCCGGGCACTGCACGAGTACGGGGTGCGCCTGCTCCGCGAGCACGGGCGCAAGCGGGTGGTCGCGATGACCGTCTCCGCGCTGCCCGACGGGCCGGCCCGCTCGGTGGCGGGTGACGCGTTCGCCGCCTCGACCGGCGCCCAGTCCGCGCTGGCCGAGGTACGTCGCCGGCTCGACGTCGGCGAGATCGACCGGGTCGCGCTGCGGGCGGCGCTCGCCGAGGCCCGCCCGCGGGCCGAGGGCTACCAGTCGGTCTGCTGGCAGGGGGCGACCCCGCAGGAGTACGTCACGGACATCGCCTACCTGGACGGCCGGCTCCTCATGGACGCCCCCATGGGTGACGTGCAGTGGGAACCGGAGCAGGTGGACGCCGAGCGCATCCGCGGCAACGAGCGCGCCCTGGACGCCCGGGGTCGGCGGCGCTACCACCTCGGGATGCGACACGAGGCGTCCGGCCGGCTGGTCGCCTGGACCCTGCTGGACGTGAGCGCGTCCACCGACTGGCACGCCTTCCAGCAGATCACCATCGTCGACCCGGCCCACCGTGGGCACCGGCTCGGCCTCATCGCCAAGGCCGAGAACCTGCACCACCTGCTCACCCACGAGCCAGCAGTACGCGTCATCGACACCTTCAACGCCGCCAGCAACAGTTACATGGTGGCGATCAACGAACAGCTCGGCTTCCGCCCTGTGGACTCCTGGAACAACTGGCAGCTCACCCTCTGACGGGTATCGGCGCTACTGCTCACGGTGGGTCCTCAGGCATGATTGCGGGCATGACGGAGACCCCGCAGCCCCTGTACGACAGGCACGCCGACACCCTCAACCGTGCGCTGACCGCGATCACGGAGCGGGGCTACTGGTCCGCCTATCCCGAATCCCCCAGCCCCCGGGTGTACGGCGAGACCGCCGCCGCCGACGGTAAGGCCGCCTTCGAGGCGTACCTCGGTGGTGACTTCCCCCTCGACCAGCCGGGCGCAGGCGTTCGGGTCGCCACTGAGACGAGCCCGTTCGGGGTGGAGCTGGCGGTGCGGTACCCGCATCCCGGAACCGGGGAGCTGGTCGAGGCCGCCTCCGCCGCGCTGCCCGCGTGGCGCGACGCCGGCCCGCAGGCGCGGGTGGGGGTCTGCCTGGAAATCCTCGACCGGCTGCACAAGCACATCTTCGAGCTGGCCAACGCGGTGCAGTTCACCAGCGGGCAGGCGTTCGTGATGGCCTTCCAGGCCGGCGGCGCGCACGCGCTGGACCGGGCGTTGGAAGCGCTGGCGTACGCGTACGCCGAGATGACCCGGCACCCGGGGACGGCAGGCTGGGAGAAGGCCGCCGGCAAGGGTGACCCGCTGCGGATGACCAAGACGTTCCACGTGGTGCCGCGTGGGGTGGCGCTGGTGATCGGCTGCAACACCTTCCCGACCTGGAACTCGTACCCCGGGCTGTTCGCCTCGCTGGTCACCGGCAACCCGGTGATCGTCAAGCCGCACCCGCGCGCGGTGCTGCCGCTGGCCATCACCGTGAAGTACGCCCGGGAGGTGCTCGCCGAGGCCGGCTTCGACCCGAACCTGATCATGCTGGCGGCCGAGGCGCCCGGTGAGAAGCTCGCCAGTGACCTGGCCCTGCACCGCTCCATCCGGATCGTCGACTTCACCGGTTCCACCGAGTACGGCGACTGGCTGGAGACGCACGCCCGGCAGGCGTCGGTCTACACCGAGAAGGCCGGTCTGAACACGGTCGTCATCGACTCCACCGACGACTTCGCCGGCATGTGCCGCAACCTCGGGTTCACGCTGACCCTCTACAGCGGTCAGATGTGCACCACCTCGCAGAACATCCTCATCCCCGCCGGTGGCATCGAGACCGACCAGGGGCACAAGAGCTTCGACGAGGTGGCCGGTGGGATCGCCGCGGTGGTCGGCAAGCTCACCGCCGACCCGGCCCGAGGCGTGGAGCTGACCGGCGCCATCGTCAACGACGGGGTGCTGGAACGGCTGGCCGAGGTGACCAAGGTCGGCGAGCCGGTGCTGGAGTCACGGGCCGTGACCCACCCGGCGTACGCCGACGCGGTGGTGCGTACCCCGACGATCGTGAAGCTGACCGCGGACGACGCGGAGACGTACGGCCGGGAGTGGTTCGGGCCGATCTCGTTCGCCATCGCGACCGACTCCACCGCGCACAGCCTGGAGCTGCTGCGCCGGACGGTCGGCGAGAAGGGCGCGCTCACCGCCGGGGTCTACTCCACGGACGAGGCGGTGCTGGACGCCACCGAGGCGGTGGCGATCGAGGTCGGGGTGCACCTGTCCTGCAACCTCACCGGCGGGGTCTTCGTGAACCAGTCGGCGGCGTTCTCCGACTTCCACGGCAGTGGGGCCAACGCGGCGGCCAACTCGGCGTTGACCGACGGGGCCTATGTCTCCAACCGCTTCCGCATAGTGCAGTCCCGGCGTCACGTCTGATCGCAGTCGCTGCGCCTCCCGCGGTGATCAAGAGGTTTGCGTCAGAAACGGTGCTCGCTTTGACGCAAACCTCTTGATCACCCTTAGGCTCTTCTGCGCATTTGTAGCTCGTTGAGGGCTGGGATCGTGGGGTGCGGGACGCGTACGCCGGTGTCGATGAAGCCCAGGCGCTGGTAGGCCCGGTAGGCGCGGTCGTTGCCGACCACGACCTCCAGCAGCAGTTCCGGCCGGCCGCAGGCTCGCGACCAGGCGGCCACGCCGTCGATCAGCTCGCCGAGCAGCCCGTTGCCCCGACAGGTCGGCGTGACGTACACGGCGTAGATCACTGTCAGCCCGGGCTCGTTCGGGGCGACCGTGCCACCGGCGTGCCCGACCAGTCGGCCGCCCGGGTCGGCGATGAACTGCGCGTTGCTCGGACCGGCTGAGGTGTACGCGACCCGGGCGGCGAACTCGGTGTGCGGTCGGGCCGCCGCGTCCGCCAGGGTCTCCAGGAAAGCCAGCGGCGCGTCGGCGAGCATCTCCAGGCGCAGCGCCCGCATCCGGGCGGCGTCCTCCGGCCGGACTCGACGGATCTCCGCCTGGCGAACGGCGGTTGAGCCGGTTTCGGTGGTCATGTCTGCATGCCTACCACAGGGGGTTAACGCCTTTTTCCGAGCTGCGCCCGATCTCCGTCGCCTCGCGCCGCCGGCTCTATCACTCCCCGAAATATGCCTGATTTGTGGCCGTGCGCGGCTGTCGCTGCTCGTGTAACGTGCGATTTCGGTCACCTGCTTCAATGGCCGTCATCGATTGCTGAGGCGGTGATCCGAGGGCGCCCGGCCGCGCCGTGCGCCGGGTCAGCCAACGCCGCGCCGAGTGAGGGAAGTGCACCGTGGCACAGGGCACCGTGAAGTGGTTCAACGCCGAAAAGGGCTACGGCTTCATCGCCGTCGACGGCGGTCAGGACGTGTTCGTCCACTTCTCCGCGATCGAGATGGACGGCTACAAGGCGCTGGACGACGGTCAGCGGGTGGAGTTCGAGATCGCCCAGGGCCAGAAGGGTCCGCAGGCCGAACACGTACGCGTCATCGCCTGAGTTTCCCTACCCGATCGGCCCGCGAGTCGGGGCAGCGGCACGGGCGCGCAGCCGGGAAGATCGTGAACCGTTCCAGCCGATGCTGAGGAGCGTTCATGACCGACCAGCCACCCCCGCCCACCCCTCCCTCCGGGTCGGGGGAGCCGGGCCCGTCCGACCCGACCTCGCCCGCCGGCAGTTCCGGCGCGGCACCGGGTACGCCACCCGAGTGGGGGCCGGGCGTACCGCCGGGCGGCCCGGTTGGCCCGCCGCCCGGCTGGGATCCCGCGCAGGGCGCCTGGGGTCCGCCGCCCCCGCACTGGGTGTTCCCGCCGACCGGGGGCTACCCGCCCGGGGTGGGTCCCTACGGTGGGCAGCCGTGGTATCCGGGGCCGCAGGCTGCCTGGTATCCGCCGGGTTATGGGTTCGACCCGAACGACGCCCTGGTGACCCCGCCCGGTGCCGGTCTCGCCGGCTGGTTCAACCGGTGCGGGGGAGCGCTGCGCCGGGGTTGGCGGCAGTTGGTGCCCATCATGCTGCTCACCCAGGTGTTGCCGGCGGCGGTGCTCTCGGTGATCTCCCTCGGGGTTGATCCGTCGGCGAACTGGGACGCCCAGATCGAGGCGAACCCGACCGCCGTGTTGCCGGACAACTTCGCCGTCGAACTGGTGAGCCTTCTCGTGGTGCTGGTCGGCGGCAGCCTGTTGATCGGCCTGGTGCAGGCCGTCGGGTGGGCCGCCGGCAGTTGGGTGATCGCTCAGCAGGCGGCCGGCCAGCCGGCCAGCCTGGAGTCGGCGCTGCGCTACGGCCTCCGCCGGGCACTCGGGCTGTGGGGCTGGACCCTGCTGATCAGTGTGCTCATCGGCGTCGGCGTCTGTTTCTGCGTGCTGCCGGGCATCTACCTGGCGTTCGCGCTGAGCATGGCCGGCCCGGTCTATCTCTTCGAACGTCGCAACCCGATCGGTCGATCGTTCGGAATGTTCCACGACCGGCTCGGCCTGCTGCTCGGTCGGGTGGCCCTGGTGGCCCTGGCGGTGATCATCGTCAGTGTGATCGCTGGCGCCCTGGAAGGGGCGGGCACCTCGGCCTTCGGTACGGATCCATTCGCGTCGCCGGGTACCGCGGTCGGGGCGGTGGCGGTGATCGGGGTCACCGCGGTTCTGGCCCTGCCGGCGCATCTCGCCCAGATGGTCGGTCTGCTGGTCACGTACGCCGAGCAGCGGGCTCATGAGGCGCCGGTGAACAGCGCCGGACTGGCGGCGGAACTCGGCTGAGCGGCCCCATCGTGCTTGCACTCGGCAGGGGAGAGTGCTAAACAAGTCATTGGCACTCGCATACCGTGAGTGCCAACGGTCGGGACGGTGGGGCCAGGTTGTGCCGGTGTGGAGACACCGGGGCAGCACATGGCCGGTCGTCGCGGGCTATCCGGCCCGGCCGAAGGACGTCGTCGTCGCCAGGTGGCGACGTCCCAAGGTGCGCACACCAGGCGGCCCATCCGGGACACACAACTCGGGTGGCCCGTGAGTGTCCAGGAGGACAACGCCGTATGGCCAAGATGATCGCTTTCGACGAAGAGGCTCGCCGCGGCCTCGAGCGGGGCATGAACCAGCTCGCCGACGCCGTAAAGGTGACCCTCGGCCCCAAGGGCCGCAACGTCGTGCTCGAGAAGAAGTGGGGTGCCCCCACCATCACCAACGATGGTGTGAGCATCGCCAAGGAGATCGAGCTCGAGGACCCGTACGAGAAGATCGGCGCTGAGCTGGTCAAGGAGGTCGCCAAGAAGACCGACGACGTTGCCGGTGACGGCACGACGACGGCGACCGTCCTGGCCCAGGCCCTGGTTCGCGAGGGCCTGCGCAACGTGGCCGCTGGCGCCAACCCGATGGCCCTGAAGCGGGGCATCGAGGCTGCGGTCGCGAGCGTCTCGGAGGAGCTGTCCAAGCTCGCCAAGGACGTCGAGACCAAGGAGCAGATCGCCTCCACCGCCTCCATCTCCGCTGGCGACAGCACCGTCGGCGAGATCATCGCCGAGGCGATGGACAAGGTCGGCAAGGAAGGCGTCATCACCGTCGAGGAGAGCAACACCTTCGGGCTGGAGCTGGAGCTCACCGAGGGCATGCGCTTCGACAAGGGCTACATCTCGGCCTACTTCATGACCGACCCGGAGCGTATGGAGGCCGTCTTCGACGACCCGTACATCCTGATCGCCAACAGCAAGATCTCGTCGGTGAAGGACCTGCTCCCGATCCTGGAGAAGGTCATGCAGTCGGGCAAGCCGCTGCTGATCATCGCCGAGGACCTGGAGGGCGAGGCTCTCGCCACCCTGGTGGTCAACAAGGTCCGTGGCACCTTCAAGTCGGTCGCCGTCAAGGCGCCGGGCTTCGGTGACCGCCGCAAGGCCATGCTGACCGACATCGCCATCCTCGCCGGTGGCCAGGTCATCAGCGAGGAGGTCGGCCTCAAGCTCGACGCCGCCAGCCTCGACATGCTGGGCCGCGCCCGCAAGGTCGTGGTGACCAAGGACGAGACCACCATCGTCGACGGTGCCGGTGACGCCGAGCAGATCCAGGGCCGGGTCAACCAGATCCGGGCCGAGATCGACAAGAGCGACTCCGACTACGACCGGGAGAAGCTGCAGGAGCGGCTGGCCAAGCTGGCCGGCGGCGTTGCGGTCATCAAGGTCGGCGCGGCCACCGAGGTCGAGCTCAAGGAGCGCAAGCACCGCATCGAGGACGCCGTTCGCAACGCGAAGGCCGCCGTCGAGGAGGGCATCGTCCCGGGTGGTGGCGTCGCGCTGGTTCAGGCCGGCAAGACCGCCTTCGACAAGCTCGACCTGGTCGGCGACGAGGCGACCGGTGCGAACATCGTCAAGGTCGCGCTGGACGCCCCGCTGCGGCAGATCGCCGTCAACGCCGGCCTCGAGGGCGGCGTTGTGGTGGAGAAGGTCCGTAACCTCGAAGCGGGTCACGGCCTCAACGCCGCCAACGGCGAGTACGTGGACCTGCTGGCCGCGGGCATCATCGACCCGGCCAAGGTGACGCGCTCGGCGCTGCAGAACGCCGCTTCCATCGCGGCGCTGTTCCTCACCACCGAAGCCGTCGTCGCGGACAAGCCGGAGAAGAACCCGGCTGCCCCGGCTGGCCCGGGTGGCGGGGACATGGACTTCTGAGTCCAGTTCCGACACAGAACGGGGCGGGCCGCTGACGCGGTCCGCCCCGTTCGTCGTCAGGTCGGCAGTGGGCGTTGGTTGCGCCGTTTCTGCGCCCGGTCGTACGGCGGAAGCAGTTGGATCGGCGCGTCCACCATTTCCTGCGGCTCCTCGGCCACCGGCGACTCGCCGTCGGTGGCCATCTCGGCCAGTTGTTCGGCGTCGCCGTAGTCGAGCCGGTCGAACGGCAGTTGGCCGGGGAGTTCGCCGACCGGTTTCCAGGTGATCGGCGGGCCGTCCTCGGTCTGGTCTTCATCCGTGGTCATGGCTGCCTCCTCTACCGAAACGGTAGGGGGCGTCGATGGCCGATGCGGCCGAATGGCGCTATCTGGGTCTATATCCCATTCGCCCTTTATTCTGCGCCGACTGCCCGCCGGTACAGGAAGAAGACCCGCTCGATCCGGGCGCCCGCGCTGCCGGAATAGAACGGCACCGGCCCCACCCAGCCAATCTGCGCCCGGTCCAGCCCTGCCGCCTGCTGGTCCCGGAGGCAGCGCCGCAGCAGCACCCCGCCAATGCCCGACCCCTCGGCGGCCGGCGCGGTGCCCATCGGCCCGAACCAGCTCGGCCGGGACGACCCGTACGCGGCGAAGCCGAGCACCTCGCCACCCCGCTCCGCCAGGTGGCAACCGGCGCCGTCCCGACCCACCGACCCGGCCAACTCGCCGTCCCACGTGCCGCCGAAGGTGGACCGGGCGAACTCGACCAGCGCCGGCAGGTCCGCCGGCTCCGCCCGGCGTACGGTCACGCCCTGATCAGCCAACCGCCGCTCGGCCGCCTCGGTGGACCGCAGTGCCGGCGACCCGTCGTACGACAGGTCCGCGGTCATGTTCCAGGCGGTCCGGTCCTGCTCGTAGCCCAGCGCGGCGGCGGCGCAGACCGCCGGCGTGTAGCGGACGTCGATGCCCGGCCACGCGTAGTACGGCGGGTTCCCGACCAGCAGCACCTCGGTCACCCCGCGCTCGGCGAGCACCCGCTCGGCCCTCTGGATCAGCGCCCGGCCGACGCCCCGGCGGCGCTGATCCGGGAGGACCGCGACCAGGTCCACATGCCCGACACCCGGATCGGTCGACGACACCGAGCAGATCAGCACCCCGACCAGATCCGCACCCCGGTACGCGCCCAGCCCGACCACCGCCCGGTCGGCGGCGGCCCGGGGCCAGAGCACGTCCACGATGGGGGCCGCCTCGGCGGCGTCCTCGGGTAGGTCGAGAGCCTGCTCGCAGAGCCGTATCACGGTGGGGGCCAGGTCGGGGGTCAACTCGGTGACGGTGATCTCGGCGTCCATGGTCGCCGACCCTAAATCACCGGGTGCCGGTCCGCGCCCCCGCCTCTCGTTTCAGGAAGGGAACCTTCCTATTTCTGGGCGGCACGAACGGCGGCGTAGGCATCGACCTGGCCGGCACCGGTGACGTTCGACGGAGCACCGCAGGTGTCGGTCGGGCTGTCGGAGCGGTAGGTCGGTGTCGCCGCCGTGGCGGTGTCCCGCAGAATCTGCCGGGTCCGGCTCACATCGCCGACCAACGCCGGGTTCGCCGACCACATCAGCGCGACCACCCCGGCCACCTGTGGCGTCGCCATCGAGGTGCCGTCCAGCGCGGCGTACGTGCCGCCCGGCATGGCCGACACCACGCCCACACCCGGCGCCAGCACGTCCGGCTTACCCGTGCCGCCCGGCACCGGCCCGCGCGAGGAGAACTCGGCGACCCGGCGCTTCGCGTCCACCGCACCCACGGTCAGCACGTCCGCGTACGGGGCTGGCGGGTCGTCGATCGACGCGCACCACGGGCCGGTGTTGCCGGCCGCGGCGACCACGAAGATCCCGGCGGCGTCCAGCGCGGCGGTGGCCGGTCGCAGTACGCCCCGGTCGCACCCCTCGATGGGCGGGCAGCCCCACGAGTTGGTCAGCACCTGCGGGGCGCGCTCCGGACGGCCGTCGGTGAACGGGTCGCCGCCGGCCGGGAAGGGCGCCAGCATGAACTGGAGACAGTCCAGGTAGTGCCCCGGGCTGCCGAGGTTGCGGTCCAGGTTGACGCAGCCCACCCACTGCGCGTCCGGCGCCACCCCGATGCCGTCCCGCCCGACCGCGCTGCCCACCGTGTGCGTGCCGTGCCCGCCCTGGTCGGTCGGGTTCCGGGTGCCGTCCCACGGGTCGTACCAGGAGTCGTTCCCACCCCGGAACCCTGCTCGCAGTGCCGGATGGGTGCCGTCGACCCCCGAATCCGAGCTGCCGACCACGATGCCCGTGCCGGTCACCCCGAGCTGGGACCACACCCGGTCGGCGCCGATCTGCCGGATGTTCCACTCCGGGCCGGTGGGCCTGGGCGCGGTGCCCCGGCTCTGCCCGGCCGGAGCCGGCAGCGGCCGCAGGCGCTGGCTGACCAGCACCCGCGCCACCTCCGGTCGGCGGGCGAGCCAGGCCCGCACCGCCGGGCCGCCGTCCACCTCGACCGCGTTCACCAGGTAGTACGACACCGGGTCGAGTCGTAGCCGGGTCAGCCCTCGGAGCAGGTCGGCCTGGCTCTGCTCGGCCGTGGTCACCAGTCGCCGGTAGACCTCCGCCGCGCGGGCGTCCCGCCCGGCCCGACCCGGCGCGCCGGCCGGTAGACCGGTCAGGTCGGCCTGCGCGCGCAGCACCACGAGCAGCCGCTCGCCGTACAGACCCGGCTGGCCGGGGCCGAGGTCGACCACGCCGAACGTCACCAGCAGCACCACCGCTGCCACCGCTGCCACCCGACGGCTCGGGGTGCGTGCCGACGGCCGGGCGAGCAGCACCGCGTACCCGATGGCGACCAGGACGGCGACGGCGAGCCCGGCACCGGCGGCGACCGCGACCCAGAACGGGACGTCCCGGGTGCCGACCAGCAGCAGGGTGATCTCTTCCGGGTCGGTGAAGGCCAGCGGGCCGAGTGCGGCCAGGCCCACGAGCCAGCCGGTCGCCGTTCGACCAGCGCGGGTGGCGTCGGCCGGGTCGGCGGCGGGCCGCCAGGTGGCGGACCACAGCGCGGCCAGCGCGAAGCCCGACGGCGGCAGGATCAGCAGCGCGGGCAACTGCGCGCCGGACTGGCCGGTGCCGGCCGCGAGCAGCAGCAGCGCCACCCCGGCGACCAGGCCTCCGACCAGCACCAGCCGAGCCGGCCGGGGCGGCCGACCGACCGCGAACCGGGACCAGAATGTGGCGTCGAGCAGCGTCGCGGCCAGCACCCCGAGCGCGGCGGCCGCGAGCAGCGCGAGTGCGGTCTCCAGGAGCCCACCGAGCGCGCCCAGCCAGGCCCAGGGCAGCAGCAGCGCCAACCCGGCGGCGACCGCGAGCAGCGGCACCGGGCCGGGCCGGCGCGAGCCCCGCTGGCGCTCGACCGGCTCCGGGCTTCCAACGGCCTCGGGCCGCGCGGCGTCGCCGTCCCCGGTGGGTGCCGCGCCGACGACAGAGCCGGCTGGTCCGGGGTACGCCCACCGGCGCGCCGACCAGCGCACGGCGAGCGCGCTGAGCAGCGCCGCGCCGGCCAGCCCGGCCAGGTACGCCTCGTGGTGCACCGGCGGCACGACCCGCAGCAGTGTGAGCACCCCGAGTGCGAGTGCCCCGATCAGCCAGACCCTCCCGGTGGCCCGGACCGCGGCCGACCGGGGCAGCACGGCCAGCAGCAGGGCAGGTGCGCCAACCAGCACGACGGTGGCCAGGCCGAGCACCGGCCAGAGCCAGCCCACCCGGTCCTGCCCGAAGCCCAGCAGCACCTGATCGGTGACCCAGCCACCCGTCTGGGTGGCCACGGTGACCGCAACCGTCCAGCAGCCGACCAGCACGGCCGCGACCACCGGCCATGGGCTGGCCCGCCCCGGCGGCAGCGGGTAAGGCGGTGGTTGACCAACGGGTGACGGCGGCCCGACCTGCATGCCTCGCACAGTACGGGGCGGGCGGCGAATGTCGGCACGCTGGCGCGGCGGTTACGGTGGACGGGTGCGCGACCCCAATATCTCCCGATCCGTCGCCGGTCAGCTCTCGCCGGTCCGCCGTGCGTCCGACCTGCGTCGACTGCGCCACGAGCGCTTCGACGTGCTGGTCATCGGTGGTGGGGTGACCGGTGCCGGTGCCGCCCTGGACGCGGCCTCCCGGGGCTTGAAGGTGGCCCTGGTGGAGGCGCGCGACCTCGCTGCGGGCACCTCCAGCCGGTCCAGCAAACTCATCCACGGTGGCCTGCGCTACCTGGAGCAGTTGGAGTTCCACCTGGTCCACGAGGCGCTCACCGAGCGCGGCCTGCTGGCCACCCGACTCGCGCCGCACCTGGTGCGCCCGGTGCCGTTCCTGGTGCCGCTGCCGGCCGGGCGGGGCCTGCGGGACCTGCCGGCCCGGATCTTCCGCCGCTCGTACTACGGCGCCGGTGTGGCCACCTACGACGCCTTCGCCGGGGTCTTCGGCGGTGGCCGGGGCATGCCACTGCACCGGCACCTGACCCGGGAGGGGGCCCGCCGGATCTTCCCGAGCCTGCGGGCCGACGCGCTGGCCGGGGCGATCCGCTACTACGACGGGCAGGTCGACGACGCCCGTCTGGTGGTCACCCTGGCGCGTACCGCGGCCAGCCTCGGCGCCACGGTGGTGAGCAGTGCCCGCGCCGTCGGGCTGATCCGGCAGGCGCGCGAGGTGACCGGCGTCCGCGTCCGCGACCTGGAGGCGCCGGAGGGCTCACCGGACGCGGAGTTCGAGGTGCAGGCCCGTACCGTCATCGCCGCCACCGGTGTGTGGAGCGACGACATGTCCCGGATGCTCAACGACGTGGGCCTGCGGCCCGGCATCCGGGTGCGCGCCTCCAAGGGTGTGCACCTGGTGGTGCCCCGCTCGGCGATCACCGGCGAGACGGGGCTCATCCTGCGTACGGCGAAGTCGGTGCTCTTCGTCATCCCCTGGGGCGGGCACTGGATCATCGGCACGACGGACACCGACTGGCGGCTGGACCGGTCCCACCCGGCCGCGTCCGCCCGCGACATCGACTATCTGTTGCAGCAGGTCAACACCGTGCTGGACCGACCGTTGACCACCGCCGACATCGAGGGGGTGTACGCCGGGCTGCGGCCGCTGCTGGCCGGAGAGGCCGACTCGACCTCGAAGCTCTCGCGGGAGCACGCGGTCTTCGAGCCGATGCTCGGGCTGCTGCTGGTCGCCGGCGGCAAGTACACGACGTACCGGGTGATGGCCGCCGACGTGGTCGACCGGGCGGTGCGTCGGTTGGGCGGCGCCCGGTCGTCGCGGACCGCCGACCTGCCGCTGCTCGGCGCCGACGGGTACCCGGCGATGTGGCGGGACCGGGCCGACCTGGCCCGCCGGCACGGCGTGCCGGTGGGCGTGGTGGAGCACCTGCTGGAGCGGTACGGCACCCTCACTCTGGACCTGCTGGCGCTGATCGACGCCGATCCGCTGCTCGCTTCTCCGCTGGCCGGTGCTCCGGAGTATCTGGCGGCGGAGGTCGCCTACGCGGCGCGGGCCGAGGGTGCGCTGCACCTGGAGGACGTGCTGACCCGGCGGACCCGGATCTCCTTCGAGACCAGCCACCGAGGGCTGGAGTCGGCGGAGCACACCGCCGAACTGATGGGCGCGGTGCTCGGTTGGGACGCGGCCACCCGGGCACGCGAGGTCGAGCACTACCGCGCCCGCGTGGAGGCGGAGCGGCAGTCCCAGTTGATGCCGGACGACGCCGCGGCGGACGCGGCACGGCTCGGCGCGCCGGACGTCCGGGGTTACGCGGCCGACCGGGGTGGCGACGACGATCAGGCTGAGCTGCGTCCGTCCGCTCGGTGACGAATTGGAACGTTACCGAGTGGTAACCATCGTTACCGGCCCGGATGGTGGTTTCGGTCCTACCTACGGTGGGGTAGGTTTCCGCGCGTGCTCCCCCGCGCGCGCCCTCGTCTACTCGCCCCCCTCCTTGCCGCCGCGCTCGTCGGTGCCCTGACCGGGTGTTCGCTGTTCGACCGGGACGCGGGGGGCACGCCGGTGGCGCAACCGACCGCTGGCGCGGCGGGTGGCGGAACGCAGCTGGAGATCCCCACCACGGTTGCCGCAGGCCAGGTCAGCCTGCTTCAGCGGCTCGGCGCCGACGGCCCGCTGCGCACCCTGAGCGTCGATCGGAACGGCGCGTGGCAGTGCCTCGACTGCGCCGGTGACGGGGTGACCTCCCGGGGCACCCTCGCGCCGGAGCTCACCGAACGGCTCCAGGTGCTGCTCGCGGACCCGACGCTCGCCACCGAGACCGATCAGGCCCGGAGATACCGGACCACCTGCATCGACGCCCTGACGTCCAGCCTGCTCACCTCGACCGGGCTGATCACCTCGCAGGACTGCCCAGGTGAGGAACGCACGCCGGTCGCCGGGGAGATCCTGCTGCTGCTCACCCAGGCGACCCCGGCCGAGATCATCGGCTGAGCCGCCGCACCGGCGCAGGTCAGAGCACCTTGCCGGGGTTGAGCAGGCCAGCCGGGTCCAGAGCCGACTTGATCGCCTGGTGCACCCGGACGCCGACCGGCCCGATCTCCCGGGCCAGCCAGTCCCGCTTGAGCAGCCCGACCCCGTGCTCCCCGGTGCACGTCCCGCCCAGGTCCAGGCCGAGCTGCATGATTTCGTCGAACGCCCGCCGGCCCCGCTCCACGCTCGCCGGGTCGGCCCGGTCGACGACGATGTTCGGATGCATGTTGCCGTCCCCGGCGTGCCCCACCACGCCGATCGGCACCTCGCACTCGGCCGCGATCCGGGCCACCCCGTCCAGCAGGGCGGCGAGCGACCCGCGCGGCACCGCCACATCGTCGATCACCAGACCGCCGTTGCCGCCCGGGTAGGCGTCGGCGGCGAACTTCTCCATCGCAGGGTGGGCCAGCCGGCGGGCCTGTAGGAGCGCCGCCGCCTCCACCGCGTCGGTGGCCGCGTAGACCTCGTCGGCGCCGGCCGCCTCGCACACCTCGGCCAGGTCGGCCAGGTCGTCCGCCGCCCGGGTGCCGGTGTCCGCGGCGGCCAGCAGCAGGGCCTGGGCGTCGGTCCGCAACCCCATCGGCTGGTACGCCTCGATCGCCCGCAGGTGGGTCTGGTCGAGCAGCTCCAGCAGGCTGGGAGTGAGCCCACGGGCCGCGATCTCGGCCACCGCCGCGCCGGCCGCCGCGGTGGACGGGAAGACCGCCACCAGGGTCAGCGAGTCGGCCGGTGCGGGCCGCAGCGCCACGGTCACCTCGGTGATCACCCCGAGGGTGCCCTCCGAGCCGACGAAGAGCCGGGTCAGGTCGTAGCCAGCCACCCCCTTGGCCGTACGCCGGCCGGTGCGCAGCACCTCACCGGAGGCGAGCACCACCTCCAGGCCGAGCACATACTCGGTGGTCACGCCGTACTTCACGCAGCACATGCCGCCAGCGTTGGTGGCCACGTTGCCGCCGATCGTGGACGACTCCCAGGACCCGGGGTCCGGCGGGTACCAGAGGCCCTGCTTGGCGACCGCCCCGGCCAGCGCCGCGTTGACCACCCCCGGCTGAACCACCGCGATCCGGCTCACCGGGTCGATCTCCCGGATCTCGGCCATCGCGACGGTGCTGAGCACCACCGCGCCGTCCACCGCGTTCGCCGCGCCGGCCAGCCCGGTCCGCGCGCCCTGCGGCACCACGGGTACGCCATGCCGCGCCGCCGCCCGGACCACGGCGACCACCTGTTCGGTGCTGCGCGGACGCGTCACCACGAGTGGGGTGCCGGCGGCGCACAGGTCGGCCTCGTCCCGCTGGTGCATCCGCAGCAGGTCCGGGTCGGTGAGCACGGCGTCGTCACCGAGCGCGGCGCGCAGGTCGTCGAGGAGAGTGGTGGGGGCCATGCAGCCGAGGCTAGGTCGCCGGCCGGCGATCATCAACATGATCGACTGCGCGGGATAGCTTGGGCACCATGCTCTACCTGGACCGGCCTGCCTGGCCGTGGCGCGGTCGGCTCTGGTCGCACCTGATCAGCGACGTTTCGTACGCCGAGCTGCACGCCTTCGCTGAGGCGCTCGGCGCTCCCCGGCGCGGCTTCGACCGGGACCACTACGACATCCCGGCCGAGCGGTTCGCGGCGGCGGTGTGGCTCGGTGCCCAGGTGGTGCCGAGTCGGGAGCTGGTCCGGTTGCTCCGCGCTGCCGGCCTGCGCCGCCCGAAGCACCTGGTCGGCCCGCCGAAGCACCTGGTCAGGCCGTCACAGCACCTGGTCAGCCCGCGCCCCCCGGCGACCCGGTGAGCGTGGCCAGCTCACGGCGCACGTTGTCGCGGGCGGGCTCCTCCCAGCGGCCGTGAAGCTGTGGCAGCCGGAACAGCGCGGGCAGTGCCAGCAGGCCGGTCAACACCGCGGCCCGCCCGGCCCGGAAGGCCGGCTCCGGCACATGGGCGTACTCCCGCCGGATGGCCGCCGCGTAACGCTCGTAGGTGGCTGGCGGCGCGGCCAGCACGGCGAGGTCCGCATCGCAGAGCAGGGCGCCGTCCCGGTCGCCCGGTGCCACCGCGTGTCCGGCGGTGAGCAGCACCAGCCGGTGCACCTCGGCTGCCGTGGACACCGGCACCCCGAGCCCGGTGAGCACGCTCTCGGCCAGCGCGGCGCTGTCCCGTTCGTTGGCGTCGCCGTCGGCCCGTGGGTCGTAGACCGCGTCGTGCCACCAGGCCGCCAGCCGGACCACGTCGGCCCGGTCGGTCAGCCCGGCGTGCTGGTCCACCACGTCGAGCACCGCCGTCAGGTGGGCCACCGTGTGGTAGTGCCGGTGCGGCTCCCGCCACCGGGCGAGCAACAGCTCCCCGGCCCTGGTCAAACCCGCGTCCGGCCTCGCACCGGCGCCCCGGGCCGCCACCCGCCATCGATCCAGGAGATCAACCACCAGTCGAGTCTGCCGCATCGCGCCCGCAGCGCGTGGCGCGGCAGGATTCAGCGGGCCTGCCACGGGTAGTCGCGCCCATGGCCGTGGCCCGGGACAGGCGTCCTCCGATGGTGCGACGTACCGCGCTACGCGACGGGCTGGTGGACATCGACGGCGCGCGGATCGCCGAGGCCACCGAACAGCTGCGCCATCGTGGCCGCGCCACCCTGCACGACCGGCTGCACCGGGTGCGGATGGCCGGCGGGCTGGCGGTGCAGGCAGGGCTTGCCGCCGGGCTGGCGTACCTGATCTCGCACAAGGTGCTCGGCAACCCGCAACCGGTGTTCGCGCCGATCTCCGCGGTCGGCACCCTGGCCGCGTCGGTCGGCCAGCGGTTCCGCCGGACCGTGGAGTTGATCGCCGGGGTGGGGATCGGGGTGGCCATCGGCGACTTCCTGATCTACCTGCTCGGCACCGGGGCGTGGCAGCTCGGCCTGGTGGTCACGGTGGCGATCCTGTTCACGATCTTCGCCGGGGCGAGCGTGGCCATCGTCATCCAGGCGGCGGCCACGGCGGTGCTGATCGTGACGCTGAGCCCGTCCACCAAGGATCTGGAGATCCCACGCTTCGTCGACGCGTTCCTCGGCGGTGGGATCGCGTTGCTGGTCACGGCGGTGTTGCTGCCGCTGAACCCGCTCCGGGTGATCAACCGGGCCGCGCGGCCGGCGCTGGACCTGCTCGCCGCCCAGCTCGACGCCACCGCGGACGGGTTGCGCAGCCGGGACCGCGCCAGCATCCAGCGGGCGCTGGATCGGCTGCGCGACAACAAGGAGGAGCTGGCCACGTTGGCCGAGGCGATCGAGGGCGCGAAGGAGACGGCCACCCTCTCCCCGGCCCGCTGGCACCGTCGCAGTGAGCTGATCCACTACGCGGAGGCGGCCGACCCGGTCGACCGGGCGATGCGCAACACCGGCACGCTGATTCGCCGGGCCGTCACGCTGGTCGAGGACGAGGAGCCGGTGCCCGATCCGATGCCGGACGCCATCGGCCATCTCGCCGAGTCGGTCCGGCTGCTCAAACACGAGTTCGCCGCCGGCGAGGAACCGCAGAAGGCCCGGGAGCGGTCGCTGCGGGCGGTCAGCGAAGCCGGCCGGGCGTACGGTGCCGGGGTCGGCTTCTCCGGCAGTGTGGTGGTCGCCCAGATCCGGACCACCGCGAGCGACCTGCTGGTGGCCTCCGGGATCGAGCAGGAGGAGGCGAACCGGTGGATTCGCACCGCCTTCGGGGAGCAGGAACGGCCGGTCGGTGAGCCGGCCGAGCCCGGCGAGGCGCCGAAGCCACCCACCGCCCCGCCGGTCGGCTGAGCGGGGGCCACCAGCGGGCGGGCCTCAGCCCAGCTCGGCGAGCGCGGCGAGCAGCCGGTCCACCTGCGCGGTCGTGCTGCCCAGGCCGATGCTGGCGCGCAGCGCGGTGGGTGGCAGGTCCCGCCGGCCGGTACGCCCCGCCGCCTCGGTGAGCAGCCGCCGGGCCAGCGGGTGGGCGCAGAACAACCCGTCGCGTACGCCGATCCGGTGCCTGGTGGCCAGCCGCGCGGCCACGTCGGCGGAGTCCCATCCGGCGACCACGAACGAGACGATGCCGACCCGGGGCGCGTCCGGGCCGAAGGTGCGCAGCTCCACCACGTGCGGCAGGGCGGCGATGCCGGTCCGCAGCCGGGCCAGCAGCGACTGCTCGCGGGCGGCCAGCGCGGCCCGGTCTGCGTCGTCGAGCGCACCGCACACCGCCGCCAGCGCGACCGCGCCGAGCAGATTCGGGGTGCCGCCCTCATGCCGGGCCGGACCGGTCGTCCAGGTCACGTCGTGGGTGGCCGGCCCGACGTGACTGGTGGCACCGCCACCCGCCAGGTACGGCGGAGCGCTGTCCAGCCAGTCCGCCCGGCCGACCAGCACACCCGCACCGAACGGCGCGTACAGCTTGTGGCCGGACACGGCCAGGTAGTCGACGTCGAGCGCGCGCAGGTCGACCGGGGCGTGCGGGGCGAGTTGCGCGGCGTCGAGCACGATCCGGGCACCGTGCCGGTGGGCCACCCGGGCCAGTTCGGCGACCGGCCACCGTTCACCTGTCACGTTGCTCGCACCGGTCACCGCGACCAGCACCGGCAGTGCCGGGCTGTTGCCCCGGCGCAGCTCGGTGAGGGCGGCGGCGAGGTCGCGTACCGCCCCGGCGGGGTCGCTGGGCACCGGCAGCCGCACCGAACCGCGCGGCCAGGGCAGCAGGTTGGCGTGGTGCTCGCCCGCGAAGGTGACAACCGTCGTGCCGGCCGGCAGTGCCCGCGCCAGCAGGTTGAGCGCGTCAGTCGTGTTGCGGGTGAAGATCACGTGATCGTCGGCGCGGACGCCGAAGAAGTCGCCGACCGTCTGCCGGGCCTGCTCGTACGCGAGGGTGCAGCGCCGGGACAGCGCGCCCGCCCCGCGGTGCACGCTGGCGTACCAGGGAAGCAGCTCGGCCACCGCGTCGGCGGCGGCCTGGGCGCACGGCGCGCTGGCCGCGTAGTCCAGGTTGATCTCGCCCGGCACACCGAGGACGTCGAGTGGCCGCGACGAGACCGGCGTGGGCGCGGCGTCGAAGTGGGTGGGCAGTGAGGGAACGAGAGTGACGGACACGCCGGAACCTCCGGGGTCAGGGACCCCGGGTGCATGTCGGGACGGGGTCCGCGCTTGCCCAGCACACCGATCGGGCTGGGCCCGGTCATCACCCGGGGCACCCCACCGCGAACTCGACGAGGGTTGCCGGCCAGCAAGCCGGGGCTGAACGCTGGCACTCGTGACCTGCCGGCAGCATAGCGGCTACCGATGCGCCCGGACCAGACGGCAGCGGATGGCTACGCTGACCGCATGGCCGACACCCCGCCCGGTTCACCGCTGCCGTCGTCGCACGCACCCACGGCCCCGTCCGTCGGCGAGGCACCCCGGATGCCGCTGCGCCGACTGGGCTGGCGGCGGTTCCTGGTGCTGGCCGGGGTGGTGCTGTTCATTGCCGCCTGCGCGGTGTTCATGGTCTTCACGCTCGGCCAGTCGCTCGGTGTGCGGGCCCTGCTGATCGGGGTGGTCGCCGCCATCCTGCCGGTGCCGGTGCTGGTCGCCTGTTTCCTCTGGCTGGACCGCTACGAACCGGAGCCGCTGAAGTATCTGATCTTCTGCTTCGCCTGGGGGGCGTTCGTCTCCACCGCCGCCTCGCTCACGGTCAACGACTTCGCCGCCAACCGCTTCGCGGACTGGGGCCTGCCGTCCGCGCTCACCGGGGTGCTGGTGGCGCCGTTCATCGAGGAGCTGACCAAGGCACTGGGCCCGATCCTGCTGCTGGTGTTCCGCCGCCGCGAGTGGTCCGGGATCACCGACGGCCTGGTCTACTGCGGGCTCTCCGCGGTCGGCTTCGCCATGGTGGAAAACATCCTCTACCTGGGCGGATACGGCTATGCGACCGGCGCCGACCGGTACGGCCCGGCGACCGGCACGCAGCAGGTCATCGCGATCTTCATCGTCCGGATCCTGCTGTTCGGGTTCGCCCATCCGCTTTTCACCTCGATGACCGGTGTGGGGCTGGGCATCGCGGCTCGGACGGCCGACCGGCGGGTCCGGGTGCTCGCCCCGATCGGCGGCCTGCTGCTGGCGATGATGCTGCACGGCACGTGGAACCTGCTGCCCACGCTGACCCAGGCCACCGGCGAAGCGGTGATCATGTTGTACGGCTTCCTGGGCCTGATGGTGCCGGTCTTCTTCGGCATGGTCGGGCTGGCGGTGTGGCTGCGCGCCTGGGAGGGGCGGCTCACCGAGCGGACATTGCCGGACTACGTACGCGCCGGCTGGCTGAGCCCGCCCGAGGTGGCCGCGCTGAGCAGCCTCGGTCGGCGGCACGCGGCCCGCAGTTGGGCCCGGCGGGTGGCGGGCGACGCCGGTGTACGGGCGATGCGCGGCTACCAGTTCGCCGCCACCCGGCTGGCCCTGCTGCGCGACGGGACGCTGCGCGGCCTGGACCGCAAGCCGGCCGACCAGGAGCGGACCGCCCGCGAGGAGCGGGAGCTGCTGGACGCGATCAGCGCGTACCGGTCGTTCTTCGTCGGTCGGGACCCGCAGGCCCCGGCGGGGGTCTGGGACGGCAGCCGCTACCACCTGCGCTTCCCGGACGGTACGCAGCGCCCGGTGGACGCGCCGGACGAGCCCGTGGTGCCGATCCCGGTGGTGCTGGCCCCTGCTCCGCCTCCGGTGGGGTACGCCCCGTCTGGCTGGCCCGTCCCGCGACCGGCAGCGCCCTGGCCGCCGAGCCACCCCTGACGAGCTGCGGCCCTGACGACGTGCGGCCCCCCGGCTGGCGGGCTCAGGTCATCAGGGCGGGCTCAGGTCATCAGGGTGGGCTCAGGTCATCAGGGTGGGCTCAGGTCATCAGGGTGGTGAGGAAGTCACCGAGGCCCTGGAACATCGTGATCAGCGCCGCCCCGATCGCCTTGAACATCTGCGCGGCGCCCTCCGGCCGGAAGGCCACGAAGTAGATCAGGAACGCGACACTGCCCCAGGTCAACAACTTCTTAACGAATACCGGCATCGTCCCTCCCCAGGGCCACGGTCGCCGGATGGCTTCCCGTCGTACGGCCGGGCAAACGGTGCGCGGCGGGGCTTGGTGGCCGGGGGAGGTGCGTCAGAGGTAGAGGCCGGTGGGGTCGTTCTCGATCCGCTCGGCGGCCACGGCGTGCACGTCCCGCTCCCGCAGCAGCACGTACCCGCGGCCGTGCAGCTCGACCTCGGAGCGGTCGTCCGGGTCGAAGAGCACCCGGTCACCGGAGACGATGGCGCGGACGCTCGGCCCCACCCCGACTGCGGTGGCCCAGGCGAGGCGCTTGCCGACCGCGGCGGTCGCCGGGATGACGATGCCGGCGGTGGAGCGTCGTTCACCCTCGCTGCCCTCCATCCGCACCAGCACACGGTCGTGCAGCAGGCGGATCGGCAGGCCGGCGTCAAGATCGTTGTCGGCGGTCACGCCGCAGACGCTACCGTGCCGCCGACGGCGGGCCCGCTGGTGGTTACGCCGGAGGTGGCCGGGGCATTGTGTAGCGGAACTGCCCTACGGTGTCGGGAACGGACGTATGCTGTCCGACCTGTCGTAGTGGGCGGACCGGTTTCTCTGCCAGGAGGTGCGCTTGAGCCGCTTCGAGCGGGTACGCGGGCGGCTCCGCCGCGCCTACCAGTCGCGACAGGAGTCGGCCAGCGCCGACGAGGGCACGTCGAGTGACGCGTTGAGCGAGGTGTCGGAGGCGGCCCGGGTGGCGTCGCCGGCCGTGCCGGGGCCGACCGCGCCGCCGAGCGCCTCGGTCGTCGGCGCCGAACCTCCGGTGGACCTGCACAGCTCGACCTCCAGCCGGGACGACGCTGACGTCCCGCACGGGCTGCGGATCGCCGCCGCGTGGTGCTGGCGACTGATCGTGATCGGCGTGGTCGCCTGGGCACTGCTCAGGGTCGTCGGCACGATCAAGATCGTGATCATTCCGCTGGCCATCGCGCTGCTGCTCTCTGCGCTGCTCGCGCCAGCGGTCGGCTGGCTGCTGCGGATCCGACTGCCCCGCTCGATGGCGACGGCGGTGGTGCTGGTCGGCGGCCTGGCCGCGGTGATCGGCACGCTGACGCTGGTGGTCAACGAGTTCATTCGCGGTGTGCCGGAGCTGAGCGAGAAGTCGTCGGAGGGTGTCCGGCAGATCCAGAACTGGCTGAAGACAGGCCCGCTGCACCTCTCCGACACCCAGCTCGACCGCTACATCGACGAGGCGCAGGCCTGGATCAACGACAACACCTCGAAGTTCACCAGCGGCGCGCTGAGCACCGCCGCCACGCTGGCCGAGGTGCTGACCGGCACGCTGCTGGTGCTCTTCGCGACGTTCTTCTTTCTGCGCGACGGCAACCGCATCTGGCGCTTCCTGGTCCGGCTGCTGCCGGTCGCCGCCCGGTGGAAGGTCGACGACGCCGGCCGCGCCTCCTGGCACACGCTCGGCGCCTACGTCCGCGCCACCGTGCTGGTCGCCTTCATCGACGCGGTCGGCATCGGCATCTTCCTGGTCATCTTCGACGTCCCGTTCGCCTTCCCGCTGGCCGCGCTGGTCTTCCTTGGCGCGTTCATCCCGATCGTCGGTGCGGCGCTCTCCGGCGGCGTGGCGGTGCTGGTGGCGCTGGTCGACAGTGGCCCGGTCACCGCGTTGATCATCCTCGGAGCGGTGATCGGTGTGCAGCAGGTGGAGGGCCACGTCCTCCAGCCGCTGATCATGGGACGGGCGGTCGCTCTCCACCCGCTCGCGGTGATCATCGGCATCGCCGCTGGTGTCGTGCTCGCCGGCATCACCGGCGCGCTGGTCTCCGTGCCGCTCATCGCGGTGCTGAACACCGCGGTCCGCCGGCTTGCCGCCCGACGGGTCCCGGACACCCCGCCCGACGCCGTGGTCGTCGCCTCGCAAGCCCCTTGACCAACCCGCCGCAGCGGTGCGGTCAGGTCAGGACTTGGCGAGGCGTTCCAGGGCACCCCGGGCCACCTCGGGGCGGGTGGTGTACCAGAACGGTGGCAGCGAGCGGCGCAGGAACGGCCCGTAGCCTCGGGCCGTTTCCAGCCGTGAGTCGAGCACCGCGACCACGCCCCGGTCGCCGGTCGCCCGGATCAGCCGGCCCACGCCCTGAGCCAGCCGCACCGCCGCGATCGGCACGCTGACCGCGGCGAAGCCGGAGCCGCCGCCCGAGTCCACAGCCGCGGCGCGGGCAGCCGCCAGCGGCTCGTCCGGGCGCGGGAAGGGCAGCCGGTCGATGACCACGAGCTGGCAGGCGTCACCCGGCACATCCACCCCCTGCCAGAGCGACATCACCCCGAACAGACAGCTGGCGCGCTCCTCACGGAACCGGCGGACCAGCAGCGGCAACGCCTCCTCGCCCTGCAGGAGCACCGGCAGGTCGGTCCGCGCGCGCAGCAGCTCCGCCGCCTGCTGCGCGGCCCGCCGGGAGGAGAAGAGCCCGAGAGTACGACCACCGAGCGCCTCGACCAGCCCGAGCAGCTCCTCCCCGGCAGCGTCGGGCAGCCCGGAGACGCTGGGTCGGGGCAGGTGCGCGGCGACGTACAGGATGCCCTGCCGGGCGTAGTCGAACGGCGAACCGACGTCGAGCGACCGCCAACCGGGGCCTTCGGTCGCCGGTACGACGGCGCTCGGGGTGACGTCGCCGGCGAGCCGACGGCCCGGCGTCTCGGCGGCCGGGCGGCCAGGCCCGGTGCGGGCGGCCAGTGCGGCTGCGGCGGGGGTCGGCGGCGCGGGCGGCGGCGCGTCCAGCCCGAGGGCGCGGGCCACCGTGTCGAACCGGCCGCCCAGCGCCAGGGTCGCCGAGGTGGCGACGACGGTGCGTTCGTCGTACAGGTGGGTGGCGAGGGTGCCGGCCACCGACAGCGGCGCGACCACCAGTGCCCGGCGGCTGCCGCTGTCGTTCTTCTCCACCCACGCCACGTCGTGGTCGGCCTCCTCCAACAGCCGCTGCGCGGTGGTGGAGAGCTCGTCCAGCGCGGCCTTGGCCTGCTGCTTGCGGACCGGGTCGGGGTCGTCGGACTTGATGTCGCCGATCGCGTCCAGGGCGCTGCGGGTGGCGGCGTCGAGCAGCGTGCACGCCTCCCGCAACGGCGTCGGCAGCCCGGCGGTGATGCGCCCGGCCGGTGCCTCGGCCAGCCCGACCGCGAGGGCGTCACCGGCGGCGGTGAGTGCCTCGGCGGTCTCCGGCCGCAGCAGCGGGCGGGCCCGCCGGGTGGACCGGTCGATCAGCTCCGGCACCAACTCCGCCTGAGCCGCGGAGGAGACCCGGTCGGCCAACTCGTGCGCCTCGTCGACGATGAGCAGCTTGTGCGGCGGCACGATGTGCCGGTCGGCGAGCATGTCGACCGCGAGCAGGCTGTGGTTGGTGACCACGATGTCGGCCTCACGGGCCCGGGCCCGTGACGCCTCGGCGAAGCACTCCTGCCCGAACGGGCAGCGGGTCGCCCCGACGCACTCCCGGGCCGGCATCGACACCAGCCGCCAGGCCTGATCGTCGACGCCTGGGTCCAGCTCGTCCCGGTCGCCGGTGGCCGTCCGCTCGGCCCAGTCGCGCAGCCGCTCGACCTGCTTGCCCAACCGGCCCGCCTCACCGAGCCACTTCGTCCCGCCGCCGGGGCGAGCCGCCGGGGCGTCGAAGAGGGTGTCCTCCGGCTCTTCCTCGGTGGAGTTGTCCAGCCGGGCAAGGCAGAGGTAGTGGTGGCGGCCCTTGAGCACCGCGAAGGTGGGCCGACGCCCCAGCATCGGCTCGACGGCGTCGGCCAGCCGGGGCAGGTCGTGGTCGACCAGCTGGGACTGCAACGCCAGGGTGGCGGTGGAGACCACCACCGGGCCGTCCACGGTGAGCGCCGGCGCGAGGTAGGCCAGCGACTTGCCGGTGCCGGTGCCCGCCTGCACGAGCAGATGCTCGCCGCCGGCCACGCACTCCTCGATCGCCACGGTCATCTGCTGCTGGCCGGGGCGTTCCGCACCACCGGGGACCGCGCCGACCGCCGCCGCCAGCAGCTCCGTGCCACTGGGCCGGGCACCCCGCCGCCGGCCCTTGGCACGGGCCGACGGGGTGGCGGAACCGGTGGCGGTGCGGGGCGGAGTCACCGTGCGACGGTACCCGGCGCCGCCGACACCGACCGCGCCCATCCGCCGCGTGGCGCGATGCCGGCCAGGTCGGTCGGTACGGTCGATGCCGTCCGGTTACGGCCGCGCTACGACGCGTGGGCAGTATCGGTTAGGGTGCGAATCATGCCGAGCGACGTGGTCCGAGTGATCTACCGCAAGTACGACGGCAGCGCCCACCGCGACTACCCGGCCCGCCGCCTCACCGAGGACGACCTCGGCGTCTGGCTCGGCGTGCCCGAGGGCACCGAATCGGTCTACCACGGCCGACCGTCGATCGAGAAGATTCCGTTCGTGCTGCTGGTGCCACACCGCGCCTGGTGGACGGCCATGTTCAACCCGCCGCCCCGCACCAGCGAGGTCTACTGCGACATCGCCACCCCGGCCCGCTGGGAATCCGAGGACACCGTCCACCTGATCGACCTGGACCTGGACGTAGTCCGGCGTCGGGCCACCGGCCTGGTGGAACTGCTCGACGAGGACGAGTTCGCCGAGCACCGGGCTCGGTTCGGCTACCCGGACGACGTGGTGGTCGAGGCCGAAGCCGCGGCCCGTCGGCTGTTCGGAGCGCTCGGAGACGGCACCGAGCCGTTCGCCACCACGTACCGCAAGTGGTTGGCCCTGGTGGTCTGACGCCGCACGCCCGGCCGGCCCGGCTCACCAGCGCGGTGGCCACCCGTCGCCCACACCGAGCGGCGGCACGTCGGCCAGTTTCTCCGGGTTGAGCTGGTTGTAGATGGCGGTGACCCGGCCCTGGTCCACCGCGAAGGCGGTGACCAGGCGGATCGGCCGCCCGTCGCTGTGCACCGTCTCCATCTGGAGGCCGAGCACGCCGTCGACGAGCACGAGCCGGGCCAGCACCCGGTTGGCGTACCGGCCCGCCCGGCCGAACAGGCCGAGCGTGAACCGACCCACGGCGTCCGCGCCGAGCACCGGCCGGCGGGCCGAGGGGAAGTGCCCGCCCGAGTCGCCGACGAAGACCACGTCCGGCGCGAGCACCTGGAGCAGTTGGTCCAGCTCGCCGGACTCGGTGGCGGCGACGAACGCTTCGAGCACCCGGCGCTGCTCGACCGGGTCGGCGGTGTGCCGGGGTACGTCCGGCGCGGTGACCGCCCGGCGTGCCCGGGAAGCGAGCTGTCGGGCGGCCACCTCGGTGGTGCCGAGCACGTCGGCGACCCGGGCGAACGGCACCGCGAACACATCGTGCAGCACGAGAGCGACCCGCTGCTCCGGTGCGAGCCGCTCCAGCACCACCAGCAGCGCCGTACCGACCTCGTCGGTGCGGACCGCCCGTTCCGCCGGGTCGGGTGCGTACCCGTCATCCAACGGGGTCACCACCGGTTCCGGCAGCCACTGCCCCGGGTACGCCTCCCGCCGCACCCGGGCCGAGCGCAGCACGTCCAGGCAGATCCGGGCGCAGGTGGTGGTCAGCCACGCCGACAGCTCGCGGACCTCGGCGCGGGCCGTCGGGTCGGCGAGCGCCCCGGCGTAGCGCAGCCAGGTCTCCTGCACCGCGTCCTCCGCCTCGCTGCGGCTGCCCAGCATCCGGTGGGCCACCGCGAGCAGCCGCCCCCGCTCGGCCTCGAACTCCGTCGCCAGGTCCCGCACGACGCACCACCCTCCCCGGTCGGCACCGTCCTGGCGTACATCCTTCCGCCGACTGGACGCGCTGGCAGCCCCGGGCCGGACGGCCTGTCCAGCCCCGGGGGTGGCCCTCGACGGGCGGAAGGCCTGCGGGTGGGCGATGATCCGTGGATGAGCGCACCCCAGCAAGGGCAGATCGTGGCGCCGGACGGCGGCTCCGTGCGGGAGTTGCTGCGGGTCACGGCACCGGTGGATCTCGGCGCGATCGACCCACGGTCCACGCCGGGCCTGCCGGGTACGGTCGGGCGCGGAGAGCACCGTAAGGCCTGGGCACGAGAGCAGGTGGAACTGGTCGGCGGCGAGCTGGGCCGGCAGCAGGAGATGCTGTTCGCGATGGCCAAGACCGGGTCGGAGAGCCCGGCGCGCCGGGTGCTGCTGGTGCTCCAGGCGATGGACTGCGGTGGCAAGGACGGCACGATCAAGCGGGTGGCCGGCGCGATGAACCCGCTGGGCCTGCACATCCGTTCGTTCGGGCCGCCGAGTCGGCAGGAGTTGCGGCACGACTTCCTCTGGCGGATCCGTCGGGAGCTGCCGCCCCCGGGGTACGTGGGGATGTTCAACCGCTCGCACTACGAGGACGTGTTGATCGCTCGCGTCGGCGCGCTGGTGCCGGAGGCGATCTGGCGGGCTCGCTATGAGGAAATCAACTCGTTCGAGCGGGAGTTGACCGGCGACGGCGTGACCGTGATCAAGGTGATGCTGCACATCTCGTACGCCGAGCAGGGCAAGCGCCTGCTGGAACGGCTCACCGACCCGCACAAGCACTGGAAGTACAACCCCTCCGACGTCGACTCCCGGGCTCACTGGGACGACTACCAGGCCGCGTACGCCGAGGCCCTCAGCCAGTGCAGCACGGACGCCGCACCCTGGTTCGTGGTGCCGGCGGACCGTAAGTGGTACCGGGACTGGGCGGTGGCCCAGTTGCTGCGTGAGACGTTCGACACCCTCGATCTGGGGTATCCGGCTGCCGATTTCGACGTGGCGCACGAGCGGGAGCGGTTGCTCGCTGGGGGAGCGGGTGCGGGTGGGACGGCCGAGATGAACAGCAGGTGAACGAGCGGTGAATGCGGCCTGGCCAGGGGTGGGCCGCCGAATTCGCGGTTCTGTCGTTTCTTAGCATTCACCGAGCGGGTGCCCGACGGGCGCCGCCACCCTTCCACCGACGCGACGAGGTCTGTGCTGTGAAGTTTTCCTTCCGCCCCACCGAGGGCGCCTTCTACGAGCTCTTCACCAGGGCCGCGCAGAACCTGGTCCGGGGCACCGCGCTGCTCAACGAGCTGGCCCTGCCCGGCGTGGACGTGCAGTCCGTCAGCGAGCGGCTGACCGAGGTCGAGCACGACAGCGACCAGATCACCCACGACTTGTACAAGAAGATCAACTCGACCTTCATCACCCCGTTCGACCGGGAGGACATCTACCGGCTCGGCTCGCTGCTGGACGACGTGATGGACCACCTGGAAGCGGTGGGCGACCTGCTCTACCTGTACGGGCTGACCGAGCTTCCGGCGCTGCCCCGCGAGCTGCACGAGATGGTGAACGTTCTCGACCAGCAGGCCAAGCTGACCGCCGACGCGATGCCCCGGCTGAAGTCGATGAAGGATCTCGAGGACTACTGGATCGAGTGCAACCGGCTGGAGAACGAGGGCGACCGGATCAACCGGCAGTTGCTCGTCCGCCTCTTCTCCGGCGAGTACGACGCGTTGACGGTGCTGAAGATGAAGGAGGTCGCCGACGAGCTGGAGGCCGCCTGCGACGCCTTCGAGCACGTCGCCAACACCGTCGAGACCATCGCCGTCAAGGAGTCCTGAGCCGGTGTCTCCCGAACTCATCGCCGTACTGGCGGTGATCGCGGTCGCCTTGGCGTTCGACTACACCAACGGCTTCCACGACGCTGCCAACGCGATCGCGACAAGTGTCTCCACCCGGGCGTTGACCCCCCGGATCGCCCTCGGGCTCGCCGCGGTCGGCAACTTCGTCGGCGCACACTTCGGCGCTGGGGTGGCCAAGACCGTCGGCGACAACCTGGTCACGCTCCCCACCGGGGTGAGCAGCCTCGGGGTGGTCTTCGCCGGGGTGCTCGGCGCGATCGCCTGGAACCTCATCACCTGGTATTTCGGCCTTCCGTCGTCGTCCTCACACGCGCTCTTCGGTGGCCTGGTCGGCGCGACCCTGCTGTCCGCTGGCGGCATCGTGCAGTGGGGCAACATCGGCGTGAAGGTCATTCTGCCGATGATCCTGTCACCGATCGTCGGTCTCACCCTCGGTTACCTGCTGATGCTGGCCATCCTCTGGCTGTTCCGGAAGGGGCAGCCGGGCAAGCTCAACCGGGGCTTCCGGTGGGCGCAGACCGTCTCGGCGGCGGCCATGTCGGTCGGCCACGGCATGCAGGACGCGGCCAAGACCATGGGCATCGTGGTGCTGGCGCTCTACACCGGTGGTTTCCAGGAGAGCAAGACGCACATCCCGGGGTGGGTGTTCTGGACCTCGGCGACCATGCTGGCTCTCGGCACGTACGCCGGTGGCTGGCGGATCATCCGCACCCTCGGTCGGAAGATCATCGACCTGGGGCCGCCGGAGGGCTTCGCGGCCGAGACGGTCGCCAGCGCGGTGCTCTACTTCAACGCCCTGGTGCTGAAGGCGCCGATCTCCACCACCCACACGATCACCTCGGCGATCATGGGCGTGGGCGCGACCAAGCGGCTCTCCGCCGTCCGCTGGAACGTCGCCGGCAACATCGTGCTCGCCTGGATCATCACGTTCCCGGCCGCGGCGCTGATCGCCTGCGTCGCCTACCTGCTGGTCCGGCCGCTCTTCGGCTGACCGCCGTTTCGTGAAAGGCCCCTTGTCAAGGTCTCGCCTTGACAAGGGGCCTTCTCTGTTCAGACGTAGCGGACGCCGATCTGCTCGCGGACCGTGTCCAGCAGCGCCATCACCTCGAGGGTCGCGGCGTGCGGCACCAGCGGGCTCTCGGTCAGCCCGGCGGCCAGGCAGCGCTGCACCTCGATCGCCTCGTACTGGTAGCCGTTGCCGACCCCATCGGCGGTGATCGTCTCCGGCTCGGCGCCAGCCCGGTGCAGGGTCAGCGAACCGGGCCGGAAGAACGGCTCCGGCAGGTCGATCCGGCCGGTGCTGCCGGTGATCGAGGCGGACAGCTCACTCGACCCGACCATGCCGCAGCTCAGCGTGGCCAGCGCTCCGGTGTCGTAGCCGAACAGCATGCCGGTGTTCTCGTCCGTCCCCTCCGGGCCGAGCTGCGCCCAGGAACGGACGTGCTGCGGCACCCCGAGCAGCAGGTGAGCCAGGCTGATCGGGTAGATCCCCAGGTCGAGCAGGGCGCCCCCGCCCAGCGCCGGGTTGCGCATCCGGTGCTCCGGCGGGAACGGCCCGGACACCCCGAAGTCGGCCCGGACGTTGCTCACCGTGCCGATCGCCCCGTCCGCGATCAGCTCAGCCACGCGCAGGATCATCGGATTCAATCGCATCCACATGGCCTCCATCAGGAAGACCCCGGCGGCGCGGGCGGTGTCCACCAGCTCGGTGCTGGTGGCCAGGTCGAGGGTGAACGGCTTCTCCAGCAGCACCGCGCGTCCGGCGGTCAGGCAGGTCATCGCCGCCTCGTAGTGCGCGGAATGCGGGGTCGCCACGTAGATCGCGTCGACCTCCGGGTCGGCGGCCAACTCGACCCAGGAGCCGTACGCGCGCTTCGCGCCGTACGTGTCGGCGAAGCGCTGCGCGCTCTCCGCGCTACGGGAGCCGACCGCGACCAGCTCGGCGTCCGGCACCAACCGGAGGTCTTCGGCGAAACGGCTGGCGATGTGGCCGGTGGCCAGGATGCCCCAACGAGTCATACCGAAACGCTAGCCGAGCCAGGTGAACCGCCCGCTGCCCGGTGCTCATCCGCCGGCCCCCTGTGCCGCTCGGTAGTCCGCCACCCCCTGCACGCGTCCTTTGCTCTGCTTCAACCCAGGCAACAGTTACCGCACGTTCCCGTTGCCTGGGTTGAAGCAGAGCAAAGGGAGAGCGGGGAGTGGTCGGGCGGAGGCGTCTGGCACACCAGCTAGCCGCGTTGATCGCCGTACCAGCCGGGTCGGTGCGGCCGGTCGGGGGAACTAGGCTCGCGGCATGACGATCGACAGCGATGGCTTCGCCGCCCCGGCCGCCCTGGTCGAGCACGCCCGCCGGTTCCAGGCCGAGGGCGGCACCCCGGCGGTGCCCCGGGTCGCGGCCACCGTGCTGCTGCTGCGTCCGACCGACGCCGACTTCGAGGTGTACGTCATCCGCCGCGTCGCCGCCATGACCTTCGGCGGGATGTACGCCTTCCCCGGCGGCGGGGTGGACCGCTCCGACTCCGAGGCACACCTGGACTGGTCGGGCCCGGCACCGACCGAGTGGGCGGGCCGCCTCGGGGTGGCCCCGGACGCCGCCCAGGCGGTGGTCTGCGCCGCCGCCCGGGAGGTCTTCGAGGAGGCCGGCGTGCTGCTCGCCGGCCCGGACCCGGCGACCGTGGTGGGCGACGTCAGCGGCGACGACTGGGAGACGGCCCGGCAGGACCTGGAGGGGCGCCGGCTGGGCTTCGCGGCGTTTCTCGCCGACCGTCAACTCACGCTGCGGTCGGACCTGCTGCTGCCGTGGAGCCGGTGGATCACCCCCGAATTCGAGCCGCGCCGCTTCGACACGTACTTCTTCGTGGCCCTGTTGCCGGCGGGGCAGCGGACCCGTGACGTCTCCGGCGAGGCCGACCACACGCTGTGGATCCGGCCGGCGGACGCCCTCGCCCGGGCCCAGGCCGGCGAGCTGACCATGCTGCCGCCGACCCTGGTCACGCTGGCTCAGGTGGCGGCGGCCGGCGACCTGGCCGGGGTGGCGCGAGCGGCGGCCGACCGGGACGCCGCCAGCCCGATCAGCCCGCGCCTGGATCTGCCGCCGGATGGCGAACCCCGCTTCGTGCTCGGCTGAACCCGCGCCGCCCCCTCCCGCCCCTCCCGCCCCCTCCCGCCCCTCCCGCCCCTCCCGCCCCCTCCCCGCCCCTACGGCCCGTCGATCTAGGGCTTGTTGCAGCCAGTCGATCTTTGAGCACAGCGATCTTTCCTAGATCGACGGCGGGTGGGGGTGGGAGGAGGGGGAGGAGGGGAGGGGAGGGTGGGAGGAGGGGGTGGGCGGAGGGAGGGGCTCAGCCGAAGCGGCCCGTGATGTAGTCCTCGGTCTTCTTCACGCTCGGGTTGCTGAAGATCTTCTGGGTGTTGTCGTACTCGATCAGCCGGCCCGGGTCGCCGGTCTTCTCGATCGAGAAGAAGGCGGTCCGGTCCGACACGCGGGCGGCCTGCTGCATGTTGTGCGTCACGATGATGATCGTGAACTTGTCCTTGAGCTGGAACATCAGGTCCTCGATCGCCAGCGTGGAGATCGGGTCCAGGGCCGAGCACGGCTCGTCCATCAGCACGACCTGCGGCTCGACCGCGATGGTCCGGGCAATGCAGAGCCGCTGCTGCTGACCGCCGGAGAGGCCCGCGCCGGGCTTCCCCAGCCGGTCCTTGACCTCGTCCCACAGGTTCGCCGAGCGCAGCGCCTTCTCGGCCGCGTCCTCCAGGATCGACTTCTTGCGGACCCCGTTGAGCTTCAGCCCGGCCACCACGTTCTCGAAGATGCTCATGGTGGGGAACGGGTTCGGCCGCTGGAAGACCATGCCGATCATGCGCCGGACCGCGGTGACGTCCACGTCCCGGTCGTAGATGTCCTGGTCGTCGATGGTCAGGCTGCCCTCGACCCGGGCACCCGGCAGCACCTCGTGCATCCGGTTGATCGACCGCAGGAACGTCGACTTGCCGCATCCGGACGGGCCGATGAGGGCGGTGACCGTCTTCGGCTCGACGGTCAGGTTGATGTTCTCGATCGCCTTGAACCCGCCGTAGTAGGCGTTGACGTTCGAGGCTGCGACGCGCTTGGCCATGGTGGTACCTCCGGGGTTCATCGGCTGAGCCTGTTGCGACGGGCCAGCAGCTTCGCCGCGATCGTCAGGATGAGCACGAGGGCGACCAGGGTGAGTGCCGCGGTCCACGCCCGTGCCGGCGCGTACTTCGACGCGTCACCGGCCTGCTGGTAGACGAAGAGGGACAGCGACGACTGGTTGTTCTCGAAGGGGTTCGTGTTGATCGCGGCACCGCCGCCGGCGACCAGCAGCACCGGCGCGGTCTCGCCGGCCGCACGGGCGATAGCGAGCATGACGCCGGTGACGATGCCGGGCAGCGCCGTCGGCAGCACCACCCGCAGGATGGTCTTCCACTTGGGTACGCCGAGCGCGTAGGCGCCCTCGCGCAGCGGCGCCGGGACGAGGCGGAGCATCTCCTCGCTGGACCGGACGATGGTGGGGAGCATGAGCACGCTCAGCGCGAGCGCGGCGGCGAAGCCGGAGAAGCTCGGCCGACCGTCGTTGAACCACGGCGACACGACCAGCACCCAGAACGCCAGCACGAAGAGGCCGGAGACGATCGACGGGATGCCGGTCATCACGTCCACGAAGAACCGGATCGCGAAGGCGAACTTGCCCCGGCCGTACTCGACGATGTAGATGGCGCACAGGATGCCGAGCGGCACGGTGATCAGGGCGGCGATGCCGACCTGCTCCAGTGTGCCGATGATCGCGTGGTAGGCGCCGCCGTTGGCGTCTCGGGCCCCGATGTTGTTCATCGAGGTCTGGAAGAAGTTGGCGTCCAGTCGCTCGGTGCCTTTGCTGACCAGCGTCCAGACCACGGACACCAGTGGCAGCACCGCCAGCACGAGCGCGGAGTGGATCAGCGCGCTCCAGGTGCGGTTGCGGGCCGAACGGCGACCCTCGACCGCGTTGGCCGCGACGAAGAGCCCGACCAGGTAGAGGATCGCGCCGAGGACGACCACGAGGACCGGGCCGCCGATGTCGATGCCGTAGACGAGCACGGCGGCGAGCGCCAGGGCCGCCACGGCGATGGCCGGTGCGGCGTACCAGGGCAGCCGCCGCGCCCGCAGCGAGGCGGGCTGGGCCGGCGGGCGGGTGCGGTGGGAGGTGACGGTTGTGGTCATGCGGCCGACTCCGTGAACTCCCGGCGGCGGTAGATGATCGCCCGTGCCGTGATGTTGACGATCAGCGTGATGGTGAACAGCACCAGGCCGGAGGCGATCAACGCGCCCCGGCCGGTCTCGTTCGCCTCGCCGAACGCGTTGGCGATGTTGGCGGCGATGGTGTTGCCGCCGTTCTGGATCAGGTTGAACGAGATGCCGAAGGTGATGCCGAGGGTCAGCGCCAGGGCGATGGTCTCGCCGAGCGCCCGGCCGAGGCCGAGCATCACCGCGGCGATGACGCCCGGGCGGCCGTAGGGGAGCACTGCGGTGCGGAGCATCTCCCAGCGGGTGGCGCCCAGGGCGAGGGCGGCCTCCTCGTTGGCGGTCGGCGTCTGGAGGAACACCTCGCGGGAGAGCGAGGTGATGATCGGCAACACCATGATCGCGAGCACCAGGGCACCCAGCATGATCGACTTACCGAACGGGCCGTCGCCGCCGAAGATCGGGATCCAGCCGAAGTACTCGTTCAGCCAGACCGAGAAGTCCCGGACCGGGTTGATGAAGATGTCCCGCCCCCAGAGGCCGAAGACCACGCTCGGCACGGCGGCGAGCAGGTCGACCAGGAAGCCGAGCGCGGTGCCCAGCCGACGGGGCGCGTAGTGCGAGAGGTAGAGCGCGATGCCCAGCGCCACCGGCACCGCCATGAGCAGCGCCAGCGCCGAGCTGAGCACGGTGCCGAAAGCGAGTGTGCCGATGCCGAACTTCGGCTGGGTCTCGTTGGGGGACCAGCCTTCGTAGGACCAGAAGTTCTCGGTGTTGGCGCGTAGGGCCGGCACCGCCTTGGCGATCAGGAAGATCGCGATGGCGGCGATGATGACCAGAACGGCGGTGCCAGCGGCCAGTGTGAGACCGCGGAAGGCCCGCTCGGCGCCGAACTTTCGGCTGCGCGGCAGCGCGCCGCCGCCGCCCAGCCCGGTGCCGCCCGGGGAACGGGTGCTGACTGGTGCCTCGGCCACACGCGCCGAGGCACCGGCGGGCCACTCGTGACTCTGCGTCACGCGCGTCCCGCCGGTGCCGGCGTCGGCCGAGCGGTGAGGGGTTTCACCCATCTGCTCGCTCGATTCGGTTGCGGAGGTGGTGGGGTCGGGTCAGGAAAGGTTCTTGACCGCGGTCTCGACCTTGGTGCGAACCGTCTCCGGCAGCGGGGCGTAGCCCAGGTCGGTCAGCGAGTTCTGGCCCTCGGCGCTGGCGGCGTAGCCCAGCAGACCCTTGACCAGCTTGAGCTTGTCGGCCGCGAGGCCCTTGCTGCAGACGATCTCGTACGTCGCCAGGACGATCGGGTAGGCCCCGGCCTCCTTGGTGTTGTAGTCGATCGACAGCTTGAGGTCGTCGCCCTGGCCCTCGACCTTGGCGCCGGCGATGGTCTTGCCGGCAGCCTCGGCGGTCAGCGCGGCGAACTCGCCGGCGCCGTTGCCGATCTTGGACATCTTCAGTCCGGCGTTCTCGGCGAACGACCACTCCATGTAGCCGATGGAGCCGTCAGCGCCCTTGACCGAGCTGGCCACGCCGTCCGAGCCCTTGGCGCCGGTGCCTCCCGGGGCCTTCCAGGCCTTGGCGTTGCCCAGGGTCCAGTCCGCCTCGGAGGTCTTCGAGAGGAACTTGGTGAAGTTGTCGGTGGTGCCCGACTCGTCCGAACGGTGGACGGTCTGGATGGTGGTCGACGGGAGCTTGGCGTCCGGGTTGTCAGCCTTGATCGTGGCGTCGTCCCACTTGGTCACCTTGCCGGCGAAGATCTTCGCCAGGGTGGCCGGCTTGAGCTGGAGGTTGTCCACGCCGCTGACGTTGTAGGCGACGGCCACCGGGCCGATCACCATCGGCAGGTGGATGGCCTTGCCACCGACGCACTTGGCGTCGGCCTTCGGCTGCTCCTCCGGCTTGAGCGCGGAGTCGGAGCCGGCGAAGTCGGCGGTCCCGGCGGTGAACGCCTGGATGCCGGCGCCGGAGCCCGAGGGCTCGTAGTTGATCGTGACGCCCTGGCACTTCTGCTGGTACGCCTTGATCCACTCGGCCATGGCGTTCTTCTGCGCCGACGAGCCCTGGGCGTTCAGCGTTCCGGTAGCGCAGTCGACCGCGGCGGTCGAGCCCGAAGCGCTGGCGCCGGTGGCGGGCTCGTTGTTGTCCGAGCCGCATGCACTGAGGCCGAGCGTCGCGGCAAGAGCGAGGCAGGCAATAGTGCCGTACCGCTGGAGCTTCACCTGAGGGGTTTCCCTTCGCGTCTGACTTGGCGCCCCGATCCCGGGGCCCGAGGACCGGCATTGACCGGCTGACACGAAAGTTAGAAGTGCCAGGTAGCCGGTTCGCCGGTCGCAAGTGAACGCAAGGTGAACACGTACGGCCGCCGAGGTGACCGCTTGCTGAGGACGAGTTGTCCGTTAAGTGAACCGGGGTACACCTGTCGGAAGTATGGGCATATTTCCGGTTCGCCGTTATCCCGCCGAAGCCCGCCCGTTACCCGCCGGTGACCCGGCTGCGACGATGGCCGACGCTCAGCCGAGGTGGTAGTTGATGTGCGCGGACCAGCGGGCGAAGCCAAGCCGCTCGTAGAGCGCGACCGCCCCGGTGTTCGAGTCGTCCACGTAGAGCATCACCCGGTCCAGGCCGCGCCGGTCCCGCAGGTACGCCAACCCGGCGGTGGTCAGCGCCCGGCCGAGCCCGCCGCCGTGCGCGGTCGGCTCCACGCCCAGCACGTACACCTCGCCGATCCGGGCCGACCCGGGCCGCTCGTGCACCTTGGTCCAGTGGAAGCCGAGCAGTCGACCGGTCGCGGTCTCCTCGGCGAGCAGGAAGCCGGCCGGGTCGAACCACGGTTCGGCGAGACGGGCCCGCAGGTCGTCCGAGGTCCAGCGCCCCTGCTCGGGATGCTCGGCGAAGGCGCGCGAGTTGAGGGTCAGCCAGGCCGCGTCGTCCGCCCCGGGTCGGTACGCCCGCAGCGTCACCCCGTCGGGCAGGCGCGGCTCGCCCAGCGGGGCAGCCAGTGGCCGACGCAGCTGCCAGAGCACCCGCGCCCGAGTGAACCCGAGGTCGACGCCGAGCGCCGCAGCCGAGGGGTGGTCGCCGTGCGCCCACGCCCGCAGCGGCCCGGTGGCCGAGGCGAGCACGCCCCGGGCCAGCGCACGACCAGTGCCCCGCCGCCGGTACGCGGGATGCACCACCAGCTCGACCCCGATCCCGCCGACCGGGTCGGTGGTGTCCAGGTGCGCGTAGCCGGTGAGGGTGCCGTCGTCGGCCCGGGCGATCAGGTGCAGGGCCGGGGCGCCCGGGTCACGCAGTCGGAGCAGGACGTGCTCGTCGAGCGGGTCCGCGCCGTCCGTGTCGCCCGCGGAGCTGGCGAGGGCCAGCACGTCGGCGATGTCCGCCGGCGCCAGTCGGTCGGTCCGGGTCACCTGGTCGCTGGTCGGCTCCGCGCTGCTCATCCCGTCACCGTATCCGCTGCGTGTCGTGACGCCCGGACCGTCGCCGAGTAAAGCCGCGGCTCAGGTCGGGTCGGTGGGCAGTGCCTCCAACTGGAACCGCGCGATCAGGTCGGGCAAGATCCGGCGCAGCGCGTCCACCGTGCCCTGCCGGTCCCCACCGGCGTCGTGCAGCAGCACCACCGAACCCGGTTCGGCCTGGGTCAGCACCGTCGCGGTGATCTTGCCGGCGCCGGGCAGCTCCCAGTCCGACGGGTCCACCGACCAGTGCAGCGGGGTCATGCCGAGTTGCCGCGCCACCGACACCACCGGGTACGTCCAGGCGCCGCCCGGCTGGCGGTACCAGACGATCGGCGCGTTCGGCACCGCCGCCCGGATCGCCGCGTTGGTGCGTAGGAGGTCGGCGCGGATCGCGTCGGCCGATCGGGCACCCAGGCCGACGTCGTGGTGCCAGGAGTGATTGCACAGGGTGTGCCCGTCGTTGACGATCGCCTGGATGAGGTCGGGGTGGTCCTGAGCGTTCTCACCGACCACGCAGAACGTGGCCCGCACGTCGAATTCGCGCAGCGTGGCGAGGACCTGCGGGGTGTACCGGGGGTCCGGCCCGTCGTCGAAGGTCAGCGCGAGCCGGGGGGAGCCGGTGGTGGCGTGCGCGCCGAACAGCTTGTCGTCTCCGGCGTCTCGTCCCGTCCCGTCCTGACCGGCCTCGGCGGGGCGGGCCTGGGGGCTGGCGCTGCCGCTGGCACTCGGGACGGCGGTCGGCTCACCACCGCTGGGTTGGTCGGCGTAGTGCGGCCCGTCGGCGTTCGTGGTGGCACCCGTGGCGTGCCGTTGGCTCTGGTCGGGGACGAGGCTGCGGCCCAGCACGTACGCCGAGCCCAGCAGCGCCGCCACCACCAGCGTCACGATTCCCGTCGCCCTCGCGGTCGAACTGCCCCGCGTCACGGCTTCCGCCTGGCTGGCCGGTCAGGCCGGTCCGTCGCCCCCGTGGTCACTGCGCGCACCGTCGCCCCTTTCTCCGACAAACCCGGCAGTCAGAATAGAACTGCCAAGCTGCGCAAAAAGGGCATACAGGAATACTTCAGACCGGCAGGGGCGCGTGCTCCGCCTCGGGCAGCGACCGCGACGGCGGAACGACGAACTTGTAGCCGACCTGGCGAACGGTGCCGATCATCGACTCGTACTCCGAACCGAGCTTGGCGCGCAGCCGCCGGACGTGCACGTCCACCGTCCGGGTGCCGCCGAAGTAGTCGTAGCCCCAGACCTCGCGCAGGAGCTGGTCCCGGGTGAACACCCGACCCGGGTGCTGGGCCAGGAACTTCAGCAGCTCGAACTCCTTGTAGGTGAGGTCGAGCGGGCGTCCCTTGAGCTTGGCCGCGTAGGTGTCCGGGTCGATGGTCAGTTCGCCGGCCCGGATCGAGCCGCCCGCACCGGCGGTCGCGTTGCTCAGCCGGCCCACTGCCAGCCGCAGCCGCGCCTCCACCTCGGCGGGACCGGCCGAGGCGAGGATGACGTCGTCGACGCCCCAGTCGGCGTTCAGTGCGATCAGGCCGGCCTCGGTCACCACCGCGACCAGCGGCACACCGAGCCCGGTGGCGTGCAACATTCGGCAGGTCGCTCGGGCCTCGCTCAACTCCGACCGGGCGTCCACCATCACCGCGTCCGGGCTGGGCCCTGCGACAAGGGTGCGGACGTCACGCGGCGCGGTGCGCACCGAGTGCGGCAGCAGGTCGAGTGCCGGCAGCACAGCCGACGGTTCCCCTGCGCGCGCAGTCACCAGCAGCAGGATCTCCACGATCACCTCCGTCCCGGCGGCGCACGGCCGCACGCGACCAGTCACACTCACGACGGAGTGTGCTGAGAAATTGCGTGGTCCCGGCGTCGCTGACGGGCGGGTAACGGGTCGAGCGTAACGGATCGCCTCGGCCGCACCGTCAGGCCATTTCCCGTTTGTCCATCTTGCCCCTGATCGTGGCGCAGATTTTAACGTTGCTGAAACCCTTGACCGCCGCGCCGGGCGGTCGGTCTGGCACGATCGGGTCGTGTTTCCCTCCACCTCGCCCGAGGCCGGCCGCGAATCGTGGCCCGCCGGGCCCCACCCGGGCCCGGCCGCACCGGCCCGCGGCCAGCCGCCCGCGCCGCGTACCGGTCCGGCCACCACCGACGGCGATCGCCGCGAACGGGGTGGGCCGCGTCGTGCCCGTCGCGCCGGCGAGCCGGCCCGTCGATCCGAAGACGAGATCGACGAGCCGGAAGAGGAGGTCATACCCCCGGTCGAGGTGCGCCGTCAGTTGGCGCTGACCATCGCCGGCTTCGCCGCTCTGCTCGGTGTCGGCCTGGTGCTCGGCGCGCAGACGTCAGGCCCCGGTCACCGGCTGCCGTTCGCTTTCATCATCTTCGGCGTCCAGTTGCTGTTCGTGCTCGCCTGGACGATGGCCATGCGCCCGCCCGCGCTGCTGGTGGTCGCCGGGATCAGCGCCGCGGTCGCGGCGCTCGCCGACATCGCCGCGGTGCAGAGCGACATCGCTGGCCTGGCGCCGCTCGGCTACCTCGCCGCCGGCGGGTTCCTCGCTGCGGTGCTCGGCCAGTTGGTCCGCCGGGTCGACCGGGTCCGGGTCACCGACTCACTCGGCGCCACGCTGCTCATCGTGGTCGGGGTGGTGGCCTTCGGCACCCTGATCGTGCTCAGCCGGATCCCGGCCGGCACCCAGGCGATCACCGTCTGCCTGACCGCGAGCGGGGTCGCGCTGACCGTCGCCCGGCTCACCGACGCCGTGCTGCCCTGGCCGCGGCTGGCCCCGCAGGTGCCCCGGGGCGCCGCAGGCGTGGTCGCCGGCGCGATGGTCGGCACGCTGACCAGCGGGCTCCTCGGCAGCTACCTGGTGGCTCCCTTCACGCCGACCCGGGCCGCCGTGATCGGTCTGGTCGCGGCGGTCACCGCCGTCCTCTCCGACCTCGCCGTGGGGTACGCGGAAGCGGGCCGGCTGATGGCCGGCGAACCGCCCACCATGTGGGTGGCCCGGCACATGCAGGGCCCTCTCGGAGGTTTCGCCCTGGCGGCGCCGGCCGCGTACGCCATGTGCATGCTCTTCCTCTGAGTCACGGTTGAGCCCGGAGCCGGTCGGGTACCTACGGGTGCGCCGCCCTGCGGCACCCGGTAAGGACGACTCGTCGCGGCGCGGCGGGCGAAGACAGGAGGCGGCGGTGGCGCAGGACTATCCGGCGGAGGGGACGCGGCCCCGACGGCGCGGCCGCAAGCTGCTCATCGGCCTGTTCGTCCTGCTGCTGCTGGTAGCCGGGTTGCTGGTGGTCGCCGACCGGGTGGCGGTCGGGGTGGCTGAGCGGACCATCGCCGACCGGGTCCGTCAGGAGGTCGCCAAGCAGGGTGCGCAGTCCGCCGAGCCCGATGTGGAAGTGGCCGGAACTCCGTTTCTCACCCAGGTGCTGGATGGCCGTTACCAGCGGATCACCATCAACCTGCGGGACGTGCAGGCCCCGGTGGAGGGTGACACCGTACGGCTGCCGGTGCTCGATGTGGACGCCCGGAATGTGCGAGCCTCGCTGGACACCCTGCGCACCGGGCAGGGGGACATCGTCGCGGACACGGTCAATGGCACGGGCACGATCAGCTACGACAGTTTGGCCGCGCTGCTGAAGCGGCCGGGGCTCACTCTCGGCGAGCAGAACGGCAAGCTCGCCGTCACCGCCCCCGTCGACATCCTCGGTCAGAAGCTCACCGTCAGCGGCACCGCCGACGTCACCGTCGCCGACAACGGTGCGGTCGCCCTCCGCTTCAACGATCTGGACGCGGCCGGCCTGCCCAACCTGCCGTTGGCGCGCGCCTTGCTGAGCAACTACGCCAAGGGCATCTCCATCGACGTGCCTCTGCCTGACCTGCCGTTCCAGCTCGCTGTCCGGGAGGTCCGACCGCTGCCGGAGGGGCTGGCGGTCACCGCCGACGCGAAGAACGTGCCGATCAACTCCGCTGGCTGATCCGAGACCAGCGGTGGGACGTCGAACCCGCCGGTGGCGTTGGCGATTCCCGGATGGTGGTCGGATCAGTGGCAGCACGGTCACTGGCTGGTAAGCTCCCTGGCCATGGGGACCCACCTCACCAAACGGCGCGCGGTCGACCTGTGTCGCGTGGCCACCTGCCTGTGTCGCCCCGTCATCTGACGGCGGGGCTGTCTCCGGCCGCCTGACGGCGGCCACCGGCACAGGGTTCTCGCACCCTCCGGTTATCCCACCGAACGCCCGGCAGCGGCGCCGTCGCACGAACCCGTGATCCCGTCCTTCCGCTGGGTCCCGCGCGTGGTGCGACAGCCACACCCATCGATACTCGCGCGTTGGCTCACCATCCATCCTCACCAGGGAGTGATTCGATGAGTCGCGACACCGCACTCGTTTCGGCCGAGTGGGCCGAGAAGAACCTCGACGCCCCGGGCGTCGTCTTCGTCGAGGTCGACGAGGACACCTCGGCCTACGACACCGGCCACATCGCCGGCGCCATCAAGATTGACTGGAAGACCGACCTGCAGGACCAGGTCCGCCGGGACTTCGTCAACAAGACCCAGTTCGAGGCGCTGCTCTCCGAGCGGGGCATCAGCAACGACGACACCGTCATCCTCTACGGCGGCAACAACAACTGGTTCGCCGCATACGCCTACTGGTACTTCAAGCTCTACGGTCACGGCGACGTGAAGCTGCTCGACGGCGGCCGCAAGAAGTGGGAGCTGGATGCCCGCCCGCTGGTCACCGACGCGGTGTCCCGCCCGGCGACGCAGTACGTCGCGCAGGAACCGGACACTTCCATCCGGGCCTTCCGCGACGAGGTCGTCGCCGCGATCGGCACCAAGAACCTGGTCGACGTGCGCAGCCCCGACGAGTTCGCCGGCCGGCTGCTCGCCCCCGCCCACCTGCCGCAGGAGCAGGCGCAGCGGGGCGGGCACATCCCGACCGCGATCAGCGTTCCGTGGTCCAAGGCGGCCAACGAGGACGGCACCTTCCGGTCCGACGACGAGCTGCGCCGGATCTACGGCGACGCGGGGCTCGACGACGGCAAGGAGACCATCGCCTACTGCCGCATCGGTGAGCGTTCCTCGCACACCTGGTTCGTGCTCCAGGAGCTGCTGGGCCACCCCAACGTCAAGAACTACGACGGTTCCTGGACCGAGTACGGCTCGCTGGTCGGCGTGCCGGTCGCCCTCGGTGACGAACCCGGGGAGGCCTGATCATGACCATTCCCACCGCCACAGGTTGCGCCGCACCGGACCAGGCCGCGCCGCTGCCGGCCGGGCTGGACCTGGAGAAGGAAACCGTGATCACCGGCATCGTCAGTTCCGCTGAGGACGAGCCGGTGCCGGGCGCGTACGTCCGGCTGCTCGATTCGACCGGTGAGTTCACCGCCGAGGTGGTGACCTCGGCGGCCGGCCAGTTCCGGTTCTTCGCCGCGCCGGGTTCCTGGACGCTGCGGGCGCTGTCCCGGCACGGCAACGGCGACACCGCCGTCACGGCCGGCCGGGGCATCAACGAGGTTGCTGTCACCGTCGCCTGACCCACTGCTCTGATCGACCGGGGTCGGTCACCCACTCGGGTGGCCGACCCCGGTCGTTGCGTGTGTCCGAGATGCGTCCCGTTGGCGGGGTGGCCCCTGCGTAGCTGGTTGATGACGTGGCGTCATTCTGATCGAGGGCAGGACCCCGAAATCCATCGGCGTGCGTCACTATCTACGGGTGGAAATCACCGTTGGTGCGGGTGGCGGCGGCATGTCCGGTGCAGAGGTCCCGATCGTCGTCTGCGTCAGCGCTGATGTCGCGGTGCGCGAGCGGGTGCTGCGTCAACTCGACGGGGTCGGCTCGGTGGTGAGCTGCGCCGACCTGGCTCAGCTGCGGGCGATGCTGTTCCCGTCGCCGGGTGGCGCGACGCCGGCCGTCGGGCCGGTCGCCCCACCGGTGGCACCGCAGGGGCCGGTCAGCTGGGGTAAGTTGGTCGTCGACCGGGCCGGGGGCCGGGTCACCTGGCGCGACGAACCGCTCCCGCTCACCCCCACCGAGCGGGAGTTGCTCGTCCGACTGGTCGGCCCGCCACTGGTGCTGTGGAGCTACGAACAGCTCTGCGCCTCCGTCCTGGGTGGCGCGGACACCGCGCTCCTGCACTCCACGATGAAGCGGCTCCGGCACAGGCTGCGGGCTCTGCCGGGCGGACCGCAGGTGCACACCGTGCGCGGGGTCGGCTATCGGCTCGGCCCTCTGCCCCCGCCTGCCTGACCGCAGGCCGTCGCCCAGTTCCCGGACCGCCGCCTCCGCCGCCGGGCCGGCGGACCACCCGTGACACCATGGCCGGGTGAGCGGTGCTGTCCAAACGGGTTGGGCCTCGTCGACCGGTCCCGCCGCGCCGGCACCCGCCCGGTCGTGGCGGCGTTGGTTGTTGGCCGCGACCGCGGCCTGGGCCGTGTTGCTGGCCCTGCTCACCTGGACGTCGGTACGTGACGATCCGCCGACCGTGCGCGAACAGCGCTCTCTCGACCAGGCCGGCCCGGTGGTCGACCGGGCGGTCGGCGAGCTGACCCGGGCGGCTGGTGCGGCCAATCTGCTGGAGCTGGGCCCGCCGCGGATCGCGTCTGGCTGCCGAGTCACCCCGCTCGCCGACGGGGCGAGGCTGCGGCGCGAGGTCGTCGTGCTTGCGCCCACCGGCACTGAGCAGGCTGTGCTGGCCGGCATCGCCGAGCGGTTGCCGGCGAGCTGGCGGGCCGGGGTCGGGCCCGGGCTGGACGGCCCCGAGCTGCACGCCGACGCCGGAGAGTTCGTGGCCGTCGCGGGGCGGCCGACCGTGGACGGACGGGTCCGGCTGATCGCCGACACCGGTTGCCGGCCGGTCGGCTCCGGCTACACGCCGGCCCCGGCCACCGCTGCCGGCCCGGAGGTCGCCGCCCTGGCCGCCGCGCTGCGGGCGCTCGACCGGCCGAGCGACGCCGCGCCGGAGCTGGTCACCGCGCCCTGCCCGGGCGGCGGGCTGGCCCGTGCCGCGCGGTCGTCGGGTGGTTCCGGCCCGGCCGCCTCGGTGGCCGCGCTCGCCCCGCTGGCCGGCGGCGCCCCACTGCTGGACAAACCCCCGGTGTACGCGTACCGCACCGGAACGGTCACGGTGCTGGCCGAGCTCGGCCCGGACGCCACCCGAGTGGCCGCGACCGTCGGCTGCCCGGGTTGAGTCGGGCAGCCCGCGTGGGTCAGCCGCCGCTCGGCTGATCCTCGGGGTCTCGGCTGCGACCCAACGCGTCGACCATGCCCCACCGGCCGGGGATGTCCAGCAGCTCGACCCGGCCCATGCCCGGTGGCACCGCAGGGTCGATGATCAGGTGCTCGCCCTGCGGCTCCAACCCCAGCATCACCCGCAGCAGCAGTAGCGGGGTGCCCGTCGACCAGGCCTGCGGGCTGCACGCGGTCGGGTACTCCACGGGGTAGTCGGTGAGGTCACGGGCGTAGCCGGCGAAGGCCTCCGGCAACTGCCCCCCGAAGTACCGGGACGCCGCCAGCATCGTGTCGCAGATCAGCCCGGCCTCGTCGCGGAAGCCGTACCGCCACAACCCCCAGGCGATGATCGAGTTGTCGAACGGCCAGACGGTGCCCACGTGGTACCCGATCGGGTTGTACCGTCCCTCGTTCTCGGCGAGCGTACGCACTCCCCAACCGGAGAACAGGCGTGGCCCGAGCAGGTGCTCGACCACCTTGCCAGCGCGGGACTCGTCCACGATGCCGCTCCACAGAAGGTGCCCGATGTTCGAGGTCAGGGCGTCCACCTGCCGGCCGTCGGCGTCCAGCGCGAGCGCGTAGTACCCGCGGTCGGCGATCCAGAAGTCACGGTCGAACCGCCGCTTGAGATCGGCGGCCTCCCGCTCCAACCTGTCGGCGTACTCCGGGTCGTTCCAGAAGGTCCGGGCCAGCCGGGCGGCCCGGATCTTCGCGTCGTACGCGTAGCCCTGCAACTCGCAGGTCGCCCGGGGAAAGCCGGGCATCTCGCCGTCGGCGTAGGAGATGGCGTCCCAGGAGTCCTTCCAGCACTGGTTCTGCAGACCACTGTCCGGGTTGCGGGTCTGATACCAGAGGTAGCCGGTGCCGAGCAGGTCGCCGTAGGTGTCGATCCACTCCAGCGCCGCCCGGACCTGCGGCTCCAGTCGACGGACCAGCGCGGCGTCACCCGTCCAACGCTCGTACTCGTCGACCAGGATGATGAACAGTGGCGTCGAGTCGGCCGACCCGTAGTACGGCGAGTGCGGCTGCTCCTCGAAGCCGGCGGTCTCCCCGTACCGCAGCTCGTGCAGGATCTTCCCGGGCTCCTCGTCCCGGAAGTCGTCCACCCGGTGCCCCTGCAGCCCGGCCAGCATGAGGATGGTTGGCGGGACCAGCTCCGGCAGGAACGGCAGCACCTGCAACGAGGTGATGATGCTGTCGCGGCCGAACAGCGTCATGAACCAGGGCAGTCCTGCGGCGATCAGTCGCACGCCCAGGGCGATCGACTCGTAGCGCAGAGCCGCCAGGTCGTTGAGGCTGCGCCGGTACGCCCCGGCCAGTGGCTCGCAGTCGCAGCCGAGCTTCGGCGCCCGGTCGATCAGTTCCTGCTGCTCGGCCCGGATGACGTCCGCGCTGCGGCTGCCGCCGTACGGGAGGGTGGCCCGGATGTCCTCGCCACGCGCCCCGTAGACGACGCTGGAGACGTGCAGCCGGGTGGTCCACCGGCTGTTGCGGGCTATCCGGATCCGGAACGTCATCCCGTCCGCGTCGACCTGCGCGGGCGCAGTGCTCTTTACCAGTGTCTCCCGGTGGAATGCCTCCCGCCGGTAGGTCAGCCGCAGCTCGTTCTCCGCGACCGAGACCGTGGCCCGGCCCTGCTTCGGCCGGGCATGTTTGATCTCGAACAGGTCGGCGAAGTCGGCTCCGATGTCCATTCGGACGGTGAATTCGACCTCCGCACCGGTGTGGTTCAGCACTGTCAGCTCCTCCTCGAAGCTGCCCACGATCGCCCGACTGCGGATCACCGATGCCTTCGCGTCCAGATAGTGCGTGGGTTCACCGGGGGCCAGGAAGAACTTGGTGCGGTACGACTCGTTGTCGTCGACGGAGAGGGCGTGCAGCCGCTCGCCGTCCAGGGTGAGCATCCAGGTGGATAGGAACCGGGTGTCGAAGGAGAACAACCCGGTGGGGAAGTCGTAGGACGGCTCGATGTCCCCCCGCCGGTCGCTGACCAGGAAGGTGTTGCCGTCCAGAATGCTGACGAGTTCCTTCACACCGGTCGCCCTGCTGCCTTGCGGGCCGCCTCGCGGGGGTCGCGGGTGCCGGGCGGGTTCGGGAAGAACCGGCGGAAGGCGAGGAAGAGCACCACGTTCCCGCTGAACGTGCTCTCGTTGCGCAGCACCGCCGCGACACCCTGGGCCTCGCCGGCGATCAGTCGGTCGAAGAGGGCCGCGCTGCTGTACCAGATGGCGTCGGCGGGCCCGCGCTCGCGGCTGATCTGCACCGAGCCGGGCCGCATCCGGACCAGCCAGTGCTCGGTCCGGTGGTCGCTGCCGAGGTCGATCTGCAGGGTCCCGTCGGCCAGGCCGCCCAGGACATCAGGGGCGCGCGACGGCAGTGATTCGAAGAACCTCTCCGTCGCCTCGGTCACATCCGAATCGTAGGCAGCCGTCCGAGATGTCGGGTCGGTATCGGCACTCCACTCGGATGGATCCGCCGCGGCGGCGGTCAGTAGACCAGTGCCTGCGCGCCTTCGGCCAACGACTCCTCGACGAAGACCGCGGCACCCGCGATCCGGACCCCGGGCAGTACGTCGTCCGGGCCGATCTCCCGTCGGGCCGCGCACTGGGTGCAGGCGGTCACCCGGCCACTGGTGAGGATGACGTGCAGCAACTCGGCCAGCGGAGCGGAGTGCGGCAGCTCGAACTGCTGGGCGCGACCGGGCAGGGCGAACCAGGTCGACTCACCGGTCAGCCAGAGCGACACGTCCACCCCGGCCGCGACCGCCGTCGCGGCGACCGTGAATGCCTGCGCGCACCGCTCCGGGGCATCCGCCCCCGCGGTGGCCTTGACGACGAGATTGCGGGCCATGAGGCCCAGCATAGGATGGCCGGGATGGTTACCGAGATCGGGTTTGTCAGCCTGCTGGTCGCCGGCCTGGGCGGGCTCGCCGGTGGCCTCGTCTACCTTGCCGTACGCATTTCGAGAGGACGTTGGTGAGCGCGAGGAGTGAGCCGGGCTTGCGAGCCCCGCAGTCGCGAACGAAGGTGGCAGGGTGAGCGCGAGGAGTGAGCCGGGCTTGCGAGCCCCGCAGTCGCGAACGAAGGTGGCAGGGTGAGCGCGAGGAGTGAGCCGGGCTTGCGAGCCCCGCAGTCGCGAACGAAGGTGGCAGGGTGAGCGCGAGGAGTGAGCCGGGCTTGCGAGCCCCGCAGTCGCGAACGAAGGTGGCAGGGTGAGCGAGAACCCGCTGCAGCCGCCGTGGTTGAACGCGCCGCCGGTCGAGGAATACCCGTTCGAGGAGAGTCACGACCTGCGGGTCGGGCCGAAACTGCATCCCGCGCTGGATGGCCTGCTGCCCTACGTCGGCCTGTGGCGCGGCCGGGGCAAGGGCGGCTTCCCCACCATCGAGGACTTCGACTACGCGCAGGAGATCCGGATCAGCCACGACGGCCGGCCGTTCCTGCACTACGAGTCCCGTGCCTGGATCCTCGACGAGCAGAGCAAGCCGGTCCGCCCGGCCGGTCGTGAGGCCGGCTGGTGGCGGCCGGTGCTGGTGGATGGACGGGCGACCGATGAGCTGGAGGTGCTGCTGACCACCCCGACGGGGGTGATGGAGCTGCACCTCGGCAAGCGCACCGGTACCCAGATCGAGTTCGCCACCGACGCGGTGATCCGGACCCCGACCGCCAAGGAGGTCACCGGCGGGAAGCGGCTCTACGGCATCGTCGAGGGTGCACTGCTCTACGCCCAGGAGATGGCCGCCATGGGGCACGGGCTCAGCCCGCACCTCTCCGCCCGGCTCGTCCGGGTCGGCGGCTGATCTAGACGGGGAAACCCAGCAGGGCTTGCAGGGCGGGGGTGCGCGGGCAGTTGGCCCGACGCACCCCGTCCAGCGTGTGGACCTCGGCGGCCCCGCGTACCGACGAGGTGAACCACACGCCGTCCGCCGCGTGCAGTTCGGCCGGGGTGACCATCCGCTCGGCAGCGCCCAGGCCCAACTCGTCGGCGTGGTCGAGCAGCCAGGCCACGGTCGTGCCGGCGAGGATCCCGGTGGTGGCGGCGGGCACCGTGCAGAGCGTGCCGCCGGTGAGCCACACCACGTTGGCCGTGGGGCCCTCCAGCGCGTACCCGTCGGAGGAGATCCAGAGCACGTCGTCCACCCCGGCCCGGTCGGCCCAGCGGCGGGCGGCGGTGTTGACCGCGTACGACGTGGATTTGATCCCGGCCGGCAGCCAGCTCAGCCCGTTGCGGGCGTCGGCGGGCACGCCCAGCGGCAGGGTGGCCACGCTGATCCCGTTCCGCCGGGCCACCCGGGACGACGCCGGCACCTCGGCCAGCGTGGCGTAGACCGTCGGCGGGCCGCCGATCTCCGGGCCGCGCGTGCAGACCAGCCGAAGTGCCCCTTCCACCTGCGCTGGCCAGCCTGCGCGTACCTCGTCGAGCAGGTCGATCAGCGCGGCGGTGGGAGGCAGGGCCAGGTCGACGGCGGTGGCCGCCGCGACCAGGCGGGCCAGGTGTTCGTCGCGTAGCCACGGTCGGCCCTGACGCAGGTGCATGGTCTCGAAGAGGCCGTCGCCGCGGAGTACGCCGAGGTCGTCGCCGCGGAGCACGGGGTCGCCGACCGGCACCGGGCCGCGCCCGAGAACGACGATCCGCGCGGTCGGGTCGGCCGCGACCTTCCCGACGGACGACATCACCATGACCGTCGAGCCTAGCGGCGGTCGGTCGCGGTGCGGGGACTGGCATGGTGGCCGAACTATGATCGGACGGTGTCCGAATCCTCCCTCGCGGAAATGCTGCGGGCCCGTGGGCTGCGGCTGACGGCCCAGCGGCAGCTCGTCCTCCAGGCGGTGCTCGATCTGGGGCACGCCAGCCCGGAGCAGGTGCACACCGCCGTCCGGGAGGTCGCCGCCGGCGTCAACATCACCACCATCTATCGCACGCTTGAGCTGCTGGAACGGCTCGGCCTGGTCACCCACACACACCTGTCGCACGGATCACCGACCTATCACGCCGCCGGTGAGCACCAACACGTCCACCTGGTCTGCCGGGAGTGCGGCGCGATCGACGAGATCGATCCCGAGCTGCTCCGTCCGCTCGCCGACCAGTTGGCCGCGCAGCGGGGGTTCCTGGTGGATATCGGGCACGTGTCACTCTTCGGCGTCTGCGTACGCTGCGAGAACGGGGACGACAAATGATCGACATCGCGGGTGCGGTGGCCGTCGAGAGCATCGACGAGGCCAGCCGCGACCAGCCGGATCCGGCGCACGTCGCGGCCGGGGTGCGGGGGGTGGCCGCGCACTACGGCGACCCGCTGCGCGAGCAGCGCACCCTCGACACCGAGGTCGGCCTGGTCGACCGGTCGCACCGAGGGGTCATCGCGGTGCCCGGGGAAGAGCGGGCCGGTTGGCTGCACACGGTCACCTCACAGCACCTGACCACGCTGGCCGCCGGTGAGGGCACCGAACTGCTGGTGCTGTCCCCGCACGGCCACGTCGAGCAGCACGCCCTGGTCGCGGAGGACGGCGAGACCACCTGGCTGGACACCGAGCCGGGGGCCACCGAAGGTCTACTGGCCTACCTGGAGAAGATGCGGTTCTTCAGCAAGGTCGACCCGCGCGACGCGACCGCCGAGCGGGCGCTGCTGTCGCTGGTCGGGCCGGCGGCGACGGAGGCGCTGGGCACGCTCGGCGTGACCGGGCTGGCCGCGCCGGACCTGCTCCCGGTGCCGGGTCCGAAGTTCCCCCACGGTGTCGTGCCACCCCGGGCGAGCGTCCGGTACGACGTCCGGCCGCTGCCGACCGGCGGCTGGGCCCGACGCGGCCCGCTCGGGGTGGACCTGCTGGTGCCCCGGTCGGCGATGGACCAGGTGGTGGCGGAACTGCGTGGCGCCGGCGTGCCGCTCGCGGGGCTCTGGGCGTACGAGGCGATCCGGGTGGCCGCCCGGCAACCCCGGGTCGGGGTGGACACCGACCACCGGACCATTCCGGCGGAGGTCGACCTGATCGCCCCGGCGGTGCATCTGGACAAGGGTTGCTACCGGGGCCAGGAGACGGTGGCCCGGGTGCACAACATGGGCCGGCCGCCGCGTCGCCTCGTACTGCTGCACCTGGACGGGGTGACCACCGACCAGCCGCCGGCCGCCGGTACGCCGGTGACCCTCGACGGCCGGGCGGTTGGCTTCGTCGGCACCGCCGTGCTGCACCACGAGTTGGGCCAGGTCGCCCTCGCGGTGTTGAAGCGGAACGTCGCGGACGATGCCGCGCTGCGGATCGGCGAGACCGCGGCGGCGATCGACCCGTCCTGAGCGGGCCGTCTAGGATCGCCGGCATGACGACAGGAACGTTGATCACGGTTGCCCCGACCGGCGCGGAGTCGGCCAAGGCGGAGGTGCCGGCGCTGCCGGTGACCCTCGACGAGCTGCTGCTCACCGCCAAGGAGTGCGAGGCACTCGGCGCTGCCGTGATCCACGTCCACATCCGCGACGATGCGGCGCGGCCGACCCTCGACCCGGTGCGTCTGGCCGACACGGTGGCCGCGCTGCGGGAGAGCACCGACCTGATCGTGCAGCTCTCCTCCGGCGGCGCGGTGACCGACCCGGAGGCCGCCCGACTCGCCGTGCTCGACGCCAGGCCGGACATGGCGTCCTGCACCATGGGTACGGTCAACTTCGGCGACGACGTCTTCCTCAACCGCTGGGAGTTCATCGTCGACCTGCACACCCGGATGCAGGAACGCGGGATCGTGCCGGAGTACGAGATCTTCGACCTCGGCCACCTGTCCGCGTTGCAGCGGTTGCTCGGCAAGTACGGGCTGCCGGCCGGGGGGCACGTGCATGTCGACTTCGTGATGGGTGTGCCGGGCGGGATGCCGGGCAACACCGAGACGCTTGTCGCGGCCCACCGGATGCTGCGGGACCTGCCCGAGGGCACCACCTTCTCGGCCACCGGCGTTGGCCGCAGCACGATCCCGGTGCTGCTTGCCTCGCTGTCGACGGGCGGCCACCTGCGGGTCGGCATGGAGGACACCGTGACGTACGCGAAGGGCCGCCCGGTGGAGTCCAACATGCAGTTGGTCGCCCGCGCGGTCGGCTTCGCGCAGCTCGCCCAGCGCCCGCCGCTCACCACCGCCGAGGCCCGCGCGCTACTCGGGTTGTAAGGCCGAGCCTGTCCGGCACCCCTGTCACCCGGGCGGTGGACGTCCTGGTCACCCCGCCGCCACGCACCCCGGGACCGTCGGTACCGTCCAGCGCGTGACGAAGACGTACGAGGGCGGCGCGCCGCTCGCCGAGGTGGTCCGGTCCGGGTTCGTGGAGGGTGCGCACCGCGGCTCGGTGGTGGTGCTGGACGCCGCCGGTCTGCCGGTGGCGTCCGCCGGGGACGTGACGTCGCCGGTCTTCCCCCGTTCGGCCAGCAAGCCGATGCAGGCGATCGGGATGCTCCGCGCCGGCCTGACGTTGACCGACCCGGCCGACGTGGCGCTGGTGTCGGCGAGTCACGCGGGTGAGGAGTTCCACCTGGCCCGGGTCGGTGCGTTGCTGGAGCGCGCCGGGCTGGACGCATCGGCGCTGCACTGCCCGCCCGACCTGCCGGTGGGCGCTGCGGCCCGGGAGGCGGTGCTGCGCGCCGGTGGCGGCCCCACCAGAGTGCAGATGAACTGCTCCGGCAAGCACAGCGGGATGCTGCTGACCTGCGAGGCCGCTGGCTGGCCGTTGGACGGCTACTGGCGGCCGGAGCACCCGCTTCAGCAGCGGTTGCGGGCGGCCATCGAGGAGTTCACCGGCGAGCAGGCGGCGGCGGTGGGCGTGGACGGCTGCGGTGCCCCGGTGCTCGCGGTGTCGCTGACCGGTCTGGCCGGGGCGTACCTCCGGCTGGTCGACGCCGAACCCGGATCGGTGCCGCGTACGGTGGCCGACGCCATGCGCGCCCACCCGGAGATCGTCGGTGGCACCCAGGCCGACGACACCCGGCTGATGCGCGGTGTCCCGGGCCTGCTGGCCAAGGTCGGCGCCGAGGGCGTGATCGCGGTGGCGCTGCCGGGCATCGGCGCCGTCGCTCTGAAGATCGATGACGGCGCCGACCGTGCCAGGATGCCGGTGCTCGTCTCGGCGCTGCGCCGGCTCGGCGTGGACGCTCCGGTGCTGACCGAGTACGCCGAGGTGCCGCTCTTCGGCGGTGCCGTTCCCGTCGGCGCGGTCCGCCCGCTCTGGTGAGCGCCCTGCCGCCGGGCGCCGTGGAACCGGTGCCGCGCGTTCAGCTCAGGAAGTCGAGCAGGGCGGCGTTGACGGGCTCCGGGCGCTCCAGTGGCAGCAGGTGCGCGGCATTCGGCACGTCGGGCATTCGTACCGCGCCGGGAACCTCGGCGGCGATCCGGTCGGCGAGCCGGCTGATGTCCGGCACGTCCACGGCCCCGGCGGTGACCAGGACGGGCACCTTCAGCTCACCGAGACGGTCGATCGCTGGCGGCGTCAGCTCTCCCACCTCGACCGCGCCGAGTGCCAGCTCGGCGGCGAGCGCACGCTGGTCCATCTCCTGCGCGAACGCGAGCAGCTCGGGGTCGACGTCCTCCGGTTGACGGCCCGGGCCGACCACCCAGAACCGCACCTCGCCGGATGCGCCGGCGACGAAGTCGTCGGGGTCGACCTCTCCGACCAGCTCGTCCCAGAGGTCATTCGCCTCGTCGGACCACTCGTTGCCGGAGACCGCCGTGTCGAACAGCGCGAGGGCGCTCACCCGGTCGGGGTGGGCCAGCGCGGTGTCGATGGCGACCGACCCACCGAAGGAGCAGCCGACCAGGGCGGCCCGGGGCAGGTCGAGCGCGTCCAGCAGTCCGGCCACATCGTCATGGTGCGAGAACGGGGTCGGGGCAGCTCCGAGTCGCCGTAGCCGCGCAGGTCCGGAACGATCACCCGGTGCCGGGCGGCGAGCGCGGACAGCTGGCCCCGCCACATCCGCCGGTCGGCGATGCCGGCGTGCAGCAGAACGACGGGCGAACCGGTGCCCGCCTCGTCGTACGCGATGCTTGCTCCATTGACTGTGATCTTGTGCACGGACGGACCGTACGGATCGGACGAGCGGCGCGCAAACGGGATGCTGAGACCTTGCTAACTATGGCTAGCGTTTTGCTTGCAAGAGCTAGCGCGGACGATTAGCGTCGCTGTCATGGCCACACCCAAGGACCTTCCCGACGTCGGCGGGTTCATCCGCGATCTGCGGCGCAACGCCAAGATCTCGCTGAGGCAGCTCGCCGAGCAGGCGGGGGTCAGCAACCCGTACCTCAGTCAGATCGAGCGCGGCCTGCGCAAGCCCAGCGCCGAGGTGCTCCAGCAACTGGCGAGCGCGCTGCGGGTCTCCACTCCCGCGATGTACCTACGCGCCGGGCTGCTCGACGACAAGGAAGGCCACGGTGTGCTCGCCGCCATCGCCGTGGACGCCGACCTGACGATGGCCCAGAAGCAGTCGCTCAGCCAGATCTACGAGACATTCCGCCGGGAGAACACCCGGCTCGCCGAGGCCCAGGCCGCCGCCGACGACAGCGGCGCGACCAAAGCCCAGGCCGACGAGGGCAGCGGCACGGCCGGGGCCACCACCCCGACCGACGTCGCCGACCAGCCCGCCGACGTGGCCAACCTGGCCGCCACCGGCCCCACCACCGCAGGCGGCACCCCCACCGAGGCCGTGCTCGAGTCGGTCGCCGTCACCGAGGCGGGCGCCGCCCCCGCCCCGAGCAGCACCAACACCCCCGAAAAGAAGGCCGCCGGTCCGGCGGTCCGGAAGGCCGCCGAGGCGGCCGAAGAGGAGACGTCATGAGCGAGCCGAAGACCAACCGCATCCCCGCCCCGATCTACGCCGCCGCTGGCGCGGGTGAATTGGCCCTCGAGCAGTTGCGCAAGCTGCCGGCCGTGGTCGGCGTCCTCGGCACCCGGGTCGTCGCCGACCTGGGTGGTCGGGCCGTGCTGACCGGCTTCGAGCTGCGCCAGAAGGCCACCGAGACGCTGCGTACCGTGAACGAGACCGCCGGCACCCTGCGCGGCCGGGCACAGGCCGAGCTGGACCTGGCCAAGCTGCGCGACTCGGCCGACCTGAACAAGCTGCGCGAGGCTGCCGACCTGGCCAAGCTGCGCGAGGTTGCCGACCCCGACAAGCTGCGCGCCGCCGCGACCCGCAACGCCGCCCTGGTGGTCGCGGGCGCCCAGGCCGCCCAGGAGCGGGCGTTCGCCGCCTACGGTGCGCTGGTCGCCCGCGGTGAGCGGGTCGTCGGCGCCGGTGTGCTGGAGGCCGCCGAGACGGTCAACGCCGACATCGAGGCGACCCAGGCCGTGACGCCGGCCACCGCTCCGGCCGTCGCCACCACCTTGACCGTGGCCGACGTGTCGACCCCGGCCGACATCCCGACCCCGGCCGACGTGGCCGAGATCGCCGAGGCCAAGCCGGCCGCCGTCAAGAAGGCCGCCCGTGCGCCGAAGGCTCCCAAGCCGGCCGCGAGCCCGTCGGCGAAGCTTCCCCGGGCCACCAAGCGGACCAGCCCGACGGCCGAGTAGTTCGTCATGTCGACGACCCCGGCGGCGTCCTTGTCGGACGTAGCCGGGGTCCTCGACATAAACTGGCCGGCATGGCCAACGCCGCGCCGATCTTCGCCTTTGCCGTCCGTGAAGTGATCCAGCTGATCCTGCTCGTCTTCGCGCTGATCGTCCAGGGCGTCGCCCTGGTGCACGCGATCACGCAGCGCTCTGACGCCTTCCCCGCCATCGGGACGCTGCCCAAGGGTGGCTGGATCGCCATCCTGGCGGTCTGCCTCCTACTGACTCTGCTCGGCTTCGGGCCGATCAGCCTCTTCGGACTGGTCGGCATCGCTGCCGGTCTGATCTACCTCCTCGACGTCCGAGTCGGCCTGCGCGAGCTTGGCGACGGCAAAGGGTTCTGGTGAGAGGTTTCCGCTGGCCACCTCCACCGGACAGCGGGCCCCGCACCTGGGGGCCCGGTCCGGGTGGGCCGCGTACCGGCCGACCGGCGCTGCCGGAGCCGGAGACCGAGCTGGTCACCACCCCACACGGTGTACGGCTGGAGCGGTTGGTCACCGGCACCGGTGATCCGGTGACCGTCTTCGCGCACGGGCTGGGCAACGGCATCGCCACCACCCGTCCGTTCGGCAGCGGGGTGACCGGCCGCAAGGTGTTCTTCCAGTTCCGCGGGCACGGCCGTTCCGAGGCCCCGGACGGGCCGTGGACCTACCTCGACCTGGCCCGGGATCTGCGGGCGATCGCGGACCTCGGCCGGGCCAGTCGGGCGTTCGGCGCGAGCCTCGGCGCGAGTGCCCTCTGCCGGCTACTGGCCGAGAGCCCGGGGCGTTTCGAGAAGCTGGTCTTCTTTCTGCCGGCGGTGCTCGACGAGCCGCGCGGGCCGGTCGCCTGGGAACGCGTCACGGACCTGTTGGAGGCGGTGCAGAGCGGGGACGCCTCGGCGGTCGCCGACGTCGTCTCACTGGAGCTGCCCGCGGCGATCCGCAACACTCCGGCCGGCTGGGCGTACCTGCGGCAGCGACTTGACCAACTGCTCCGCGACGGTTTGGCCGACGGCCTGGCCACGCTGGCGGAGCAGACGCCGCTGCGCGAGATCAGCGACCTGTCGGCGGTCACCGCGCCGGCGTTGGTGATCGGCTGCGCGGGCGACGACCTGCACCCGGTCGAGGTTGCCGAGCGGCTCGCCGTCGCGCTGCCCCAGGCCACCCTGCACGTGTACGACCGGCCCGGCGTCCTCTGGTCGGAACGCGCCGACCTGCGGGACCGCATCTCCGGCTTCCTCAACGAGTAACCTGCCCTGTCATGGGCGTCACACAGCACGGCCGTACGCAGCGTCTCGACCTTGCCGACCCGACCCTGCGCGAGTGGACCTGCACGGTCCTGCATGCCGACCCGGAGCAGGGCATCGTGTTGGACCGGTCAGCGTTCTACCCGGGTGGCGGGGGTCAACCGCCGGACCACGGCGTGCTGCTCTGGCAGGGCGTGCAGACCCGGATCGTCGGCACCCGCAAGGGCGACGACCCATACCTGATTCCCGCCGAGGGTGACCCGCTGCCGCCGGTCGGCACCGAGGTCGTCGGTGCGGTGGAGGACGAGCGCCGCACCCGGCTGATGCGTACGCACTCCGGGCTGCACGTGCTCTGCGGAGTGGTGTTCCGCGACTTCGGCGCGCTCGTGACCGGCAACTCCATGGAGCCGGGCGAGGCCCGGATGGACTTCAACCTCCCCGAGGTGCCGGCCGACTTCAAGAGCCGGATCGAGGAACTGGTCAACGCCGAGGTCGCCGCCGACCGGTCGGTCGCCGTGCGGGTGTTGCCGCGCACCGAGGCACTGGCCCTGCCGGACATCATCCGCACCCAGTCCAACCTCATCCCGCCGGACGAGCAGGAGGTCCGGATCGTCGACATCGTCGGGCTGGACGTGCAGGCCGACGGTGGCACCCACGTCGCCTCCACCGCCCAGATCGGCAAGGTGCAGGTGGTCAAGGTGGAGAGCAAGGGCCGGGCCAACCGCCGGGTCCGCGTCAGACTGGTCGACTGAGGGGATGGTCCGGGGCCGTTACGCGGTGTTTCTCGGTGGCATCAACCTCGGCAGGGCTCGCCGGGTTGCCATGGCCGACCTGCGGACGCTGCTCACCGAGGAGGGGTACGACAACGTCGGCACGCTACTGCAGAGCGGCAACGTCGTGCTGGACGCCGACCGGCTGCCGGCCGAGCTGGGAACGGCCATCGAGCAGGCGATTGAGAAGCGTTTCGGATTTCCGGTGGGGGTGATTCTCCGTAGCCGCGATGAGCTGGCCCGGGTGGTGGCGAAGAACCCCCTCGCCGGGGTGGCTGACGACGGCTCGAAGTACGTCGTGGTGTTCCTGGCTCGGCCGCTCGACAGGCCGCTTGAGGACGAGCTGGCCGGCGCCGAACTCGGCGCGGACCGGTACGCCGTCGACGGCACCGAAATGTACATCTGGTGCCCGGGCGGGCTGCGGGACAGCCCGTTGATGAGGACCCTGGGCAAGATCAAGGGTGGTCCGCCAAGCACGGTGCGCAACTGGAACACGGTGGAAAAGCTCGTCGCCATGATGCGGTGAGCTGCTTTCACCCCGTGACATCCAGGTCGCCAGCCCGGTCCGGAAATTCGGACGGCGGTTGTCAGGTATTCCTGACAACGTCGCAGGCATGACGCAACCGCTGACAGGAAAGATCGCGCTTGTCGCCGGCGCTACCCGAGGTGCCGGGAGGCAGATCGCCGTTCAGCTCGGCGCGGCCGGGGCCACCGTTTATGCCACCGGTCGCAGCACCCGGGCTGGCCGCTCCGAGATGGACCGGCCGGAGACCATCGAGGAGACCGCCGAGCAGGTCACCGCGGCCGGCGGCACGGGCATCGCCGTTCAGGTCGACCACCTGGTGCCCGAGCAGGTCCGCGACCTGGTCGCCCGGATCGACGCCGAGCAGGGCCAACTCGACGTGTTGGTCAACGACATCTGGGGCGGCGACCCACTTGTCACCTGGGAGAAGCCGGTCTGGGAGCAGCCGTTGGACGCGGGTTTCCGCACCCTGCGACTGGCGATCGACACGCACATCATCACCAGCCACTTCGCCCTGCCGCTGCTGATCCGTAAGCCCGGTGGCCTCGTGGTGGAGATGGGCGACGGCACCAAGGCGTACAACGACGACAACTACCGGCTCTCGATCTTCTACGACCTGGCCAAGGTCTCGGTCAACCGGCTCGCCTTCAGCCAGGCGCACGAGCTGAAGCCGCACGGTTGCACCGCCGTGGCACTCACCCCCGGCTGGATCCGCTCCGAGGCGATGCTGGAGCACTTCGGCGTGACCGAGGAAAACTGGCGCGACGGCGCGGCCACCGACCCGAACTTCCTCATCTCGGAGACCCCAACGTTCGTCGGCCGCGCGGTGGCGGCGCTCGCCGCCGACACAGAAAAGGCCCGCTGGAGCGGCAGGTCCGTCGACGCCGGCACGTTGTCCAAGGTGTACGGGTTCACCGACGTCGACGGCAGCCAGCCCGAGGGCTTCCGGTACATCGTCGAGGTGGTCGACGCGGGCAAGCCGGCCGACGTCACCGGCTACCGGTAGAGCACGCTGAGGCGGTCGGCCGCCTCGACGAACAACCGGCGCAGCTCGGGTGGACCGAGGACCTCCACCTCGGGGCCGAGCCCCAGCAGCTGGTGGTACGCCACCTGGACGGACTCGACGGGCAGCCGGGCCACCACCCAGCCCTGCCCGTCGGGTGCTCCGGCGGCGGCCACCACTTCGTCGTACACGAAGGGGGCGTCCACCAGGTGCCGGAGCTGGCGCAGGCCGGCCGGGCTGAGCCGGACGGCGACCTCGGCCCGCAGCATGGTCCGCAGGAACGCACCGGCCTGCTCGCGCCAGTGCCCGGCCAGGTCGAAACCCTCGTCGCGGTCGAAGTGCTCCTCGCCCACCTCGACGCCGGTGACCCGGTCCACCCGGTAGGTGCGGGCGTCGTCGCCGACCCGGCCAACGAGATACCAGACCCCACTCTTGAGGACCAGCCCGTACGGCTGGACCCGGCGGGTCACCTCCCGTTCGCCGCGTCGGTAGCGCAGCTCCACCACCCGGTCCGCCCAGACCGCCCGGGCCAGCTCGGCGAGTCGGGGTGGCGGCGCGGTCTCCCGGAACCAGCCCGGCACGTCCAGGTGGAACCGCTGCCCAGCGCGGGCCGGGGCGTCGCGCAGGGCCGGCGGCAGCGCGGCGAGCACCTTCAGTTCGGCGGCGGCGACCGCGTCGGTGAGCCCCATGTCGCCGGCCGGTCCGGGTAGCCCGGCGAGGAACAGCGCCTCCGCCTCGTCCCGGGTCAGCCCGGTGAGTCGGGTGCGGTAGCCGCCGAGCAGGCGGTAGCCACCGGCCCGACCCCGATCGGCGTAGACCGGCACACCGGCGGCGGAGAGCGCCAACACGTCCCGGTAGACGGTCCGCTCGGAGACCTCCAGCTCCCGCGCCAGCTCGCCCGCAGTCATCGACCCGCGCGTCTGCAACAGCAACAACAGCGAGATCAATCGGGACGCGCGCACCCGCCCATCCTGCCCGGCCCCCACTCACCGCCCGCCGGGGGTCAGCAACCCCCTGTCGTACGCGGTGGCCACCGCGGCGGCCCGGTCGTTGACCCCGAGCTTGGCGTACACGTGCAGCAGGTGCGTCTTGACGGTGGCCTCGCTGATGAACAGCCGAGCCGCCGCCTCCCGGTTGGAGGCACCACGGGCCACCAGGGTGAGCACCTCCAACTCACGCTGGCTGAGCGGCTCCTCGACCGGTGCACGCAGCCGGCCCATCAGCCGGCCGGCGACACTCGGCGCGAGCACCGACTCGCCCCGGGCGGCGGCCCGTACCGCGCGGACCAGCTCCTCGCGGGGAGTGTCCTTGAGCAGGTAGCCGGTGGCACCAGCCTCGATCGCGGGCAGCACGTCGGCGTCCGTGTCGTACGTGGTGAGCACCAGCACCCGAGCGGTGCTGCCGGAGCGGGCCAGCCTGCCGATGGCGGTCACCCCGTTCATGCCGGGCATCCGCAGATCCATCAGCACCACGTCCGGCTGCACCGTCGTGACCAGGGCCAACGCCTCCGAGCCGTCCGCGGCCTCGCCGACCACCTCGAACCCGGGGTCGCCGGTGAACATCCCCCGCAACCCGTCGCGTACCACCGGATGGTCGTCGACGATCAGCAGCCGTATCGGGGCGGTCAACCGGCACCTCCCGGCAGCGCGGGGACGGACGCGGAAATGGCGGTGCCACCGCCCAGCTCGGATTCGACGGCCAACTCGCCACCGACCCGGGTCACCCGCTGCCGCATCGCGGTCAGCCCGTACCCGCCGCCCGGCTCGCGGGGCGTCGGCTGCCCGGTGACGTCGAAGCCCGTCCCGTCGTCACGGACATCGAGGGTGACCACGTCCGTCATGTACGACAGGGTCAGCCCGACCCGTGACGCGGCGGCATGCCGGGCCACGTTGGCCAGCGCCTCCTGGGCGGCCCGCAGCAGGGTCACCTCGACCTCCGGGTGCAGGGGGCGGGGCGTACCGGTGGTGGCGACCTCGGCCCGTACCCCGTTCAGGGCCGACCAGCGCCCGCCCAGCTCGACGAGGGCATCCGGTAGCCGGGCCGTCTCCAACGTCTCCGGGCGAACGGCCCGCACCGAGCGGCGGGCCTCGGTGAGGCTCTCCCGGGCCAGCGCGAGCGCGTTGTCGACGTGCCGCCGCCAGTCGGCGGAGCGGTCGCGGGTCTGCTCGGCCGCCTCCAGTTGGGTGATGATCCCGGTCAACCCCTGGGCCAGGGTGTCGTGGATCTCCCGCGCCATCCGTTGGCGCTCGTCCAGCACGCCGGCCTCCCGTGCCTGGGTGAGCAGTTGGGCGTGCAGCCCGGCGTTCTCCCGTACCGTCTCGGTGAGTTGTCGGTTGGTGGCGCCTAGCTCCGCCACCAACCGCTTACGTTTGGCGTCCTCCTGTTCGGCGACAAGGCCGAACCAGGTCAGCCCGCCGGCCGCCACCAGGTTGAAGAGCACCAGCACCAGCCAGAGCGGCCAGTGCGACATCGCGATTTTCGGGCCGCCGCCCTGCGAGGTGGCGACGAGGACGGCCGTGGTGACCACCCCGGTGACCCGCCAGCGCGCCGGTAGCACCGGGAAGGCGTGTAAGTAACCGATCCAGGCGAAGAAGCCATACCACGGACTGGCGGCCACCATCGCGGCGGCGAACGTGAGCAGCCCGGCGTAGTAGACCGCCATCAGTCGGCGTCGACTCTGCCAACCGGGGTGCAGAGTGATGAACCAGGCAACCCAGCACCCGGCCGCCACGGCGACGGCCAGAGTGGGTATCGGCGCGAGGCTTCCGGGTGCCGGTGCGACGACCGCCAGCACGGTGCCCACGGCCAGCCCGGCGTAGGGCAGCACCCGATAGAGACTTGCCTCCCGCGCCCGCCAGGCGACCAACCGCTCGGACCCACCGCTGCTGCTCATCGGATCCCTGCTCACTCCCAGCGGAACAGTTTCGCCGCGCCGGCGCCGGCCGCCACGGCGATCGCCGCCATTATCCCCAGGTGCAGCGGCTGCGGTGCGGTGCCGGTCCAGGCGTCGAGTAGCGCCTGCACTCCGGGCGGCGTGTAGTCGCCGATCCGCGCCACGAAGTCCGGGAGCAGGAACCGGGGTAGGTAGACCCCGCCGAAGAACATGGTGACCAGGAACAGCGGCACCGCCAGGGCCTGGGCGGCCTTCGCCGTCCTGGCTACGGCGGCGACCAGCAGGCCGAGCGCCAGCAGCGCCGCCGTACCGAGCACGAACGCCACGGTGAAGCCGAGCGGGTGCCGGGGGAGTGGCACCCCGAAAGCCAGCCGCGCGACGACGATGAGCAGCAGCGCGCTGGCGAGGATCCCGGCCAGGGCCAGCACCAGTTGGGCGGCGAGCAGAGCCGCCGGATGCGCCGGGGTGGTCGCCAGCCGGCGCAGCACGCCACGCTCCCGGTAGGTGGCCAACACGGCGGGCAGGGTGTTCACCCCGACCATGGCGAGCGTGACCACCAGCAGCGACGGGGCGAAGTAACTGACGAAGGTCTGCCCGTCGAAGGTCGGATCCGGCTTGCGGAGCGAGGGGACCAGCCCGAGCACCACCAGGATCAGGGTGGGCAGCCCGACGGTGAGGAGCAGCGTCGGCAGGTCCCGCAGGTAGAGCCGCGCCTCGATCCTCAGGATCTGGCGAAAGGCGTGCATGCTGGTTCCCTCTCAGGTGGCGGGCCGGTGCCCGGTCAGCTCGACGAAGGCGTCGTCGAGGGTGGACTGCTCCAGCCGCAGGTCGGCGGCGACGATCTGGTTGCGGGCGAGCACCGAGGTGACCGCGTGCAGCAACTCGCCAGTGCCGGTCACCACCACCTGGCTGCCGGTGCGCTGAACGGCGGAGACCTCGGGGAGGTCGGTGAGGAGTTGGTCGTCGACCGGGGCGGACGGCCGGAACCGGACCCGCTGCTCCGGAGCCACCGTCGACACCAGGCCCGCCGGGCTGTCCAGGGCAACGACCCGTCCCCGGTCGATCACCGCAACCCGGTCGCAGAGCCGCTCGGCCTCCTCCATGAAGTGGGTGACCAGCACGATCGTCACTCCGCTGTCGCGCACCTGCTCGATGAGGCCCCAGGTGTCCCGCCGGGCCTGCGGGTCCAGCCCGGTGGTCAGCTCGTCGAGGATCGCGATCTCCGGGTTGCCGACCAGGGCCAACGCGATGGAGAGTCGCTGCTTCTGACCGCCGGAGAGTTTCTTGTACGGGGTGTTCCGCTTCTCGCCGAGGCCCAGCTTCTCAATCAACCCGGCCGGATCGGCCGGGTTGCGGTAGAACGACGCGTACAGCTCCAGCGCCTCCGCCACCCGGAGCCGGTCCGGCAGTTGGCTCTCCTGGAGTTGCACCCCGACCCGCTGCCGGAGCTGGGCCGCGTCCCCGCGGGGGTCGATCCCGAGGACCGACACCCCGCCCCCGTCGGGGACGCGCAGCCCGGCGACACACTCCACGGTGGTGGTCTTGCCGGCACCGTTCGGGCCGAGGACCCCGAAGATCTCCCCGGCCTCCACCGTGAACGACACGTCGTCCACCGCCACCAGATCGCCGTACCGTTTCTTCAGGTGGGTCACCTCGATGACCGGCATCGTGCCGCCTTCCGCCGCTGGCTTCGTACCCCCTCAAGGGTTGTCGGGGTGACCCGGCGGCGAATCGACTGGTCGGCGATGATCACCGCCGTCCCCGGTGGATGACTCCCGTCCATCAACCGGTTGATGTGTCCGGCGAGCGTCCCTGCTAGCGCTCTGCCCGGCGGATTCGACGACCGCTCGCTAGGCTGCTCGGTCGTGGACGTCAGCAGAATCGCCAGCCCGGTGACCGGGGTCGTCGGACGCTTCTTCGCCGGGGCGGGGCTGCTCCTGCGCGGGCTGGGCCTCTACGTCCGCAGCCCGGGGTTGATGCTGCTCGGCGTCGTGCCGGCGTTGATCTCCGGCGCGCTCTTCGTGGCCGCGCTCGCCACCCTCGTGTACTTCGTGGACGACCTCGCCGCGCTGGTCACCCCGTTCGCCGACGACTGGTCGAGCACCACGCGCAGCCTGGTCCGGGTGATCGCCGGGCTGGCCTTCCTGGGGGTTGGTGGCCTGCTCGGAGTGCTCACCTTCACCGCGGTCACCCTGGTCATCGGCGACCCGTTCTACGAGAAGATCTCCGAGCAGGTCGAGCAGCGGTACGGCGGCACGCCGGGCGCGGTGGACGTGCCCTTCTGGTCGTCGTTGCGCCGCAGCCTCGCCGACTCGGTACGGCTGGTGGCGCTCACGGCGCTGGTCGGCATCCCCCTCTTCCTCGCCGGCTTCATCCCGGTGGTCGGCCAGACGGTCGTCCCGGTGATCGGGGCGGCGGTGGGTGGCTGGTTCCTCGCCGTGGAGTTGGTCGGGGCCCCGTTCTACCGGCGCGGAATGCGGCTGCCGCAGCGCCGCACCATCCTGAAGGCCGACCGACCCGCCGCGCTCGGCTTCGGGGTGGCCGTCTTCCTCTGCTTCCTCATCCCGCTCGGCGCGGTGCTGATCATGCCGGCGGCGGTCGCCGGCGCCACTCTGCTGGCCCGCCGATCACTCGGCCAGTCGATCGAGAAGGACTGACATGGAGATCAACCTGGTCGAGGGGGACATCACCACCCAGCAGGTCGACGCCATCGTGAACGCCGCCAACTCGTCCCTGCTCGGTGGCGGCGGGGTCGACGGCGCCATCCACCGGCGCGGCGGGCCAGCCATCCTGGCCGAGTGCCGGGCGCTTCGGGCATCCCGCTACGGCAGAGGTCTGCCCACTGGCCAGGCGGTGGCGACCACCGCGGGGGAACTGTCGGCCCGCTGGGTGATCCACACCGTCGGGCCGGTCTGGTCCGCCAGCGAAGACCGGTCGGCGCTGCTGCGCGACTGCTACGCCAACAGTCTTCGCGTGGCCGACGATCTGGGCGTGACCACTGTGGCCTTTCCGCTGATCTCCGCCGGCATCTACGGCTGGCCGATCGACGACGCGGTCCGGCAGGCCCTGACGGTGCTGCGCTCGGCCGCGCCGGTGAACGTCACCGAGGTCCGTCTGGTCCTCTTCGGGGCGGAGACCCTCGCCACTGCACGCCGGGTCTTCGACGCCGCCTGACCAACATCTCCCTCGGCCTCGGCTGATCAGGTCAGCTCGGCCAGGCAGGACCACTGGGATGCCACCGGGCGGTAGCCCAGCCGGGCGTTGATCGCCAGCATCGGCGCGTTCTCCTCGTCGTTCGAGGTGTACGCAATGCGCACGCCGTTGGCGGCAGCCCGGTGCAGCGCCGCCGTCTTGGCCAGCCGGGCCAGCCCTCGACCCCGGTACGACGGGACAGTGCCGGTGTAGTCCGACCACATCCGGTCCCCGTCCCGCTTGACCAGACTGAAGGCCGCCACCTCCCCGTCGACCTCGACGGCGGTGCTGGCCGTCTTGTCCAGGCCGAGGTTGTCCCACACGTCGTACTGCCAGGTCTCGTAGCTGACGGCGTCGACCGGTACGTCGCCCGGTTCGTCGGCGGCCGCGGCCACGTCCGCCGCGTACAGGAGGTACGGGTCCAGGTCGGCAATCGGGCGCAGCCGTACGCCCGGCGGCGGCTCGGGCAGCGCGGGGGCTGGATTGAGGTCGAGCGCCGAGTACCGCAGCTCTCGGCTGGGTTCGAAGCCGTGCTGACGGGCGAACGGTAGCCCTTCCGGCTGCGCGAAGGCGCGGAGCCGGCGGATCCCCAGCGGGGCGAGGTGACCTGTCGCGGTCGTCAGCAGCGCGGTGCCGATCCCGCGCCGCCGGTGCTCCGGGTGCACGTGCAGCAGGGAGATGTCACCAAAGTCAGCCGTCGAGGTCGAACCGTTGCGTTGCGCGGTCACCCAACCCACGACCTGGGCGTCGAACTCGGCCACGAAGGCGGCCCAGTCCTCTCCCGGAACCGGCTCGGCGATCATCTTCCGGGTCGACTCGACACCACGCACCAGGTACGGGAAGACCATCGCCCGCAGTGCCACCACGGCTGGGGCATCGTCGGGACGCGCCACACGGATCCGCATTCAGGCCGCCATCCGGATGGCGGCGACGGCCTCGACCTCGACGAGTTGGTCGGGATAGCCGAGCACGGTCACCCCGAGCAGGGTGCTGGGCGGGTCGTGGTCGCCGAAGAAGTCCCGCACCACCTCCCAGACGGTCACCAGGTCCTTCTGCTGCGACGACGCCACATAAACGGTGGTCTTGACGACGTCGGTGGGGGTGGCGCCGGCCGCCGCGAGGGCAATCTTCAGGTTCGTCATCACCTGCCGGGGCCTGCGCGGCGTGGTCACCCGGCGCGACGGTGCGTCCCTCGGCGTCCAGCGGGCAGGCGCCGGCGGTGTACACCAGCCGAGCGGGTGACTCGACGGTGGCCGCGTACGCGTACTCGGCGATGTCGGACAGAACGGGGACGTGCAGCAACGCGACAGGATCCGGCATGTCGGCGAGGCTAACGACGATCGTCCGCCGCAGCGACGCATTAACCCCGCGCCCGCCCGCGCGCGACGGCTCAGCAGACAGCAACTTCAGGGTTATAGGGGCCTCCGGGCGTCGTGAGACCCCTATAACCCTGAAGTTGTGCGGATCTTGCGCCGGGCGCGGCGGGCACCGCGCGCGGGTCAGGCCGAGTCGCGCAGGATCAGCTCGGTCGGGAGCATGACCGCCTGCTCGATGGTCTCGCCGGCGGCCAGCCGGAGCAGCTGCCGGGTCATCCGCCGGCCGATCTCCACGATGGGCTGCCGGACGGTGGTCAGCGGCGGTTCGGTGTACGCGGCGGTCTCGATGTCGTCGAAGCCGACCACCGCGACGTCCTCCGGCACCCGCCGACCGGCCTCGCGCAGCGTTCGCATGGCGGCGTGCGCCATCAGGTCGGAGGCGGCGAAGACGGCGTCCAGGTCGGGATGCTCGGTGAGCAGCCAGTGCATCGCCGCCGCCCCGGATTCCCGGGTGAAGTCGCCGATTGCGACCAGCTCGGGCAGCCCGGCCCCGGCCACCGTGTCGCGGTAGCCGGCGAGTCGTTCGATCCCCGCCACCATGTCCTGTGGCCCGGCGATGCTGGCAATTCGCCGGCGACCGCTGTCGATCAGGTGCCGTACGGCCGCCGTCACCCCGCCGACGTGGTCGACGTCCACGTACGGCACGGGCACGTCGCCGAGCGGCCGGCCGCTGCACACCACCGGGATGCCGAGGCGGGCCAGCGTGCCGGGCAGCGGGTCGGCGCCGTGCAGCGAGGCGAACAGCACCCCGTCCACGTGGCGGCCGGTGGTGAACCGCTCGACCCGGTGATGCCCGGCTGGCGAACCGGCGAGCATCAGCACCAACTGCTTGTCGGCCGCCTCCAACTCCTGGCTGACGCCACGGATGATGCCGGGAAAGACCTGGTCGTCGGAGAAGACCCGGGTGGCCGCCTCCGGCATGACCAGAGCGATCGAGTCGGTGCGCTGGGTGACCAGGCTGCGGGCGGCGAGGTTGGGTACGTACCCCAGTTCGGCGACCGCCCGGGTGACTGCCTCCCGGATCGGCTCGGCGACGGTGGTGGAGCCGTTGACCACACGGGACACGGTTGCCCGGGACACCCCGGCCCGCGCCGCTACCGCTTCGAGCGTCGGCCGCTGCGCCGTCGTCATCGCGCCTTCCCCCCGCTCGTCACAGCCCGTTCCGGGAGATCACCTCCTGGTACCACCGGGCGCTGGCCTTCGGTGTACGCCGCTGGGTCAGGTAGTCGACGTGCACGATCCCGAACCGCTTGCGGTAACCCTCCGCCCACTCGAAGTTGTCCAGGAATGACCATACGAGATAACCACGCAGGTCCACGCCCCGGGAGATCGCCTCGTGCGCCGCACGGAGGTGCCCGTCGAGGTAGGCGATGCGATCGGCATCGATCACCTGCGCTGGCCCGTCGGGCGAGTCGGCGCCCGCCTTGTCGGGGAATGCCGCACCGTTCTCGGTGATCAGCAGCGGCACCCCGGGGTAGTCGGTGGCGATCCGCTCCAGCAGCCGGGTCAGCCCGGCCGGCTCGATCATCCAGCCCATGTCGGTGAGTGGCCCGGCCGGCGGCAGGAAGTGCACCGCCCCTTCGGTGCCCGGGTACGCGGCGTTGCCGGCACCGTCAGGCCGACCTGCGACATAGCTGGGGGCGTAGTAGTTGATCCCGAGCAGGTCGATCGGGGCGGCGATCAGCTTCTCATCGCCGTCCCGGATGAACGTCGGCTCGACGATGCGTGCCACATGCTCGCGGACGTCGTCCGGGTAGCCGCCGGCCAACAGCGGGTCGAGGAAGATCCGGTTGTGCAGGCCGTCGACCAGGCGGACCGCGGCGGCGTCGGCCGCGCTCTGCGGGTCGGCAGGGCGCACGTCGGCCGGGTTGACGGTGACGCCCACGCTGCGCGCGCCGGCCGCCCGCAACGCCCGCGCCGCCAGGCCGTGCCCCAGCAGCAGATGGTGTACGGCGGTGAAGGCCGCTGCCGGATCCTGCTCGCCCGGGGCGTGCACCCCGTTTCCGTAACCGAGGTAGGCCGAGCACCACGGCTCGTTGAGCGTGGTCCACACGTCCACCCGGTCGCCGAGTCGGGCGTACACGGCCGTGGCGTAGGTGGCGAAGTGTTCGGCGGTGTCGCGGTTGGTCCAGCCGCCACGGTCACCCAGGGCCTGGGGCAGGTCCCAGTGGTAGAGGGTGACGATCGGGTCGATGCCCCGAGCCAGCAGTGTGTCGGTGAGCCGGTCGTAGAAGTCCAGCCCCCGTGGGTTGGCCGGGCCGGTGCCGTCCGGCTGGATCCGCGGCCAGGCGACCGAGAACCGGTACGCCCGCAGCCCCAACTCGGCCATCAGCTCCACGTCGTCGGCGTACCGGTGGTAGTGGTCGCAGGCGACGTCGCCGGTGTGGCCCTGGTACACCTTGCCCGGCGTGCGGCTAAAGATGTCCCAGATGGACGGACCGCGACCGTCGTCGCGGGCCGCACCCTCGATCTGGTACGCGGCGGTGGCCGCCCCCCAGAGGAAATGCTCGGGAAAACGGATCTCATTCACGCCTTGACCGCACCTTCCATGATCCCGCCGATGATCTGCCGGCCGAACAACACGAAGACCAGTAGCAGGGGCAGCGTCGCGATGGCTGTCCCGGTGAACACCTGCGACATGTCCTGGTAGTACCCGTCCGACAGCGCCCGCAGGGAGAGCTGCACGGTGGGATTCGCCGGATCGTTCAGCACAGCGTACGGCCACAGGAAGTCGTTCCAGGTGGTCATGAACGTGAGCAGACCGAGCACTGCGGCGGCCGGGCGCAGCGCGGGCACCACCACGTGCCACCAGATCCGGGCGGTGCCGCAGCCGTCCATCCGGGCGGCCTCGATCAGTTCGTCACTGATGGCCTGTCCGGCGTACTGCCGCATCATGAACACCCCGAACCCGGTGACCAGCACCGGGACGATCACCGCGGGCAGTCGGTCGTTCCACTGCAGCCGGGTCATCAGCAGGTAGAGCGGGATCACGCCGAGCTGGGTCGGCACCATCATGGTCGCGATGATCACCAGCAGGAGCGCGTTGCGGCCGCGGAACCGCAGCTTCGCGAAGGCGAACCCGGCCAGGCTGGAGAAGAACACCACGGAGACGGTCACCGTGGTGGCCACGATGACCGAGTTGATCAGGCCGGTCAAGAAGTACGCGTCGGCGTTGTCGAACAGCCGGGAGATGTTCGCGCCCAGGTTGCCGCCGGGGGTGATCGGGGGCGGCAGTTGGCCCATCGCGTCGTTGGTGCGGCTGGCGACGACGACCATCCACCAGATCGGGAAGATCGACAGGCCGGCGGCGAACACCAGGGCCAGGTAGGTGAGCGGGCTGGCCCGCCAGAGCCGGCTCATCGGTTGACTCCCTTCCGGGCACCCGGGCGCGGTCGGCCGCCCATTCGGCGCAGGAGTAGCACGTTGACCGCCGCGACGACTGCGATGAGCGCGAAGAGCAGCCAGGCCACCGCCGAGCCGTACCCGAAGTTGTAGTGCGGCGCGAACGCGTTCTCGAACATGTACATGGTCAGGGTCTGCGACTCACGCAGCGGCCCGCCCCGGATCGGGTTGGTGCCGGAGTGGAACATCCGAGGCTCGGTGAAGAGCTGCAACCCGCCGATGGTGGCGATGATGGTGCAGAAGATGATCGTCGGTTTGAGCAGCGGCACGGTGATCGACCAGAACTGCCGGGCCCGGTTGGCGCCGTCGATCGCCGCGGCCTCGTACAGGTCGCGGGGGATGGCCTGCATCGCGGCCAGGAGGATCAGCGCGTTGTAGCCGGTCCACCGCCAGTCGACCATGGCGGAGATGGCCACCCAGGAGGCGACCCGGTTGGATTTCCACTCGATCGCGTCCATCCCGACCAGGTCGAGCAGCCAGTTGACCATGCCGAACTCGCGGCCGAAGAGCACCCCGAAGACGATCGCCACGGCGGCGGTGGAGGTGACGTTCGGGACGAGCACGGCCATCCGCCAGCCGGTACGGGCCCGTAGCCCTCGGTTCAGCAGGTTGGCCAGCCACAGCGCGGCGAGCAACTGCGGGACGGTCGAGATCACGAAGATGCCCAGCGTGTTGACCAGCGCGTGCCAGAAGTCGGTGTCGGCGAGCAGCCGGGTGTAGTTCTCCGCCCCGACGAACGGGTGGTCGGTGCCGAGCAGGTCCCAGTCGTGCAGGGACACCCAGAAGGTGTACGCCAGCGGGTAGACCCCGAAGACCGCGAAGAGCAGGAAGAACGGGGCGATGTAGAGGTACGGCGAGTAGCGGGTGTCGAGCCGGCTGAGCCGACCCGCGAATCGGCGTTGGTTGCCGGCCGGGGGTGCGACCGGCGGGCGGGCGTCGAGCTGGACGGTCATGCCCGGGAACTCCTTTCGCCGTGCGGGCGGGACTCCGGTGACCGGGGGCCCGCCCGCACGCTCGTTCGGGCTACTTGGCGGCGGCCTTCTTGGCGTTGGTCACCGCGTCCGTCCAGCCCTGCCCGGGGTTGCGCTGGCCCAGTTCCACGGTCCGCACGGCGTTCTCCACCTCGGTGCGGACGGCCTGGTTCTTGGGGCCCATGTAGACCGGCTTGAGGCTCTTCGCGCCGGTGCCGAAGATCGTCCCGACCGGCGCTCCGGAGAAGTACGCGTTGGTCGCGCCGGTGATCGCCGGGTCGTCGAGCGCCTGCGGCGAGGAGGGCAGCGGACCCTTGGCCTTGAACGCGCCGATCTGGCCCTTGGCGCTGGTCAGGAACTTGGCCAGCTCGATCGCCTCGGCCTGGTGCTTGCTCTGCTTCGGCACGGCGAGGTGCGAGCCGCCCCAGTTGCCGCCGTTGCCGGGCACCTGGGCGATGTCCCACTTGCCCTGGGCGGTCGGGCCCGCGTTCGCCTCGATGACCCCGGTCATCCAGGCGGGGCAGGCGATGGTGGCGAACTTCGACTGCTTGAAGGCGGACACCCACTCCTCGGACCAGGAGCCGTACTTTCCGGAGAGGCCCGAGTCGATGATGTCCATGGTGGTGTCCCACGACTGCCGTACGGCCGGGTTGCTGTCGACGACGACGTTGCCGTTGGTGTCGTAGTAGCTGTAGCCGGTGGTGTTGCCGGCGGTCTGCAGCAGGATCGTGTTGAACGTGTTGGTGGCCGCGTCGAGGAAGGACGCACCCGTCTTGGCCGCGACGAACTTTTCGCCGGTGGCGATGTAGTCCTGCCAGGTCGGCCAGAGCTTCGAGACCTCGTCGCGCTCGGTGGGCAGGCCGGCCTTTTCGAAGAGGTCCTTGCGGTAGCACATGGCGATGCCGCCGACGTCGGTGCCGAGGCCGATGAGCTGCTTGCCGTCGGCGGTCAGGCCGGCGTTCCACTTCCACTCGAGGAAGTTGCCCTTGAGGTCGGCGGCGCCGTGGTCCAGCAGGTTGACGAAGTTGCCGGGGTTGGCCTTGTACTCGACCAGGAGGCCCTCCTCGATGGCCACGACGTCGCCGGCGCCCCGGCCGGCGGCGAGCCACTGGGTCAGCTTCGGCGAGTACTCGTCGAGATTGGTGCCGGTGCCGCGCTCGACGATCTTCACGTTCGGATTCGCGGTCATGTACTCCTGGTAGAGCTGCTCGTAGCCGAACTGGCCGAAGACGTCGACGGTCAGGGTGACCTTCCCGTCACCGCCCTGCTCGTCGTCACCGCCGCAGCCAGCGGTGACGAGCAGGGCGGCGACGGCGGTGAGGGCCACCGCGGCGAGGCGGCGGCGCGGGAAGACAGCCATGGGTATCGACCTCTCTCAAGGCGGGTGGGTGGTGGCAGATGGTCAAGAGAGCGCTCTCACGACAGGGTGGTGGGCGCTCCACGCCCTGTCAAGAGAGCGCTCTCTTTGATATCCCGACGTGACCCACGACGTGTTCGAGGGCGCCCCCCGTCAATGGGTGACGCCCTCGTCGAAGAGGCCCGCTCAGTCGGGGCGCAGACCGTCCAGCAGGCCGCGGTCGCCGGCGACATCCAGCGTCTCGAAGCTCACCCGACCCCAGAGCGCCAGCAGCAGGTCGCTCGCCGTGCCGCTGACCTGCGCCCGAGCATGGTGGTCGTCGTGGTCGAAGATGGTCGCGGTGTCGAGCAGCGCCACCCCCTCGCCGCGCAGCCGCAGATACCACTCCTGGGCCGCGTCGCTTGCGGAAAGCTGCACCACCCCGTGCCAGTCGCCCGGCACGTGCCGCCGACCCGCCGGCAGCCAGGTGTCCAGAACCTCGCTCACCCCGTCGGCCGCGAGCTTCGCCTCGACCGGGTCACCGGCCCCGATGGCGAGCTGGGCGTCCCAGCGGTGCACCGCCGTCTCGTGAGCCATCCGACGCGGCCAGAAGCCGGCCTTCTTCGGCTGCGGCGCCCAGTTCCACGCCGGTGCCTCCGGGTCGAGCCCGTCGAAGACGGTCAACAGCCGGTCGTACCCCTGCTGCCAGAGCTGGAGCGGGCTCACACCCGGGTCCGCCTCGAGCGGCTCGCGGCGGGCCGGCTGCGCGGTCACGCCGGAGCCGACGAACGACGACACCCAGTGATAGATGCCAGCGAGGTGCAGTGTCAGGTCGTTGACCGTCCAGCCCGGACAGGACAGCACCGGTGTCTCCGGCGGCGCCTCAGCCACCGCCGCCGCGAAAGCCGGACCCTCCGTCCGGAGCGCCCCGATCCAAAAATCCTTGCTGCCCTGCAGTCTGCTCATCGCCATCCTCCCGGGGTGCCGGGCGACCAGTGGGTGCCACGGCTATTACTCAGCCTAAGGTGAAGGGCGTGCCAGACGCCTCCGCCCAGCCGACAACCGACGCCGATCGTGCCATCCCTGGTCCACTGGCCAGCTACACCACTCTGCGCATGGGTGGGCCGGCCGAGCGGATCGTGGCTGCGGGCAGCGCCGACGAGATCGTCCGAGCCGTCCGAGCCGTCCGGGCCGCCGACGAGCCGGTCCTGATCCTGGCCGGCGGCAGCAACGTGGTGATCGGCGATTCCGGCTTCCCCGGCACCGTCGTCCTGGTGCGCTCCCGGGGCCTGCGCGTCGTCGCGGAGGACGCCGGGTCGGTCACCGTACGGGTCGAGGCCGGCGAGCCGTGGGACGACCTGGTCGCCGCCACGATCGCGAACGGCTGGGCCGGGCTGGAGTGCCTCTCCGGCATCCCCGGCTCGACCGGCGCCACCCCGATCCAGAACGTCGGCGCGTACGGCCAGGAGGTCGCCGAGACGATCACCGGCGTCGAGGTGTACGACCGGGTCGAGGGCACCCGCCAGGTCATCCCCGCCGCCGACTGCGGGTTCGCCTACCGGGGCAGCATCTTCAAGTACGCGGACCGCTGGGTGGTGCTCTCCGTCGACTTCCGGCTCACCCGGTCCCCGCTCTCCGGGCCGGTGCGCTACGCGGAGCTGGCCAGGGCGCTCGGTGTCGAAGTCGGCGACCAGGTGCCGCTGGCGGAGGCCCGAGCGGCGGTGCTGCGGCTGCGTGCGGGCAAGGGCATGGTGCTCGACGCCAACGACCCGGACACTCGCTCGGTCGGCTCCTTCTTCACCAACCCGGTGCTCGACCGGGCGACGTACGAGCTGTTCCTGGAGCGCGCCGCCGAGCTGGGCGACCCGCCCGCCTGGCCCGGGGTCGACGGCATGGTCAAGGTGAGCGCGGCGTGGCTGATCGACAAGGCCGGCTTCACCAGGGGCCACCCCGGCGAGGGCGGAGTCAGCATCTCCAGCAAGCACACCCTGGCCCTCACCAACCACAGCGGCGCAGCCCACACCGCCGACCTGCTGATGCTGGCCCGCGACATCCGTGACACGGTGCACGCCCGCTTCGGCGTGACCCTCCACCCCGAACCCGTCCTCATCAACTGCGCCCTCTAAACCACCCCCACCCCCTGGCTTTCGGCGATCTTGCACTTTCTGCCGGGACATAGCAGTCCTAAAGCCGCAGATCGAGGACCGAAAGTGCAAGATCACGGGGGTTGGGGTTAGGGGAGGGGCCAGGGGAGGGTCAACTCGCCCTGGCGCCAGCGGTTGGGGCCGTTGAGGATGGGCCAGCCGGTCTCGCGTAGACGGGCTACCGCTCTCACCCAGCGTTGGCGGGGGCCGAAGGTGGCGTAGGGGGCGGCGGCCTGCCAGGCGTCGTCCAGCGCACGGATCAGATCGTGCACCGGCTCACCGGGGACGTTGCGGTGGATCAGTGCCTTGGGCAGTCGCTCCGCCAACTCGGCAGGGCTGCCCAGCGTGGTGAGCTTCGCTGCCAGGGTCAGCGTCCGGGGGCCGTCGGCGTCGATCAGCAGCCAGGTGGCGAGCCGCCCCAACTCGTCGCACGTGCCCTCGACGAGTACCCCACCCGGGGCGAGCGCGGTGGTCATCGTCCGCCAGGCGTCGGGCACCTCGCTCTCGTCGTACTGCCGCAGCACATTGAACGCGCGGACCAGCACCGGCCGGAGCCCGGCCAACTCGAACCCGCCACGGGCGAACGTCAGGCCAGGTGGGTCGGCGGCCGGTGCCGCGGCGGCCACACGGGCCGGGTCGATTTCCAACCCGACCAGCCGTACGTCGGGACGAACCCCCGCCGCCAGCCGAGCGCGCAGTTCGACTGCGGTCACCGGGGTGGCGCCGTAGCCGAGGTCGACCACCAACGGGTCGGCCGCCGCCAACAGCCGGTCGGCGCAGGTGGCGACGATCCAGTTGTCCACCCGACGGAGCCGGTTCGGGTTGGTCGTGCCCCGGGTGACCACGCCGAGCGGCCGATGCCGCGCCGCACCGCTCATGCCGCCCTCCCTGTCGACGACCTCAGGAGACCCGGTGCACCTTGTGCTGGGCTGCCTGCGCCCGCGGCCGGACCACCAGGCGGTCGACGTTGACGTGTTCGGGGCGGGTGGCGCACCAGGCGATGCAGTCGGCGACGTCCTCGGCGACCAACGGATCGGGCACCCCGGCGTAGACGGCGGCGGCCCGTTCCGCGTCGCCCTCGAAGCGGACCAGCCCGAACTCGTCGGTCTTCACCATGCCCGGGTCGATCTCGATCACCCGCAGCGGTCGGCCGCACAACTCCAGACGGAGTGTGCCGGCGATGGCGGTCTGTGCGTGCTTCGCCGCGGTGTAGCCGCCCCCGCCTTCGTACACGGTCAGGCCGGCGGTGGAGGAGACCACCACGATGGTGCCGGAGCCGGACGCCTCCAGCGCCGGCAGCAGCGCCTGAGTGACCCGCAGCGTGCCGAGCACGTTGACGTCGTACATCCACTGCCAGTCGGCGACCGAGCCGGACTCCACCGGGTCCAGCCCACGCGCTCCGCCGGCGTTGTTGACCAGCAGGGTGACCGGTCCGGGTGCCTGGGCGGCGGCCTCGGCCAGCCCGGCCACCGACTCGTCCGAGGTGATGTCGCAGGTCACCGCGGTGGCCTGCCCGCCAGCGGCGGTGATCTCGGCAACCAGGTCGGCGAGCCGTTCGGCGCGGCGGGCGGCGGCGAGCACGTGGAAGCCCTCGGCGGCGAGTCGGCGGGCCGTGGCCGCGCCGATCCCGCTGGACGCTCCGGTGACGATGGCGATGGCGGTCATCCCGACATTGTCACCCCGGCCGCAGGACCCGCCCCGACCGGGCGTGGGGGCCCATTGACGGGCGTGCGGTGATGAGGTCCGTCACCCCGCGGGGCCGCGCCGGGGAATTTCCAAAGCCCGATGGGGAAGATGACATCCGGCGTACAGGTTGACCGAGAAGCGCCGGTCGTGCGAGACGGCATTAACCGTGGCAAAGGAGCGGACGTGGCGGAAATGCACACCGGTGTCGGACGTCAGCGAGGTGCCCAACCGTGGCCCCGCCCTCGCCGCATCGCCACCCTGTCGGTGCACACCTCCCCCCTGCATCAGCCGGGCACGGGCGACGCCGGCGGAATGAACGTCTACATCCTCGAGGTCGCCCGGCGACTCGCGGAGGCCAACGTCGAGGTGGAGATCTTCACCCGGGCCACCTCCGGTGACCTGCCCCCGGTGGTCGAGATGGCACCTGGCGTGCAGGTCCGGCACATCACCTCCGGCCCTCTGGAGGGCCTCACCAAGGAGGAGTTGCCCGGCCAGCTCTGCGCCTTCACCGCCGGGGTGCTGCGGGCCGAGGCGTCCCGCCCGCCCGGGCACTACGACCTGATCCACTCCCACTACTGGCTCTCCGGCCAGGTGGGCTGGCTGGCCAAGGAGCGTTGGGGGGTGCCGCTGGTGCACACCGCGCACACCCTGGCGAAGGTCAAGAACGCCCAGCTCGCGGCCGGCGACCGGCCAGAGCCCAAGGCCCGGGTGATCGGTGAGGAACAGGTGGTCGCCGAGGCGGACCGGCTGGTCGCCAACACCCGGGTCGAGGCCACCGACCTCCTTGACCGGTACGACGCCGACCCGACCCGGGTCTCCGTCGTGCAGCCTGGCGTCGACCTGGACCGGTTCCGGCCCGCGCCGGGCGACCGGTCCGCGGCCGCCCGCGAGGCTCGCCGCAGGCTGGGGCTGCCGACCGACGGGTACGTCGTCGCCTTCGTCGGTCGGATCCAGCCGCTCAAGGCGCCCGACGTGTTGATCCGCGCGGTCGCCGCCTTGCGGGAGCGCGACCCGGCGCTGGCCGACCAGGTGACCGTGGTGATCTGTGGCGGGCCCAGTGGCAGTGGGCTGGACCGACCGACCGCGCTGATCGAGCTGGCCGCCCGGCTCGGGGTCACCGACGGGGTGCGGTTCCTGCCGCCGCTCACCGGTGACGACCTGCCGGCCCTGTACCGGGCCGCCGATCTGGTCGCGGTGCCGTCGCACAACGAATCGTTCGGGCTGGTCGCCCTGGAGGCACAGGCCTGCGGTACGCCGGTGCTGGCCGCCGCCGTCGGAGGTCTGGTCACCGCCGTTCGGGATCAGGTGAGCGGCGTACTGATCGACGGGCACGACCCAGTCGACTGGGCCCGCGCGCTGGGCCGTCTGCTGCCGGACCAGGCCCTCCGGGCGGTGCTGGCCCGTGGCGCCGAGCAGCACGCGCGGCACTTCTCCTGGGACCGTACGGTCGCCGGTCTGCTCGGTGTGTACGGCGAGGCGATCGCCGGGCACCGTGCCCGGCTCGCGGCGGACCTGGTGGCCGACCCTGCGCTCTCCTGCTCCTGGTGACCGGGGGCGTCGGTCGCCAACCGGTGCGTCGGCCGGGTCGGTCGTAGAGTGGGTCCGGTGAGCCCGAAGAGCGATCTTGCGACCCTGATCGAGTCGGTCTGTGCCGAGCGTGACCTGGTGTGGGAGTCGACCGGCCCCGACTCGTATGCGGTGACCCTGCCGGGCACCCACAAGCTCAAGACGGTCTGCAACCTGATCGTCGGTGAGCACGCGCTGCGGGTCGAGGCGTTCGTGATGCGTCAGCCGGACGAACGCCGTGAGGAGCTGTGGGCCTGGCTGTTGCAGCGCAACGCCCGGATGTACGGGGTCTCCTTCTCCACCGACGCGGTCGGCGACGTGTACCTGACCGGGCGGGTCAATCCGGCCGGCGTCGACGCCGACGAGTTGGACCGGTTGTTCGGTGCCGTGCTCACGTACGCCGACGAGTCGTTCGACACGATGTTGGAGATCGGCTTCGGCAGCTCGATCCGGCGCGAGTACGAGTGGCGGGTCAAGCGTGGCGAGTCGACCGCCAACCTGGCTGCGTTCGCCCATCTCTTCGAGCCCTCCGGCTCCGGCCCCGACCCGGCCTGACCGCTCAGCCCTGACCTGGTCTGTCGCAGGTGGTTCGGAGTGCTCCTGACGGGTATGCCGCACCGCGCGGTGCGGCAAGGGACCCCCGCGCGCCGAAGACGGAGTGTCAAGGAGCGGAGCGTCCCATGGCTCAGCGGAACAGCTCAGGTCGCGGCGCAACTGCGACCAGGACCAAGCGACAGGCCGGCAACCAGACGCCGGGTACCCCTGGAGTCTCCGAGTCGGAGATCTCCCGAATGCGGGTGGACGACATCCGCGGACAACTACGCAAACGCGGGGTCTCCGGGATCTCCGCGCTGCGCAAGCCTGACCTGGTGAAACAGTTGGTGCGTTCGATGCGGTCCGGCGCGGGTCGGAGCAGCACCGGCCCATCGGGCCGGGCCGCCGGCACCAGGGCGTCGGCGGGTCGTGCCGCCGCCACCAAGAAGTCGGCGGCCAGGGCGGCGCCGAGCCGCGCGAAGGCCGCGCCGGCGAACAAGAGCGCACCCGCGAAGCGGGCCGCCGCGAAGAAGACGACTGCCGTGCGTAAGTCGACGGCGGCAAAGAAGACAACGGCGGCGAAGAAGACGACACCGGCGGCGACGTCGACAGCTGCGCGTAAGACGACAGCTGCCCGTAAGTCGACAGCCGCGCGTAAGTCGACAGCCGCGCGTAAGACGACGGCTGCCCGTAAGACAGCGACGGCCCGGACGGCGCCTGCGCGGAAGGCACCGGCGAAGAAGGCGCCGGCGCGGCCGGCGGCCAAGCGCGCTGCGCCTGCCAAGCGCACCACGGCCAAGCGCGCGGCGCCTACCAAGCGCACCACGGCCAAGCGCGCGGCGCCTGCCAAGCGGACGGCGCCCCGGTCGACCGGGGGGAGCACGGCTGCCGGTGGGATCCGGACCGGACGGGGCACTGGGCGGTCGGTCAGCAGCTCCCAGGTAATCTCGTCGATCATGGACCGGCCGGAGCGGCCGGGACGGAGCCTGATCACCACGAATCATGAGGTGATCCAGCGCTGGGCCCGAGAGCGCGGAGCGAAGCCGGCGACCATCGCTGGCACCGAGCGGGACGGCAGGGCGGGTGTGTTGACCTTCAACATCCCCGGATACCGGGAAAGTAGCCGGATCCGTGAGATCACCTGGGATGAGTGGTTCTACACCTTTGACCTGCGCCGGCTGAACCTGATTTATCAGGAACAGATGCGCGACGGCCGGCAGAGCAACTTCTTCCGGACCGAGTCACCGGATCGGGAAGACGGTTGAGGTGTTTGCGGGAATGGCTGACGGGTACGCCGCTGTTGCCAAAGATCGAGGCCCGAGCAGCGGATACTCGCCAGTTGTGACCGGCGGAACAGCCGTTCTAGGTTGAATTCAGAATCCGGGCGAACTAGCTTTATTGCACCGCGCCACGCTTGGAAACGTTCGGGGGAGCGGCGGATCGATCAGATCCGCGCACCAGGCGAGGCGCGAGGGGACGGGTGGATTAACCGTTGGGGGACGGTTCCCACCTGTTTGGACCGGCGGCGTGAGCGGGCGATGCTTACGGGGGTGAGTGTTGCCCGCCGCCGCCGGCCCCACCGGCGGGCGCCCACCACGACCTTAGGGACGTGGTGGGCGCTTTGCGTGGACGGTGGGGCGCAAGGCGACCAATGTGCGCAAAGGGCATGCACGAATAGGCCTCGGGCCGGCACGCCTCTGCGCGTGTGTGGGTGGTCATTCGGGTGCCCGGATTGGCGGGTTACGCGGCTGGCACGCGTTCCACAGGCGTTGTCGACTCCCGGCTGGCGGCCCGGCGCAGCGCGGCGACGTGCCGCTCCCGGGATGGCCCGGCAAGTAGATGCCCGAGCGCGGCCAGCAGGCCCAGCCCGGCCACGATCAACCAGTGCCGGTCGCCGAGGTGCTGCAGGCTCACCCCGCCGAGAGTGGGAGCGACGAAGGCGGCGGCCGGGAACGTCAGGTAGAAGACGGACTGGTACCGCGCCCGTAGCTGCGGCGGTGCCAGGTCGGCGTTGATCTGCGCGTTCGGCGGGGCGGCGAGCATCGAGCCGACCGTCCAGATCACTGCGGCACCCAGGTAGATGGCCAGCTCGTCGGCGACGGCGAGCGCCCCGAAGCCGAGCGCCAGCAGCGCGGTGGAGGTGGCCAGCACGACGTCCTTGCGGTGCCGATCGATCAGCCGGGGCACGAACAGTTGCCCGACCACGATCAGCGCGCCGCCGAGTGCCACCACCAGCCCGTACGCCGATGGGCCCAGGCCGTCCGCGCGCATGGCCAGCGGCATGATCGTCGAAGTCTGCATGGTGAGCACGGCCAGCACGAAGGTGAGCCCGACGAAGACCAGGAAGGTGCGGTCGGTGAGCGCGGTGTGCAGTCCTGGTCGGCGGGGCCGGACGGACCTCGACGCCGGGCGGGTGGCGTGCGGGAGTTCGGCCGTGGGAGTGGCCAGTCGCAGGGTCTCCGGCACCTTCCAACCGATCACGGCGGCGGCGGTCAGGGTTGCGCCGGCGTCGACCAGGAACAGCGCGGTGAAGCTCGCCTCGGCCAGCACCCCAGCGAGCAGTGAGGCGACCGCCATTCCGAGGTTGAACGCCCAGAACTGGAGGTTGAACGCGCGCGAGCGGCGTTCAGCGGGCACCACGTCGACGATTGCCGCGACGAACGCCGGACCAGGCATCGAGTGGACCACGCCGACCAGCGCGGAGAGCACCGCGATCAGGAGCAGTGGTCGGCTGAAGGCGAGCGCCACCATCAGGCCGGCCGTGACGAGGTGCGCGGCGAGCAGGGTTGCCCGGCGGCCCCACCGGTCGGCAAGCACCCCTCCGAGCAGCGTTCCGGCTGCCCCGCCGGCCCCGTACGCGCCGACCACCGCGCCGGCCAGCCCAACGCTCGCTCCGCGCACGTCGGTGAGGTACAGCGAGAGGAACAGCATGGCGAACGCGCCGGCCCGGTTGATCAGCAGGCCGGCCCAGAGGTACCAGAAGGTGGCGGGGAGCCCGCCTGCGGTGTCGTGCCACCAGCGCCGCAGGGCGTGCACCCGACCTCCCGACAGTTCGGTTTCTTAACTATTTTCCTGCACAGTAGAAAACTCAGGGCGCGCTGCGCCAGTCGTCAGACGACTGCCTCGGCGGGCTGTGACCCTCGGTTGGCGGTGACCGGTGCCAGCGCTTCGCCGGAATGGCGCAGGGCGGTGGCACGGCGCTCCCGGGCCGGCCCCGACACCAGATGGGCCACCGCGGTCAGGGCGCCGAGCACGGCGCATCCGTACCAGAGGGTGTCGTTGCCGGCGTGCTCGCGCACCAGGCCGCCGAGGATCGGCGCGCTAGCCCCGGCGATCTGCCACGAGAGGGAGAACACGCCCTGATAGCGGCCGCGTAGCTCGGCCGGGGAGAGCTCGGCGATCAGCGTGGAGTTGGAGGGCGAGTTCAGCATCTCGCCGACCGTCCAGATCAGCACGGTCAGCCCGTAGAACCAGGCGGTGCCGGCGAACGCGGTCAGCCCGAACCCGACGCCCATCACCACGGATGCCAGCGCGAGCACGTGCGAGCGGCTCCGGCCCCGGATCAGACGGGGTACGAAGAGTTGGCCGACCACGATGAGGACGCCGTTGAGCGCGATCACCGTGCCGTAGGTGGCCGGGCTCAGGCCATCGTCGCCCATGGCGATCGGCAGCATCGAGATGTGCTGGAGGAAGACCAGCGCGGCGAACAGGTTGAGTGCCACGAATCCGAGGTAGACGCGGTCGGTGAGGATCGTGCGCAGGGCGCCGCGCGGGGCCTTCGCGGCGGCAGCGGTGGCGGAACCGGTCTGCCGGGTCTCCGGCACGCGGCTGAAGATGATCAGCGCGGTGATCAGCATGGTGGCGGCATCGACCACGAACAGCAGCAGGTAGTCGGCCTGCGCGGCGAGGCCGGCGAGGACGGCGGCGCAGGCGAAGCCCAGGTTGATCGCCCAGTAGTTGAGCGAGAAGGCACGGAGTCGGTCCTTCGCCGGCACCACGTCGATCATCATCGCCCCGAACGCGGGCCGGGCCGCCTCGGCGAACATGCCGAGCAACAGGGCGCCCAGCGCCACCGCCCAGAGATCCCGGGCAAACCCGAGCGCGAGCATCATGGCGGCCGCGCCGACGTGCGCGGTGAGCAACGTCGGTCGTCGGCCCCACCGGTCCGCGAGGGTGCCGCCGGCGGTGGTGCCGAACGCGCCGCCGACACCCCAGAGGCCGATCACCAGGCCGGCCTGAGAGGCCGAGAAGCCACGTTCCTGGGTCAGGTAGATGGCGAGGAAGACGAGGACGAACGAGCCGAGCCGGTTGATCAGAGTGCCGGACCACAGGTACCAGAAGGTGGTCGGTAGGCCGCCGGTGGTGTCCCGGAACCAACTCCGCATCGTCCGCATATGGCGCCCCGCTTGTAAGTAATGACCGATGTGACTGTCGTGCCTTACAACCCTAGTGGCGGGCGGATCCGCTGGTCACCCGCATTTTCACGTGGTGGTCGTCACGACGGCTGCCCGCGTGTCCACCGGGCGGTTGAGGCAGGATGATCCGCATGACTGCGAGCGAAGGGCCCACCGTCGGGACGCTGGTCCTGCTGCGGCACGGTGAGAGCGACTGGAATGCCAAGAACCTCTTCACCGGCTGGGTGGACGTCGACCTGACCGAGAAGGGCGAGGGCGAGGCGCGGCGCGGCGGCGAGCTGCTGCGCGAGCACAGCCTGCTGCCGGACGTCGTGCACACCAGCGTGATGCGCCGTGCGATCCGCACCGCCGAGCTGGCGCTCAACGCCGCCGACCGGCACTGGATCGCGGTGCGCCGGTCGTGGCGGCTCAACGAGCGGCACTACGGCGCCCTGCAGGGCAAGGACAAGAAGCAGACCCTGGACGAGTACGGCGAGGAGCAGTTCATGCTCTGGCGCCGGTCGTACGACACGCCGCCGCCGCCGATCGACGACAACGACGAGTGGTCGCAGGTCGGTGACCCGCGCTACGCGCTGCTGCCGGCCGAGCTGATGCCGCGTACCGAATGCCTCAAGGACGTCGTCGACCGGATGCTGCCCTACTGGTACGACTCGATCGTGCCGGACATCCTGGCTGGCCGGACGGTGCTGGTGGCCGCGCACGGCAACTCGCTGCGCGCCCTGGTCAAGCACCTCGACCAGATCTCCGACGAGGCGATCGCCAAGCTGAACATCCCGACGGGCATCCCGCTGCGCTACGACCTCGACCCGCAGCTGCGCCCGCTCACTCTGGGCGGCACCTACCTCGACCCGACCGCCGCGAAGGCAGCCGCCGCGGCGGTGGCCAACCAGGGTCGCTGATCAGCAAGGAAGGGCCCCTCGTTGTCGCCAGGCGACAACGAGGGGCCCTTCCTTGTAACGGGTCAGTTGCTGGTGGGCGTGCTCTGGCCGGTGATCAGGAAGATCACGTGCTCGCCGGCGTTGACCGCGTGGTCGGCGAAGCGCTCGTAGAAGCGGCCCAGCAGGGTGGCGTCGATCGCGGTCTCCACCCCGTACGGCCAGTCGTCGCCGAGCAGCACCGCGAACAGGCTCTTGTGCAACTCGTCCATGGCGTCGTCGTCGCGGTCCAGTTCGCCGGCAAGGTCGGCGTCGGGCTTCGCCAGCACCGAACCGATCTTCACCGCCATTCGGTCCGCGATTTCGGACATCTCCGTGAAGACCGTCCGCAGCTCGGCCGGGACGGCGGGAGAGGGGTGCCGGCGCAGCGCGGTCTTCGCCACGTGGTCGGCGAGGTCGCCCATCCGCTCCAGATCAGCGGCCACGTGCAGCGCGGTGATCATCGCCCGGAGGTCGGAGGCGACCGGTGCCTGTCGGGCGAGCAGGTCGCAGACCCGCTCCTCGACGTGCCGGTAGAGGTCGTCGATCTCGGCGTCCCGCTCGATGACCGTCTCGGCGGCCTGCCGGTCGGCGGTGAGCAGGGCCCGGGTGGCCTGGCGCATGGCGGCGCGGACGCCCTCCGCCATGTCCACCAGCAGTTGGCTGACGATTTGGAGGTCGGCCCGGAACTCGTCGCGCATCATCACGTCCTGTGGTCGGTCGCCGCCGACGGGTGCCGGCGCAGGGGGGTTCAGCAGGTGCGACGCCAACGGTAGGTGGCGATGACGGACCACGGATGAACCACGGTGAACGACGCCAGACGCAGGGGTGAACAATTTAGGAAGTGAGGGGGTTTCGTCCCGGTCTGTGTGGTAGCCAGGTTAACAATGACCCTACGATCGCCGGGTGGAGTGGGTAGTGGCGGTCGTGGTGGCCGTGGCGTTGGTGGCCGGGATGGCCGCCGGTTTCCTGCTGCCCCGGTTCCTGCCGGCGCGGGACGATCGCTCCACGTCGAAGGGGAGCGCGAGCTCCCGCTGGAGCAGGGGGAGGCCCGCGATAGCCGACGAGCAACAGGCCGGGCTCGGCCGCCGGACGATCGACTCGCTCCGGGCCGGTGTCGTGGTCCTGGACGACGACGATGTGCCCGTTCTGATCAATCCGGCCGCCCGCGCGATGGGGCTTCTGCGTACCGGCAGCACCCCCGGCTCGATCGCCGCGCACCCCTTGATCCGTACCCTTGCCGGCCAGGTGCGCCGCACCGGAGTGCGGCGCGAGATCGAGCTGGACCTGCCCCGGGGTCGCGACAGCGCGGGGGAGAACCCGCTCGGCGTGCACCTACGGGCCATGGGCCTCGGCAACGGCGTCGTCGCGGTCGAGGCGGTCGACGTGACCGAGTCGCACCGGCTGACCCGCGTGCGACGCGACTTCGTGGCCAACGTGAGCCACGAGCTCAAGACGCCGATCGGGGCACTGCAACTGCTCGCCGAGGCGTTGCTGGACGCGACCGAGCCGGCCGACGCCGCGGCGCCTGACCTCTCCGAGGACCTGGTGGCCGCCCGCCGGTTCGCCGAACGGATCCAGCACGAGTCGACCCGGCTGGGTCGGCTGGTGCAGGAGTTGCTGGAGCTGACCCGGTTGCAGGGTGCCGAACCGCAGCCGCCACCGGAGCCGGTCGCGCTGGACTGGGTGATCGCCGAGGTGGTCGACCGGACCCGCACCACGGCCTCCGCCCGGGGTGTCGAGGTGACCGTGGACGGCGAGCGTGGTCTCACCGCGTACGGCAGCGACTCCCAACTCGCCACGGCGGTGGCGAACCTGGTGGAGAACGCCATCAACTACTCGGCCGAGGACACCGCGGTGCGGGTCACCCTCCGCGGTGACGACGAGCACGTCGAGATCGCCGTCGCCGACCAGGGCATCGGCATCGCCCCCACCGACGTGGACCGGATCTTCGAACGGTTCTACCGGGCCGACCAGGCCCGCTCCCGTGCCACCGGCGGCACCGGGCTCGGCCTGGCGATCGTGAAACACATCGCGAGCAACCATGGCGGACGAGTCGAGGTATCGAGCACTCTTGGTGGCGGATCGACGTTCACCCTCCGGCTGCCCGCCAGCCCACCGGACGACCTGCTGGCGACACTGCCGCCGGTTGGGATCGAGTCCGGTCCGACTGGGCTACGGCAGGTCTGACAGCAAATGGAAAGGAAATCCCCGTTGAGCCGCGTTCTGGTGGTCGAGGACGAGGAGTCGTTCTCCGACGCCTTGTCGTACATGCTCCGCAAGGAGGGTTTTGAGGTTTCGGTCGCCGCGACCGGCACCGACGCCCTCACCGAGTTCGACCGAACCGGCGCCGACATCGTGCTGCTCGACCTGATGTTGCCCGAGATGTCGGGGACCGAGGTCTGCCGGCAGTTGCGGCAGCGCTCCGCCGTGCCGATCATCATGGTCACCGCCCGGGACAGCGAGATCGACAAGGTGGTCGGGCTGGAGATCGGCGCCGACGACTACGTCACCAAGCCGTACTCGCCTCGGGAACTGGTCGCCCGGATCCGCGCGGTGCTACGCCGGCAGAGCCCGGAGGTGGCTGACGCGGGCGCTCCGACCCTGGCCGCCGGGCCGGTGCGGATGGACATCGAGCGGCACGTGGTGACCGTCGACGGCGGGGCCGTGCAGCTGCCGCTGAAGGAATTCGAGCTGCTGGAGCTGCTGCTGCGCAACGCGGGTCGGGTGCTCACCCGCGGCCAGCTCATCGACCGGGTCTGGGGCGCCGACTACGTCGGTGACACCAAGACGTTGGACGTGCACGTCAAGCGGCTGCGCTCCAAGATCGAGCCGGAGCCGTCCGCGCCGCGCTTCATCGTCACCGTCCGGGGCCTGGGCTACAAGTTCGAGCCGTGATCGGCGTACTCGAAGGGGGTCTGCGCTCGACGCAGGCCCCCTTTGGGCTGTCCCGACCCATGTCCTCATTTGCTCGGCTGCCAAGGCGGCGTCGGGGCGAGAGGTGGGGTCCGTCGATCATGGTGTTGTGCTCAGAGCGCGTCGGCGGGGTGGGGGGCGACCATGCCCTGCTTCGTCCTGGCCGCGCACAGCTCGGCCAGCCGTTCGTACGCGGCAGCGCCGATCAGCGCGGTCAGCTCCGGCCCGTACGACAGGTACATCGGCTCGGCGCCCACGTGCGCGTCCGTCGAGGAGGTGCACCACCAGTCCAGGTCGTGCCCACCGGCTCCCCAACCCCGCCGGTCGAACTCGGACAGGGTGGAGACCAGCACCTTGGAGTTGTCCGGTCGCTTGACCCAGTCCTGGTCTCGGCGGATCGGCAGTTGCCAACAGACGTCCGGCTTGTATTCCAACGGGTGCACCCCGTCGCGCAACGCCTGGGCGTGTAGAGCGCAGCCGCCCCCGCCGACGAAGTCGGCGTCGTTGAGGAACACGCACGGACCCTCGCTGCCCTGGGTGGCGGTGCGGCGGGCCGGGTTCTTGCCGTCGATGGTGTCCTCGTCGGTCCAGTTCTTGAACCCGCGCTGGAAATGCTGCCAGGTCGACGGGGTGAGTCGCTTGACGGCGTTGCGGACTCGCTTCTCGTCGTCCGAGTCGGTGAAGAACGCCCCGTGCGAGCAGCAACCGTCGGCGGCCCGGCCTGCGATGATGCCGTGGCAGCCCTTGCCGAAGATGCAGGTCCAGCGGGAGAGCAGCCAGGTCAGGTCGGCCCGGATCTGGTGCGTGTCGTCGGCCGGGTCGGTGAACTCGATCCACTCCCGGGGGAAGTCCAGTGGCACCTCGCGGCTGCGCGGGTCGCCCGGGTCGTCCACCAGCACACGGAGCTCCATCGTCACCCGGCCCAGCGTACGCGCGGTGAGGTCCGTGGGCCGCCGAGCCGCGCAAACGTGTTGCACCTAGGGTCTTCACCATGCGACTGGGTGTCCTCGACGTTGGGTCCAACACGGTGCACCTCCTTGTGGTGGACGCACACCACGGCGCGCACCCGTGGCCGGCGCACTCCGAGAAGGTGGTGCTCCGGCTGGCCGAGCAGATCGGCCCGGATGGCGCGTTGACCGAGGCGGGCGCGGACGGCCTGGTCAAGGCCGTGGGCATGGCCAAGGCGGCGGCCACCGGGCTGAAGGCCGACGACCTGATCGCGTTCGCCACGTCCGCGGTACGCGACGCCACCAACGCGGCCGAGGTGCTGGCCCGGGTCCGTGACGAGACCGGCGTACGCCTGGCGGTGCTCTCCGGGGCGGACGAGGCGCGGATGACGTTCCTGGCGGTACGGCGTTGGTCCGGTTGGTCGGCGGGGCGGCTGCTGGTGCTGGACATCGGCGGCGGCTCGCTGGAGATCGCCGCCGGCATCGACGAGGACCCGGACGTCGCGGTCTCACTGCCGCTCGGGGCCGGCCGGCTGACCCGGGAGCGGCTGGGGGTCGACCCGGGCAGCGCGGTCCCGCCGTCGGCGGAGACCGTCGACAAGCTCCGGGAGTACGTGGACGGGCGGCTGGACAAGGTCGTCGATCAGATGACCGAGGTGGGTTGGGACCGGGCGGTGGCCACCTCGAAGACGTTCCGCACCCTGGCCCGACTGGCCGGGGCGGCGCCGTCCGGTGCCGGGCTCTGGGTGCGGCGCAGCCTGACCCGCGCCGGGTTGCGGCAGGTCATCGGCTTCATCCGGCACATCCCACCGGCCCAGTTGATGGAGCTGGAGGGGGTCAGCGCGGGTCGGGCACACCAGTTGTTGGCCGGTGCCGTGGTTGCCGAGGCGGTGATGCGCCGCCTGGATCTTGACTCGCTGGACATCTGCCCGTGGGCGCTGCGGGAGGGGGTCATTCTTCGCCGGTTGGATCAACTCGAACCGATCTGACCGGGTGACCAGTTTCGGCCGCTTTGCCGGCTCTCGTCACGGTGCCCCAGGCGCTGCCGGGCTACGCTGGCTGATGTGACTTACCGCGTTCCCGTGCTCCTGTCCAGCTCGTCGGTCTTTCCCGAGCCGACCGCGGCGGCGTTCCAACTGGCCGCGGCACTCGGCTATGACGGCGTCGAGGTGATGGTCTGGACCGACGTGGTCAGCCAGGACGCGGGCGCGCTGCGCGGCCTCTCCACGCACTACGACATGCCGGTGCTCTCGGTGCACGCGCCCTGCCTGCTGGTCACCCAGCGGGTGTGGAGCCCGGACCCGTGGGAGCGGCTGCGCAGGGCCGGCGAGCTGGCCGAGACGCTGGGGGCGCCGACCGTCGTGGTGCACCCACCGTTCTCCTGGCAACGCGACTACGCGCGTAACTTCGCCGAGGGGTTGGCCACGGTCGAGGACCGGTTCAACGGCCTGCGCTTCGCGGTGGAGAACATGTACCCGGTGCGGATGGCGGGTCGGCAGTTCGTCCCGTACGTGCCGGGTTGGGACCCCACCGACACCGGCTACCCGTCGTACACCCTGGATCTGTCGCACTGCGCGGCCTCCCACAGCGACCCCCTCGAGATGGCCGACCGGATGGGCGCGGGGCTGGCGCACGTGCACCTCGGTGACGGCACCGGCGAGGGCCGCGACGAGCACCTGGTGCCCGGGCGCGGCACCCAACCCTGCGGGGAGTTGCTCTCGTCGCTGGCCGGCCGGGGCTTCACCGGGTCGGTGGCGGTGGAGGTCGCCACCCGGGGCGCGAAGAGCCGCGAGGTGCGCGAGGCGGACCTGCGCGCCTCGCTGGAGTTCGCCCGCCAGCACCTGACCGCGCCGTCCCCGATCGACGCCTGACCCGTCCGCCCCCCCCCGGGACGGTGGCGGTGTCAGCTGACCGGCGTGAGCGAGTCGGCGCCCGAGGTCGGCTGCGCCGCAACGGTCACCTGCTCGCCGACCGCCGCACGCTTGCGGGCCCGGTGCGCCGCCACGTGCGAGCGGGTGGCGCAGCGCTCCGAGCAGAACCGCCGGCAGCAGTTGGACGAGGTGTCCAGGTAGACGTTGCCGCACCGCTCGTCGGCGCAGACCCCGAACCGGGCGCTGCCGTACTCGCAGAGCCAGACCGACAGCCCCCAGACCGCGCCGGCCAGGTATTCCGCGCTGACCGAGGCACCCCGGCTGGTCACATGCATGTGCCAGTCGCTGGAGTCGTGCCCGGAGATGCGCGGCTGCACCGGGAACGCCTCGAGCAGCGTGTTCAGCTCGGTGACCGCCTGGGCGTCCCGCCCCGAGGTGCCGTACTCGAAGACGTCGCGCAACCGCTTCTGGGCCCGTCGGAAGATCGCGACGTCCCGGTCCGCGACCTCGTCGCGCATCCAGGCGTTGTCGTCGGGGAAGAGGGCCCGCAGGTCGTCGAGGTCGTCCAGGCGGGCGTTGACCAGGTCAACGCCGGTCCGGGCGTACGCGTCGAAGTTCACGCCCCCAACGGTAGACGACTCATGGGGTGCGCGGCGCGTCGATGTAGTGCGGCAGGAAACGGGCGTAACCGTCGGTGATCAGGCTGGCGCTCTCCCGCACGCCCACCCCGGCCGATTCGCCGTCGACGATCCAGCTGCCCAGCACCATCCGATTGCCGTCGAACTGTGGCAACGCCCGGAATTCCTGGTAGCACCAGCCCTCGTCGCCGTAGATCCCCGGGTTGGTGATCTCCTCCTCGGCGGTCACGATGCGTACCGAACCGCCCTCCCGGCCGAGTAGCGGCTTGGCCACGTACTCGGGCATGCCGCGCGGCGAGTCGAGGTAGGCCGGGAGGAGTAACTCGTGGTCGGGGTAGAGCTCCCAGAGGACCGCGAGCAGCGCCTTGTTGGACAGCAGCAGCTTCCACGCCGGTTCGATCCAGGTGGTCGGGGTGCCCGGCGACAGCGCCGCCGGCCCGTACGGCTCGGCCAGCATCCACTCCCACGGGTAGAGCTTGAAGCAGGTGGTCACCGGTTGGTCGGCGGCGTCGACGAAGCGCCGGCCGTCCCAGCCGATCTCCTGGATCGGGAGCAGCTCGACGTCCAGGCCGGCCTGTCGGGCGGTCTCGGCGAGGTAGCCGGCGGTCATGTGGTCCTCGCCCGACTCCTCCTCGTTCGACCAGAGCACGTGCACCCGAGGATCGTGCAGCCCGGCCCCGATCTTGGCCCAGGCGCCGACCAGCCGCTCGTGCAGGCTGTTCCACTGGTCCAGGTCCGGCCGGGTCTGCTCCAGCCAGTACCACTGGATGATGCTCGCCTCGACCAGCGCGGTCGGGGTGTCCGCGTTGTATTCCAGCATCTTCGGCGGCCAGGTGCCGTCGTAGGCGAGGTCGAAGCGCCCGTAGAGGGTGGGTGGCGCCTCGCGCAGCGATCGGGCCACGGCGTCGGCCGCCCACGCCGGAATGCCGAACTCGGCGTACCGGCGCTGGGCCACCACGTGCTCGGCGGCGGCCACCGACATCCGGTGCAACTCCTCGGTGGCCTCTTCCAGCCGCAGCACCTCGTCCAGCTCGAAGGCGTACGCGGCGGTCTCGTCCCAGTACGACATGATCCCGCCGTCGGGCAGCTCGGTGTCGACGTAGACCAGCCCCTGCGCCCGGATGGTGGCGTCCCAGTCGGGTCGTGGCGTGACCGTCTCGCGGCGCACCTCAGCCGCCGCAGGAGGCGAGGTGGGTGCCGAACCCGCCGCGCTCGGGCACGGCCGCCGTGGTTGGCTCCGGTGCGGCGCGACCGGTGGCAGCGGGGACCCGCATCGCCAGCGCGACCGTGTCGCCTCCACCGACCGGCCCGAGGGCGCAGTCGTCGTCATCGTCGTCGTCCGAGGTCATGTTGCAGCCGGAGAGGGCGAGCGCGAGAGCGGTGAGCGCGCCGAGCTGCACGGAGGCCGAACGGAGTCGGCGGCGGGGGCGTTGGTCCACGGCATCGTTGTAGCCGATCGGCGCCACCGCCGCCGCCCCGCCCCCTGAGCGAGGGCGGCCCGGCCGCCCGTCGGCGGGGCCCCTGGCAGGGGCGATACGCTCGGTTCATGCTCCGTTCCGTCATCCTCGCCGCCTCCCGGTCATCCCAGGTCGAGCGGCTCGTCGCGACCGCCCCGTACACCCGGGACGTCGTTCGCCGGTTCGTCGCCGGTGCTGCCACCGACGACGCGTTGCGCGCGACCCGCGCGCTCGTCGACGATGGTCTCGCGGTCACCCTCGACCACCTCGGTGAGGACACCGTCACCCCCGAGCAGGCCGTCGCCACCCGCGACGAATACCTGAGACTGCTGAAGATGCTCGCCGCAGCGGGGCTCACCCCGGCCGCCGAGGTGAGCGTGAAGCTCTCCGCCCTCGGCCAGATGTTCGACGAGCAGTTGGCGTACGACAACGCGCGGGCGATCTGCGCGGCGGCCGACGCGGCGGGCACCACGGTCACCCTCGACATGGAGGACCACACCACCACGGACTCGACGCTGGAGGTGCTGGCCAAGCTGCGGAAGGACTTCCCGTCGACCGGCGCGGTGCTCCAGGCGTACCTGCGCCGGACCGAGTCGGACTGCCGGGAGTTGTCCTCGGCCGGGTCGCGCGTGCGGCTGTGCAAGGGCGCGTACAAGGAGCCGGAGTCGGTGGCTTACCAGTCGGCCCGTGAGGTGGACAAGTCGTACGTGCGCTGCATGAACATCCTGATGTCCGGCGACGGTTACCCGATGCTGGCCACCCACGATCCTCGGATGATCGCGATCGGCGAGGATCGGGCCCGTTGGTTCGACCGGGGGCCGGAGCGTTTCGAGTTCCAGATGCTCTACGGCATCCGCCCCGAGGAGCAGGCGCGGCTGGCCGGCGAGGGCTACACCGTGCGCACCTACGTCCCGTACGGCGACGAGTGGTACGGCTACCTGATGCGCCGGCTCGCCGAGCGCCCGGCGAACCTGGTCTTCTTCGGCCGCGCCCTGATCTCCAAGAAGTAACCCGAACCCGGTCGACGGGCCGGCGGTGACCCCTGTGGTCCCGCCGGCCCGTTGGCGTATCCGGCTTGACGACTATGGCTAATGCACTTAGCCTTTTGGCTATGACAACTAGCCAGGCTCGCCGCGACGGCGGCCACATCGCGTACGAGGTGCATGGCGAGGGCCCGCTGGTCGTCCTCGCACACGGCATGGGGGAAAACCGGGCAAGCTACCGACACCTGGTGCCACTGCTGGTCGCGGCCGGTCACCGGGTCGCCTCGGTCGACGTCCGGGGCCACGGGGAGTCCAGCGTCGGCTGGCCCACGTACGCCCCGGCGGAGGTCGGCGCGGACCTGCTGGCCGTGGTCCGCGACCTCGACGCCGGGCCGGCCGTGCTGGTCGGCCACTCATCCAGCGCGGCGGCCGTGATCTTCGCCGCGATCGACGCGCCCGAACTGGTCGTCGGCATCGTGCAGATCGGCGCGTTCGTCAGTCAGCAGAAGCCCAATCCGTTGCTGCGGGTGGCGACGGCGATGGTGCTGCGCAGCCCCCGCCTGTTCGGGATGTTCCACAAGACGCTGTTCCCGGTGCACCGGCCCGCCGACGACGCCGCGTACCGCCGGTCGATCGTGGCCAACCTGCGCGAGCCCGGCCGGATGGCAGCGACGCGCGGTGTGGTTCTACCGGTCGAGCCGCATTGGACAGCCCGCGCGCCACAGGTCCGGCAACCGGTGCTGATCCTGATGGGTGCCAAGGACCCGGACTTCCCCGACCCGGGCGCCGAGGCGCGGGCCGCCCGGCGGCTCTTCCGCACCGCCGAGGCCCGGATGATCGAGGAGTCCGGCCACTACCCGCACGCCGACCGGCCGCAGCGCACCGCCGACGAGCTGCTCGGCTTCCTGGCGGTGTGCACCGGTGCCTAGGGTCGGCCTCAACCAGCAGACCGTCGTGCGGGAGGCGGCCCGGCTGGCCGACGAGGTTGGCTACCAGCAGCTCACCCTCGCCGCGCTCGCCAGCCGGCTCGGCGTCGCGCTGCCCAGCCTCTACAAGCACGTGCGGGGGGCGGACGCGCTGGCCCAGAAGCTCTCCGCCCTGGCCACCGCCGAGCTGGCCACCGAGCTGACCACCGCCGCCGTCGGCCGGGCCGGCGGCGACGCGCTCCGGGCGATGGCCGACGCCTACCGGGACTACGCCCACCGGCACCCCGGCCGCTACCCGGCGACCCAGCAGGTGCCCGACCCGGCCGACCCGGAGCACATCGAGGCGGGCGAGCGTGCGGTCGGTGCCATCTTCGCGGTGCTGCGCGGGTACGAGCTCACCGGCGACGACGCGGTGGACGCGACCCGGGCGCTGCGCAGTGCCCTGCACGGCTTCGTCGCCCTGGAGGCCGCGGGCGGCTTCGGCCTGCCCCGCGAGGTCGACCGCTCGTACCGCCAGTTGGTCGCCAGCATGGACATCTCGTTCCGGTCCTGGCCGGCCTCCGACGCGTGAGCCGGCTGGCCGGGCCGATCGGCACGGGGCGGCTTCGCCCCATCCCCCGATTGGTCGTACCCTTCGGCGAGTGACTGACGGGGTGCAGCATCCAGCACCACGGCGGCTCTGGCCGCTGTGGACGGTGCTCGTGGTGGTCGTCCTGCTGCTGGGCTGCGGCCTGCCGGCGGTGCTCGTCGTGGGAGTGATCCGGGAGAGCGGTGCCCGGTCCACGATCAGCCGCGCCGGCGCCTCGGCGGCCGATGACCCCGCGACGGCGGTGGCCCGCGGGCTGGCCGACCGGATCACCGCCCAGCTCAATCGGCAGTCCGCGGCACTCCTCGGCGGCGACCGCGCCGGGTTCCTCGCCATCGCCGATCCGGCCGCCCACAACGACCTGCGCCGACGCTTCGGCGCACTACGCGAGCTCAAGGTGACCGGCTGGCGAGCCGAGCCGAGCGGTCTGCCCGCGCCGATCATCGGCAAGCCCGGCGAGTGGCGCCTCCTGGTGCGCTTCCAGTACTGCTTCGTCACACCGAACTGCCGGCCCAGCCCGGTGCTGATCGGCACCCGCTGGCGGGAGAACGGCGACCAGCCCCGGTTGCTCGCCATGGAGGAATCCAAGTCGGTGGAGACCGGCACCCGACCGTGGGAGATCAGCGACCTGGCCGTCGCGATCGGTGAGCGGACCATCGTCGCCACCACCCCGGCGTTGCGCGGCAAACTGCCCGGCCTGCTCGTCCAGGCCGAAGCGGCGGCCAGGGTCGCCGACGGGTACGCGGTAGCCGGATCGCTGCCGGACCGCTACCGGATCTTCTACGCCGGCCGCACCGAGTGGCAGCGCTGGTACGGCGGCGAGCGACCAGAATGGACGGGCGGTTACGCGGTGACGGTGGGCGGCGGGCACCACGAGGTGGTGCTCAACGCCGAGGGGCTCTCCACCAACGGCACCGACGACCTGCTCCGGCATGAGTTGACCCACGCGGCCTCACTGCCGGAGCGCGGCTACCCGGGCAAGGACACCTGGTGGCTGGTGGAGGGGCTGGCCGAATTCGCCGGCGCCGGCGACCAGGCGGTCGACCGGTACGAGGGGATCGCCGAGGTGCGGAAACTGGTCCGGGGCGGTTGGGACGGCAAGTTGGAGGGCATCAACCCCGCCGACGACGCCTCCGCCGAGCGGGTCGGCGGCAGCTACGGCGTCGGCTACCTGGCCGTCCGGCATCTCGTCGACCGGTACGGGCCGCTGCGGCTGCTCACCTTCTTCAAGACCGTGGTGCACGATCGCAGAACCCTCGACGCGGCCGCCGAGAAGGCGTTCGGTGAGCAGTGGTCGACGCTGCACGACGAGTGCGCCGCGTACGTCCGAGCTGCCGCCGGCTGACGGGCTCGTGGGCGGCACGACGGGGAGCCGTACCATCGATGGGTGCGCCGCCTCCAGTCGTCGCGGCCCGCGAGCGCCACGCGGCCCCGCCTGCTCATCGCCCTGACCGCCGTCGCCGTCCTCACCGGCACCACCGCCGCCTCGTGCGGTGACGACCAGCCGCCTCTCGCGCTCGCCTCGGCCGCCCGTAACCCGGTCAGCGAGGTCATCGACGCCCCCGCGACGGTGACCGCTCGGGCCGCTGCCACCCTGACGGCTCCGGCCGACGGCACCCTGGCCAGCCTGCGCATCCAACCCGGACAGTCGGTGAAGCGGGGGCAGGTGCTCGCCGTCGTCGACTCACCCTCCGCCCAGCAGCGCCTCCGTCAGGCGAAGGAGGCGCTGACCGCCGCGAAGCGCGCCGGCCGGGGTGTCTCCACCGGCAGCCTGACCAGCAGCCGGCGCGGCACGGACAAGGCAGCCGACGAGGCTTTCGACGCCGCGCGGACGGCCGCCGAGAAGATCGCCGATCCGCAGCTACGGGACGCGCTGCTGACCCAGGTGACCTCCGCGCAGCGGCAGTACGCCGCCGCCGCGCACAGCGCCGACCAGGCCGTCCGCGCCGTGCAGCGGGGGATCAACGGGCTGAGCTCGGCGGTCGGCGCGCTCTCCGCGGCGCAACGGCTACAGGCCCAGCAGGCGTACGACCTGGCGAAGGCGACCGTCGACGCGTTGACCCTGCGCGCCCCGATCGCCGGGGTGGTGCAGCCGGGCGGCACCCGGGCCGGCGGCGGCTCGTCCGGTGGCCTCGCGGGGCTGCTGGAGCAGGCCGGCGGCGCCGGCATCGACCCGTCCGTGCTGACCCCCGGCCAGGGCGGGCCGCCCGCCGGGGTGGATGACGCGGTCGCGGTCGGCGGTCAGGTCACGGCCGGCACGCCGGTGCTGACCGTGGTGGACACCGGGCAGTTGGGGCTGCTCGCCGAGGTGGACGAGACCGATGTGCTGCTGGTCAAGGCCGGCGTCACCGCGACGGTCGAGCTGGACGCTGTCACCGGTGCCAGCTACGACGCCACGGTCCGGTCGGTCGACGTGCTTCCCACCAACTCCGCGCAGGGCGGGGTCACCTACCGGGTACGCCTCGCACTGGGCGCCGGGAAGCTGGCCGAGGACGAGCCGGCCCCGAGCCCCCGACCGGGCATGAACGCGATCGTGCACCTGCGGGTACGCGACGCCGCCGACGCGGTGACCGTCCCCGCCTCGGCGGTGTTCTCCGCCGACGGCCGGGACGCGGTCTGGGTGGTCCGTGACGGCAAGGCCGGCCGGGCGTCGGTCACCGTGGGCGTCCAGGGGCCGGACCTGGTGCAGATCCTCAATGGTGTCCAACCCGGCGACCGGATCGTGGTGCGCGGCACGGACCAGGTGCGCGACGGCCAGGAGGTGCGGTGACCGGCGCCCCGCCGGCGATCGAGGCGGTGGACGTGTCCCGGACGTACCAACTGGACGGGGTGTCCGTCGAGGCGTTGCGCGGGGTGTCACTGGTCGTGCAACCGGGCGACTACGTGGCTCTGGTCGGCCCGTCCGGCTCGGGAAAGTCCACCCTCATGCATCTCCTCGGCGGGCTGGACCGGCCCACCGGTGGCCGGTTGGTGATCGGCGGGCGGGACGTCAACGCCCTCGCCCCACCGGAGATGGCCACCCTGCGCAACGAGACGATCGGCTTCGTCTTCCAGGCGTTCCACCTGCTGCCGCGTACCTCGGCGGTGGACAACGTGGCCCTGCCGCTGGTCTACCGGGGTGTGCCCGCCCGGCAGCGTCGGACCCGGGCGGCGGCGATGCTCGGTCGGGTCGGCCTCGGGCATCGCCTGGACCACCGGCCCAACCAGATGTCCGGCGGTGAGCAGCAACGGGTGGCGATCGCCCGCGCGCTGGTCACCGAGCCGACGGTGCTGCTGGCCGACGAACCCACCGGCAACCTGGACAGCGTCACCGGCGCGGCGGTGCTGGAGCTGTTGGAGCAGTTGAACGCGGAGTCCGGGGTGGCGCTGGTGATGGTCACGCACGACCAGGAGGTGGCGGCCCGCGCCCACCGTCGGATCACCATGCGCGACGGCGTGGTCGTGGCGGACAGCGACGACCAGCCCTCCTCTCATGATCGACCGCCGTCCGTTGATCACGGTCGACCTGCGACACTGGTCTCCGCTCCCAGCGCGGAGCCCCGGTCCGCGTCCGGAAGCGGTCCGGGGCACCCGTCCGGTGGCTCCGGTGGCGCCACCGGAGCCACCGGACGCCTTCCGCGCGAGGCCGAGCGGCCCGGGGGTACGGCGTGAGGGTCGCCGAGGCGTGGCGGGTGGCGCTGGACGCCCTACGGGCCAACCGGCTGCGCAGCGCGCTGACCATGCTCGGGGTGATCATCGGGGTGGCCTCGGTGGTCCTGCTGGTGGCGATCGGCACCGGCACCAAACAGAAGGTCGAGCAACAGGTCGAGGGCCTCGGCTCCAACCTGCTGCTGGTTGTCCCCGGCAGGATCGAGGTGGGCAACGCGCCGGTGGTCTCGCCGCTGACCCTCAAGGACGTGGACGCCGTCACCCGCGTGGTCGGCGACCCCGACCGGGTGGCGGTCACCGTTGCCTCCGGGGCGACCGCGCGAGCCGGTGCACGCTCCGACTTCACCACCGTCCAGGGAGTGCTGGAGACCACTCCGGCGGTGTTCACACGGTCGCTGGCCCGGGGTCGCTACCTCACCGGTGCCGACGTGGACACCAGCCGACGCGTGGCGGTGCTCGGCGACTCGGTGGCCCGCGCGCTGTTCCCCGACCGGGATCCGCTCGGCCAGCAGGTCGCGCTGGCCGGGGTGCGGTTCCGGGTGATCGGCGTCTTCGCGCCACTCGGGCAGAGCCTCGGCGTCGACCGGGACGACGAGGTGCACGTGCCGGTGACCGCCGCGCAGCGGCTCTGGGGCACCCAGCGGGTGGACGGCATCGCGGTGAAGGCACCGGACCGGGAACGGATCGAGGAGTTGGGCGAGCGGATCGTGGCCGAACTCAACCGCCGTCACCCGGACACCGAGTTCAGCGCCGTCACCCAGCAGCAGATCCTCGGCGTACTCGGCGACATCCTCGGCGTCCTCACCGGCGTACTGGCCGCCATCGCCGGCATCTCGTTGCTCGTCGGCGGCGTCGGCGTCTCCAACATCATGCTGGTCAGTGTCCGAGAGCGGACCCGGGAGATCGGGCTGCGCAAGGCCGTCGGCGCGCGTCCCCGCGACATCGGGGTGCAGTTCCTGCTGGAAGCGGTGCTGCTCACCACCATCGGTGGGCTGACCGGGATGGCGCTGGGGGTGGGGACCGCACTGCTGGTCGACGCGCTGTCGCCGATCCCGGCCGCGATCACCTGGTGGTCGTTGGCGCTCGCCTTCGGCGTGTCGGCGGTGGTGGGCATCGTCTTCGGGGTCGTCCCCGCGCAGCGTGCCGGCCGGCTCGACCCGGTGGTCGCGCTGCGCGCCGAGTGAGCAGCGTCGGAGCAACCGGACGGCGGACGCAGGCGGGCGAAAATCGGAGACACGGATCGGGTGAACCAAAGACCGAAGCATGATCAGTTGCACGAAGGGATCGCGCCGGTCACAGCCGTCCCGCTACCGTACTGGTAACACGCGCGTCGCCGGCCCGGCCCGGAGCATCCGTCGGGTTGGCACGCGCCGGGCATGGGATGGGTCGGTGAGCCATGGCCGGGTCGCAGTCCGACGGACGGCTGTCGGAGGTCAAGTTCCTGACCGTCGCGGAGGTGGCGACGGTCATGCGGGTGTCGAAGATGACGGTCTATCGCCTGGTGCACAGCGGTGAGCTCACCGCCGTGCGGGTTGGCCGGTCATTCCGGGTGCCCGAGCACGCGGTGCACGAATATCTCCGGGGTGCTTTTCAGGAGACTGCCTGAGCCACCGGACCGCCCTCCGAGTGCCACGTAACCGGCATCGACGGGGGCGCGTTGGTCCGGCTGACGCTCTGCGGCTACCCTGGACCCCGATCGAGACCCCACCGGTGCGCCCTGCCGCCCAGACCGGTCCGGTCCGTTGTCCGCAAGCGGTCGCCGTCGCCACCTGCGTGGTGTCATCCGGTCCGCCCCGCACGTTGTATCGAAAGGCTGTCGTATGGGCTCGGTGGTCAAGAAGCGCCGTAAGCGCATGGCTAAGAAGAAGCACCGCAAGCTGCTGCGCAAGACCCGCGTCCAGCGTCGCCGTCTCGGCAAGTGATCGCCGCCGGGCTCATAGCCCGGCGTTCGGCGTCACTTGCCAAACTGTCGACTCCCGGAGGCTCAGGTGATCAGGCCGTGGTCGTCCCGGCTCGATCCTTCCTGCCGCGGTAGGTGCGTCAGATGACCCCCGGTAGCACCTCAGGTGCTCCGGGGGTCGTCCTCGTCACCGGGGTGGGCCGCTATCTGGGCGCCCACGTGGCAGCCCGGCTGGCCGCCGACCCACGGATCGAACGGGTCATCGGGGTGGACGCTCCGGACTCCGGCACCGAGTTCACCGACCTGCTGGACCGGGTCGAACGGATCCGCGTCGACACCGGTGCGCTCGGTGGCCTCCTCGCCGACCTGGACGTCGACGCGGTGGTGCACCTCGCGCTGGTCAGCTCCCCCGACCCGCAGCACGGTGGCCGGTCGGGCATGAAGGACCAGAACGTCATCGGCAGCATGCAGATGCTCGCCGCCTGCCAACGGGCGCCCCGGCTGCGCAAGCTCGTGGTCCGCTCGTCTACCGCCGCGTACGGGGTGTCGTTCCGGGACCCAGCGGTCTTCACTGAGGAGACCGAGCCCCGGGAGGTGCCGCGCGGCGGGTTCGGCCGCGACATCCTCGACCTTGAGGGATACGTCCGTGGCTTCCGGCGCCGCCGGTCCGACGTCACCGCGACGGTGCTGCGCTTCGCCCCGTTCATCGGCTCGACCGCCGACACCACGTTGACCCGCTACTTCTCGCAGCCGTTCGTGCCGACCGTCTTCGGCCGTGACCCCCGTCTGCAGTTCCTGCACTTCGACGACGCGTTGGAGGTGCTGCACCGGTCGATCGTGGAGGACCATCCCGGCACCTACAACGTCGCCGGTCCGGGGGTGCTGTCGCTGTCCCAGGCGATCCGGCGGGCCGGTCGGGTGGCCGTGCCGGTGCTGGAGCCGGGTCTCTCCGGTGCCGCCGCGCTGGCCCGCAGCATGGGCTTCGGCCGTTACGGCCTGGACCAGGTCGACCTCTTCGTGCACGGCCGGGTTGTCGACACCACCCGGCTTGAGCAGGAGTACGGCTTCACGCCCCGCTCCACCGCCGAAGCGTTCGAGGACTTCATCCGCGCCCATCACGGCGGGGTGGTGGTCACGCGGGGTCAGTTGGCCGCCGCCGAGCAGCTCGTCCTGGACGGCATCCGGCAGGTCCGCTCGGCAGTGCGGGAGCGGTCGTCATGACCGGGTCGGGGGAGGGGCGCGACCCGCAGGGGGTCGGGCGTTTCGACGTACCGCAGCAACTGCCCGCACCGGACGCGGAGTCGGCGCGGCGCAACGGACATCGGCCGGCCGCCCAGGTCGCGTCGACGCCGCCCCTGACGCCGACCCCGCCCCTGCCGCCGACGCCGGTCGAGCCGGCGGTGCCGGACCGGCCGGGGGACCACTGGGACCGTAAGGTCGCGAACGGCCTGGCGTTCCTGCGCCGACGGTTCTCCGGCGACTACGAGGTGGACGAGTTCGGCTTCGACCCGGATTTGACCGATGCCGTCTTCCACCCACTGCTGCGGCTGCTCTACCGGGACTGGTTCCGCACCGAGGTCAGTGGGGTGGAGCACGTGCCCGTCGATGGGCCCGCGCTGGTGGTCGGCAACCACTCCGGGACGGTCGCTCTGGACGCGTTGATCCTCTCGGCGGCGCTGCACGACAAGCATCCCGCCCACCGCTACCTGCGGCTGCTCGGTGCCGACCTGGTCTTCCGGATGCCGGTGGTGTCGGAGATCGCCCGCAAGACCGGCGGCACGGTGGCCTGCAACCCGGACGCCGAGCGGCTGCTCGGCGGCGGTGATCTGGTCGGTGTGTTCCCCGAGGGCTTCAAGGGCATCGGCAAGCTCTACGCCGACCGGTACAAGCTGCAACGATTCGGTCGGGGCGGCTTCGTCTCGGCGGCGCTGCGCACCGGCACCCCGATCGTGCCGGTCGCCATCGTCGGCGGCGAGGAGATCTACCCGATGCTCGCCGACATCAAGCCCCTGGCGCGGTTGCTCAAGCTGCCATACTTCCCGGTCACGCCGACCTTCCCGTGGCTCGGCCCGCTGGGCATGGTGCCGCTGCCGAGCAAGTGGCTGATCCACTTCTGCCCGCCGATCCCCACCGCCCACCTGACCGACTCGGCGGATGACCCGTTGGTGGTCTTCAACCTCGCCGACCAGGTGCGGGAGACCATCCAGCAGACCCTGCACACGCTGTTGGAGCAACGACCCGACCCATTCGGCCCCTGAGAAGCTGAGTCAGTCGGCGCGGCGGCGGCGCTGCAGTGCCAGGCCGGCGGTGACCGCGCCGGCGACCAGCCCGGCCGCTGCGGTCGACGGTACGGCGATCTTGACCGCCCGACGGCCGGTGCGGAAGTCCCGTACCTCCCAGCCGTGCTGGCGGGCCTGCCGCAGCAGGGACCCGTCCGGGTTGACGGCCACCGCCCTGCCCACGGCCGAGAGCAGCGGCAGGTCGTTGGTCGAGTCGCTGTAGGCCGCGCAGCGGATCAGGTCGAGCCCCTCCACCGCGGCGAGCTGCGTGACCGCCTCGGCCTTCGCCGGCCCGTGCATCAGGTCACCCACCAACCGCCCGGTGTACGCCCCGTCCACCACCTCGGCCACCGTGCCGATGGCACCGGTCAGGCCGAGCCGGGCGGCGATCACCCGGCCGATCTCCACCGGGGCGGCGCTGACCAGCCAGACCCGCTGGCCGGCGTCGAGGTGACGTTGAGCGAGCTGACGGGTCCCGGACCAGATCCGCGGAGCCATCAGCTCGTCGAAGATCTCCTCCGCGAGGCGCTCCACCTCGTCGACCCGCCAGCCCTCGACGAAGGCCAGCGCGGCTTCCTTGGCCAGGGACATGTCACCGGCGTGCTCCCGGGCCAGCAGCCGGAACCGGAGCTGCTGCCACGCGAAGCGGGCCAGGTCGGAGGTGGTGAGGTAGTTCCGGGAGGCGAGGCCACGGGCGAACCAGTAGATCGAGGCGCCCTGCATCATCGTGTTGTCCACGTCGAAGAACGCCGCCGCGGTCGGGTCGGGGGCGGCTACCGGGGCCAGGTCGGTCTCCGCCCAGCCGGCGGTGTGCCCGGCGGCGTCAGTGCTGACCGTCACCTTACGGCTACGCGCCACGCGATTCCCTTCCTCACCGGTTACGACGGATGCCTCCAGCGAGGGTAGCCGCCGAGTACGGGCGACCGGCCGGACACAGAACGAACTGTGTCGCGGCCGGTCGGACGTGCGGTATAAGGGCGCGGGGTCAGCGAGCCCCGGGGCAGGCGCTCGGGTCGGGGCCGAGGGCGTCGCTGGCAGTCGGCGCCGGCAGGCCGCAGGCGATCGCCGCGCGCAGTGTGTCCGAGCGCTCCCGGATGGTGTCCAGCAGCAGCAGCGACCGTTGGGTCCGCTCCCGGTCGACGCGGGTGCTCCCGTCGAGCAGGGCGCTCACCGCCCGGCGTTGGCCCGAGACGAAGATGTTGAGCGTGTCCAGGCTGCCCGGCTCGGCCCGCTGCACCGCGGCGGCGGTCAGCAGCCGAACACCCTGCCGGGTGTCGGCGTCCATGTCGTCGAGGACGGCGCTGTAACCGATGCGGTCGCCACGCAGCTTGGCGGCTTCGCCGAGTCGGGTCCGCGCGAAGTCCAGGAAGAGTTGGCCGCGGCTGATGTCCGAGCTGGCCAGAGCGAGTTGAGCCCGTTCGGTCGACCGCTTCATGCCGTACAGCGCGTCGCCGGGCACCGCGTTCTCGCTGGCGGCGGAGATGCCGGAGACGGCGATGGCGCCGGCGGCGATGCCGACCAGGATCGCTCCTCGGGCTCGGGCCCGCCGGGCGGTGGCCGCCGGCAGCAGTCGCCCACGGGCGGTCGTGGTGGCCGGTTCAGTGGTCGCCGGTGCGGTGCCCAGCCCTTCCCGTTCGGCGGTTGCGAGCAGCATCGCCCGCAGGCCGGTACGGAAGTCCGGGTTCACCTCGACAGCCGGTGGGTCGACGCTGAGCCGCTGGCCCACTGCGACGAGCGGCGCGAGTTGACCGTCCGCTCGGGATCGCACGTGGTGTCGCCGAGCGCCGTTGGCCTCGTCGAGAAGCTGCGCGAAGCGCTCGGCGCGCCGGCGGGAGAAGAGGATGTCGTCCACCGCAGGCACCTCCTCTCGCTGGTCACGGCCGGTCGGCCGCCGTCGTTGCCAGCGACCGGGCGGCAGTGTGACACCACGGAGGTGAGGTGCCGCCGGCGTGCCGGAGGACCTCGGTGACCCGGGCTTGCCGGGACAACCACCGGTCGCACCCGGAGAAACGCGGCGGACCGGGCACGGGTTACGGGCCTGGCGGGCCGGAAATTACAGAAAGTGATCGTCGTCACCGGGCGGGACCGACTCTGAGCTGCACGAACGTTGATCGGCGCCCATCGGTCCCGCCGTAACAAACTACGGCTGGAAGCCGTCGGGCAGGAGTCGGGCCAGGGCGCGAACGGCCCGGTACTGGAGGGCTTTGATGGCACCCTCGTTCTTGCCCATCGCCCGGGCCGTCTCGGCGACCGAGAAGCCCTGGAGGAAGCGGAGCACGATGCACTCCTGCTGCTCCGGATTGAGCTGCTTGACGGCGGTGAGTAGCGCGACGTTGGTGATGTGCTCCACCACCGCCGCCTCCGGGCTGCCCTCCGGGCCCCGGTCCTCCCGGTCGGCGTCGAGCACGTCGCCGGTGGTGACCTCCAGCCGGTACCGGCCCGACTTGAAGTGGTCCGCGACCAGGTTGCGGGCGATCGTCACCAGCCAGGCGCCGAGGTCACGACCCTGCCAGGTGAAGCTGCTGATCCGCTTGAGCGCGCGCAGGAACGTGTCCGAGGTGAGGTCCTCGGCGAGTTGCCGATTACCGACCCGGAAGTAGACGAACCGGAACACGGTGTCCACGTACCGGTCGTAGATCAGACCGAACGCCTCGGACTCACCAGCCTGAGCCCGCTCGATCAGCGTCCAGACCTCGGTGGCCGGGTCGGACGGATCCGGGCGGCTCGGGAAGCCGGTCGGGGTGGTGGCGGTGGTGGCCGGCACTGCCGGAATGACCGCTGTTTCACCCGCCGCCGGGTCGGTGGTCACCGCCGGTGTGTCGCTGACCCGTCGACCCTGCGAAGGCATGATCGGTCGGGCCGGTACGGCGACCCGGCCGCCGGCCGGCTTCGCGTTCGCGCCGGGCACCGCAGGTCGAGGTGGTGGCTCGTTGTGGTGTGGCCGGCTGCGGATCCGTTGCGCCGCGCCGTCGCCCCGCACGGCGGTGCCGTTCGAATCGTCCAGTGGAGCGCGGGCCGCTGGCCGCTCGTTGACGTGGGAGCGGGTCGGCTGACCAGCCAGGCCGGCTGGGCGTTCCGCGTAACCGAAGGTGGTCACCGAGTTGCCCCCGTCCCGTCGGTCGCCGGACGGGCCGGTCTGTGTTTCGTCGGGGCGGCCCGACCGGGCTTCCGGTCGGGCAGGACTGTGGCGGGAGTTGCCGACGGGCGGCAATTCCCCTGGAGGTGCTGGTCCAATGCACTCACAGGCACGGGGGCCTCCTCGGGCTGAGGGGTGTCGACTCACGGCAAATGGGGTGACCCGACCCGAGTGATGATAGGGCCAACGTCACCCGCGCGTGGCAAGTCCGTTACACAAGGCGGAAGTATTTCCCGCTCCGTCGCACCAGTGGCGGACCGGTTGTCCGTCGTGTGCGATTGACTTTCCGTCGGTCCGGTGTTCCAGGATGGATCCCCTGGTCGGGAGCGCATTGCCTGATCGGCTGACCCACCGCGCCGGGTGTCCGCGCGGGCGCGCCGAACCGACTGTGGACGGCGTCAGCCATCCCATCGGCAGGACCTGATCGGGCCGCCGGTGGCACGCCGGACAGTCCCGTGGATGAGACTTGTGCGACGCCGCCGTCCGGGCTCCGGCCCAACCGTCGGGCGTGGCCTGTCGCGGCCCGCTGTGCCAGACTCGATCACCGTGCAGGACGCAGCGGCAGACCACCCCGCGCCGAACCTCGCCGACCGGGTCCGCCGGGCGGCTCTCGACCGCGATGACCGGGCCGCGCTGCACTGGCGCGACCACACCCTCAGCTGGTCCGAACTGGACGCCGCGGTGGACGCCGCCGCGCGCGGCCTGTCCGCCGCCGCGCCGCCCACCAACCCCGGCGGCACCCCGCCACGCGTCGCGATCGCACTGCCCAACACCCTCGACTTCGTGATCACCTGGCTCGGCGCTCTGCGCGCCGGGCTGGTCGCCGTGCCGGTCAACCCCGGCTTCACCGCCCCGGAGCTGCGGCACGTGCTGGCCGACTCCGGTGCGTCGGTGCTGATCGGCACCGAACGGGTGCGTGGCCTGGTCGCCCAGGTGGCCGCCGAGCTGCCGGCGCTCGCCGTCGTACGCGGGACCCCGCCGACCGCCGAGGCGCCCGGACCGCCGCCCCGCCCGCAGCGCGGCGGTGCCGACCTGGCTGTACTGCTCTATACCTCCGGCACCGAAGGGCGCCCCAAGGGGGCGATGCTCTCGCACCAGGCGCTGCTCGCCAACCACGAGCAGGTCGACGAGATCGAGCCGACGGTGGTCGGGCCAGCGGACACCGTGCTGCTCGCGTTGCCGCTGTTCCACGCGTACGGGCTCAACTCGGGGCTCGGCGCGGTCGTCCACCATGGCGCGACCGGCGTGCTGCTCGACGAGCTGGGCCCGACGGCGGGGCTGGACGAGATCGCCCGGCACCGGGTCAGCGTGCTGGTCGGCGTACCGTCGATGTTCCTGGCCTGGGCCGACGTGGCCACGATCCGCGCGGCGACCGCGTCGGTGCGGGTGGCGGTCTGCGGCGCGGCACCGTTGGAGCCCACGGTCGCGGCGCGCTTCACGGAGGTCACCGGCCATCAGGTGCACATCGGGTACGGCCTCACCGAAACCGCGCCGGTGCTCACCTCGACCCTGGTCGGCGGTGTGGCCAAGGCGGGTTCGATCGGCCGGCCACTGCCCGGTGTGCAACTCCGCCTGGTCGACGCCGACGGGGTGGACCTGTGGCGCGACGGGCTGGCCGTGCCCGATGAGGACCCCGATGAGCTGGACATCTCCGACGTGGCGCCGGGCACCGACCCGGGGCAGATCGTGGTACGCGGCCCCAACCTCTTCGCCGGTTACTGGCCCGACGCTCGGGGTGGCCCGGACGCCGACGGCTGGTGGGGCACCGGCGACATCGCGTACGCCGACGAGGACGGCGACCTCTTCCTGGTCGACCGGCTCGGCGAGTTGATCCTGGTCAACGGGTTCAACGTCTATCCGCACGAGGTCGAGCTGGTGCTCACCGGACACCCCGGGGTGGCCGAGTCGGCGGTACTGGGTGTGCCGCACCCGCGGACCGGCGAGACTGTGCGGGCGTACGTGGTGCCGGCGCAGGGCCGACCGGTGACCAGCGAGGAGTTGCTCGCCCACTGCGCACGCAACCTGGCCCGGTTCAAGTGCCCGACCGCCGTCGAGTTCGTCGACGCCCTGCCGCACTCGGCGATCGGCAAGGTACGCAAGACCCAGCTCCGGTCGGCAATGCCGACCGACCCGCCGGCTATCGCCGACACCCGCACGGAGGCAACCGATGGCCAGTGACGCCCGACTCGCCCTGATCACCCGACCCGGCTGCCACCTGTGCGACGACGCCAAGGCCGCGCTCGACCGGGTGGTGGCGGTCACCGGCGACAAGTGGGTCGAGTGGGACGTCACCGGCGACGACGGGCTGGAGCGGGAGTACGGGGACCGGCTGCCGGTGGTGATGCTCGACGGCAAGGAGCACGGCTACTGGCGGGTCGAGGAGGACCGGCTCCTGCGGGACCTGACCACGCCGCAGCTCTGAGCGGTGCCTAGGGTGCTCTGATGACCCCTGCGCACCCTCACCTCGTGTGGGACTGGAACGGCACCCTGCTCAACGACCTCAGCCTGGTGGTTTCCGCCACCAACGTCGTCTTCGAGAGCCTGGGCGGGCCGACGGTGACCCCCGACGAGCACCGGGTGCGGTTCCGCAGGCCGATCGCCGAGTACTACGCCGAGGTGCTCGGGCAGGCCGTGGACGACGACGAGTTCGGCCGACTGGACCGGATCTTCCACGACGCGTACCGCACCGGGTTGACCACCTGTGAGCTGGCTGCCGACGCGCGCACCGCGATGGCCGCCTGGCCGGGCAGTCAGAGTCTGCTCTCCATGTGGTTCCACGAAGAGCTGGTGCCGACCGTGCACACGTACGGGCTGACCAGCCACTTCACCCGGGTCGACGGCCTGCGGGCCACGGTCGGCGGCGGCCGTAAGGCCGAGTCACTTCAGCTGCACCTGGCCGAGCTGGGCGTGGACGGCACCTCGGTGGTGCTGATCGGCGACTCCATCGACGACGCGGATGCGGCGCTCGCGGTGGGCGGCCGTGCGGTGCTCTACACCGGCGGGTTCACCGACCCGCCCCGGCTGCGCGCCTCCGGTCACCCGGTGGCCGACACCCTCACCGAGGCGGTCACCCTGGCCCGGGAGGTCAGTTCCGCAGATAGGTGAGGACGGCCAGCACCCGCCGGTGCTGCTCGGTGTCGGGCGGCAGGGTGAGCTTGGTGAAGATGTTGCGCACGTGCTTCTCCACCGCGCCGTCGCTGACCACGAGGGCGCGGGCGATGGCGGTGTTCGAGCGCCCCTCGGCCATCAGGGAGAGCACCTCACGCTCGCGGGGGGTCAGCTCGCTCAGCGGGTCGTCCCGGCGACGTCGGGCGAAGAGCTGGCCGACCACCTCCGGGTCGAGCACGGTGCCGCCGGCGGCCACCCTGCGCAGCGCGTCCAGGAACTCGTCGATCGCGGCCACCCGGTCCTTGAGCAGGTAGCCGATTCCGCCGCCGGCACCGCCGGTGGTGGCGAGCAGATCATCGGCGTACGAGACCTCGACGTACTGGGAGAGCACCAGGATCGGGGTACGCGGCACCAGCCGTCGCGCCTCCACCGCCGCCCGCAGCCCTTCGTCGGTGTGTGACGGCGGCATCCGGACGTCGACGATCGACACGTCCGGCCGGTGCTTCACCACCGCCTCGACCAGCGCGTCGCCGTCCCCGACGGCGGCCACCACCTGGTGCCCGCTTTCGGTCAGTAGCCGGACCAGCCCCTCCCGGAGCAGGACGGCGTCGTCGGCGATCACGATGCGCATGGTCGTGTTGTCTACCACGTTCGGCCCGTCGCGGGGGCTCGGCGCGGTGCCCGACTGCTCACAGCGGAAGTTCCGCGCGGATCTCGGTGGGGCCGCCGACCGGGCTGACCACCAGCAGTTCACCGCCGGCGGCCCGGACCCGGTCGGCGATGCCGGCCAGCCCGTGCCCCTTGGCGAGGTGCGCGCCGCCCTGCCCGTCGTCGCCCACCCGCACCTGGAGCTCGGCGCCCTGCCGGGCTACGGCCACCACGGCCTCGGTGGCCCGGCTGTGCTTGGCGACGTTCGTCAGCGCCTCGGACACCACGAAGTACGCGGTGTTCTCCACCGCCGGGTCGAGCCGCCCGGCCGGGGTGCCGAGCTGCGGGTCGACCTGAAGTTCGATCGGGATCAGCCCTCGGCCGGCGATCGCGGCCAGGGCGCTGGGCAGGCCCCGGTCGACCAGGATCGGCGGGGCGATGCCCCGGGACAGTGCCCGCAGCTCGGCCAGCGTGTCCCGGGTCTGGGTGACCGCCTCGTCGATGGTCCGGCCGGCTGCCTCCGGGTCGGAGGCGAGCTGCATCCGGGCCCGGCTGAGGTCCATCGCCAGGCGGACCAGGCGCTGCTGGGGGCCGTCGTGGATGTCGCGTTCCAGGCGGCGCAGCGCGGACGCCTCGGCGGACACGGCGGCCCGCTTCTGCTCCTCCAGCACGGTGATCCGGTCGCGCATCTCGGCCACCCCGGTCAGCATGGCCTTGGCGAAGCTGGCCTGGAGCAGCGCGCAACCCCGGACCACGATCGGCAGTGTGATCAGGAAGAACACCCCGACCGCGGTGTACAGACCGATCCGGGCGGTGGTCGAGTCGCCCAGGCCGAGCAACTGGGCAAGGTCGCTGTCACCCTCGCCCTCGGCTCGGGGCAGGGCCCAGTCGTAGGCCCAGTAGAGCGAGCCGGTGATCGCGGCGGCCCACCAGGCCACGGCAACCACGAAGGTGCCCACCGCCGCGATCAGCCGCAGGATGCCGTGCGCCAGATCGAGCCAGGACTGGGCGTCCCGCATCGGCACGAAGATCCGCCGCCAGGCGTTCGCTCCCGCCTCGGGCAGCCGGTAGTGCGGCCGGATCCGGGGTTGCCGGAGCACCGCGGGCAGCCGCAGCCGCTCGATGTCGGCCAGCCCACGGGCCGCGTACAGGACGCCGCTGAGGATCGGCAGACCGATCACCGTGACCACCAGGCCGATGCCGACCGAGAGGCCGACGACGAGGACGACGAAGCTGGCCACCGCCAGGGGCAGGCCGAGCAGCACGTACCCGGAGTCGACGAAGAGCTGGCGGGGGATGCTCGGTGCCAGCATTGGGTGGTCGCTGGTGGCGGCAACGGCGGTCATGTCTCAAAGGCTAGGCATCCGTGCTTCCCGTCCCCATCCCGAAGCCCTGCCTCTCCCCCGTAGTGCTGTCCCTACCCCTTCCGAGACGGCCTTGTGAGGCTCGGCGCGGGATTGGTCAGAGAAGTCGGGATTGAGTAATAATCGCCCAGGCGGTGGGGGCGGAGACCCGCTGGATCGATCTTGTGGAATGGAGGTGCTGGTGAGGTCGCGTGACGCAGCGACAAGATCGCGATTTGTGCACGTCTTCACAAGCGCCTACTCTGTGACTCCGACGCGCCCTGCTAGCACAGCCGGCAACCTCGGTCGCCAGCGGGAGTCCATAAGCGGCCCACCAGCGGAGTTGGCCGAGGATCGCACCGCACGGAGTCTCATGAGTCAGCACCGTCACCCAGGCGCGCCCGGCCGCGCCGGTGCCGTACCGACGCTCCCGGATCTTCCCGAGGCGACCGTCGCTCGGCTTCCGGAGTACCTGCGCGCGCTCCACAACCTCGCCGACGCCGGGCACGAGACGGTGTCCAGTGAAGGTCTCTCCGCCTCCGCTGGCGTCAACTCCGCCAAGCTCCGCAAGGACCTCTCCCACCTCGGCTCGTACGGCACCAGGGGCGTCGGCTACGACGTCGGGCTGCTGATCGAGCAGATCGAGTATGTGCTCGGGCTCACTCAACGCCGGGCGGTCGCCCTGGTCGGCGTGGGTAATCTCGGTCACGCTCTGGCCGGCTACGACGGCTTCGCGAGTCGGGGCTTCCGGATCGCCGCACTGCTCGACGCCGATCCCTCCCGGGTCGGCGAGGAGATCAACGGCCTGGTAGTCCGGCATGTCGACGATCTGCCGACGGTCGCGGCGGAGGAATCCCTCGCGATCGGCGTGATCGCCACCCCGGCCGCCGCCGCCCAGCAGGTCGCCGACCAACTGGTCGCCGTCGGCGTGACGAGCATCCTCAACTTCGCGCCGTGCGTACTCTCGGTTCCGGAGGGGGTCGACGTGCGCAAGGTCGACCTCGCCATCGAGCTGCAGATTCTGTCCTTCCACGAGCACCGCAAGGCGTCGCTGACCGCGCTGCCCGCCACCGGCGGGTCCGCACTCACCGCTCTGCCGGGCGGGTTCGCGGCCACCGACACCCAGGAGGCGATCGGCACGTGAAACTGCTCGTTGTCGGCGCGTCCTACCGGACCGCCCCGGTCGCCACGCTGGAACAACTGGCTGTGCCTCCCGCCGACCTGACCCGCACCCTGGACCGCCTGGTCGCCCAGCCGTACGTGGCCGAGGCGGTGATCGTCTCCACCTGCAACCGGGTGGAGGTCTACGCCGCCGTGTCCGGTTTCCACGGCGGGCTCGGCGACGTCTGCGCCGTCCTGGCCGAGCAGGCCGGCAGCCCACCTGCGGCGCTCGCCAGCCACCTGTACGTGCACTACGACAACGCCGCCGTGGACCACGTCTTCCGGGTCGCCACCGGTCTGGACTCGATGGTGGTCGGCGAGGCGCAGATCCTCGGCCAGTTGCGTGACGCGTACCACTGGGCCACCGGCGCCGACTCGGCCGGTCGCCTGCTGCACGAGCTGATGCAGCAGGCGTTGCGGGTCGGCAAGCGGGCTCACGCCGAGACCGGCATCGACCGGGCCGGCCAGAGCGTCGTCACCGCCGCACTGGAGCTGGCCGCCGGGCACCTCGACGGCGACCTCGCCGCCCGCCCGGCCCTGGTGGTCGGTGCTGGCGCGATGGGCTCGCTCGGGGTGGCCACGCTGTCCCGGCTGGGCGCTGGGCCGCTCACCGTCAGCAACCGGGGTGCCGAACGTGCCGTCCGGCTCGCCGAGTCGTACGGGGCGAGTGCCGCGCCGATGACCCAGCTGACCGACACCCTCTCCACAGTGGACATCGTAGTGGCCGCCACCGCGTCCACTGAACCGGTCCTCACCCGCGCGGTGGTCAGCGCGGCGCTGACCGAACGGGACCCGGCCAGGGGCCCGCTGGTCCTGCTCGACCTGGCCGTCCCGCGCGACGTCGAGGAGGGCGTCGCGACGCTGCCCGGCGTCGAGGTGATCGACATCGACCGGATGGCGGCGGTGCTCGCCGACGGTCCGGCGGCTGCGGACGCCGCGGCCGTCGAGCGGATCGTGCTGGCCGAGGTGGAGAGCTTCCTCACCTGGTTGCGGGGTGCCGACGTGGCACCCACCGTGGCCGCGCTGCGCGGCCGGGCCGACGACGTGGTCACCGCCGAGCTGCGCCGGCTGGCCCAGCGTCGCCCCGACCTCGGCGACGACCTGCGGGCCGAGGTGGCCCGCACGGTGCACCGGGTCGTGCAGCGGCTGCTGCACCAGCCCACCGTCAAGGTCCGCCAGTTGGCCGCGGAGCCCGGCGGCGACCAGTACGCAGCCCTGCTGCGCGAGCTGTTCGACCTCGAGGTGCCGCAGACCTCGCCGGTGGACACCGTCCCGGACGTGTTGACCCCCGACCTCGGCCTGGCGTTCCCCGACACCGATCCGGTGTCCGGAGCCGACGTCGCCGAGCCGACCCCGCCCACCGGAGGTGCGCGATGACCGCCCCCCTACGCCTCGGCACCCGGGGCAGCGCCCTGGCGATGGCCCAGTCCGGCCAGGTCGCCGAGGCGGTGACCGCCGCCACTGGCCGCCCGGTCGAGCTGGTCGAGGTGGTCACTGCGGGCGACCGCTCCAACGCGCCGGTGCATCGGCTCGGCGTCGGGGTGTTCGTCTCCGCGCTGCGCGACGCGCTGACCGCCAGGACGATCGACTTCGCGGTGCACTCCTACAAGGATCTGCCCACGGCCGGCGCCGCCGGGCTGCACATCGCGGCCGTGCCGGCCCGACAGGACCCGCGCGACGCGCTGATCGCCCAGGGCGGGCGGACGCTCGCCGAGCTGCCGCCCGGGGCCACCGTCGGCACCGGCGCGCTGCGTCGTATCGCCCAGCTGCACGCCCTCGGGCTGCAACTGGAGGTCGCCCCGATCCGCGGCAACGTGGACACCCGCCTGGCGCGGGTGCTCGGCCCCGAGGCCGACCTCGACGCCGTCGTCCTGGCCCGTGCCGGGCTGGCCCGACTCGGTCGGGTCGACGTGATCACCGAGACGCTGGATCCGATGCTGATGCTGCCCGCCCCCGCCCAGGGTGCGCTGGCCGTGGAGTGCCGGATCGACGACCAGGGCCTGGTCGAGCTGCTCGCGGTGCTCGACCACGCACCGTCGCGTGCTGCGGTCACCGCGGAACGCGCGTTTCTGGCAACCCTGGAGGCCGGGTGCAGCGCACCCGTCGCCGCCTACGCCGAACTCGCCGAAGGCGACGACGGCGATGAGATCTACCTGCGCGGGGCGGTGATCAGCCCGGACGGCACTCGTGATCTCCGGCTGTCCCGCACCGGAACGCCCGCCGACGCGGCGGAGATCGGTAAGGCACTCGCCGCCGAACTCCTCGACCTCGGCGCCGACTCGATCCTCGGCCACGAAGGACACACCGGCCCGGGGACCCAGCAATTTGGGAGCACAGAATGACCCGCACCCGTAAGCCCGTCGGCCGTATCGCGTTCGTCGGGGCTGGCCCCGGTGACCCAGGTCTGCTGACCCGTCGGGCACACGACGCCCTGGTCGACGCCGACCAGGTGATCTACGACCGGGGAGTCCCCGAGTCGTTGCTCGCCTTCGTACGCGCCGACGCCAGGGACGATGCCGAGTTCACCCCGGCCGAAGGCGCGCCGGGGGACGTGGCGAAGGTGCTGATCTCCGCGGCCCGGTCCGGGTTGAACGCGGTGCACCTGGTCGCCGGCGACCCGTTCGGCCACGACTCGGTGGTCAAGGAGGTGCAGGCCGTGGCCCGCACCGCCGCCCACTTCGAGGTGGTGCCCGGCGTCGGCCAGGCCGAGGGTGTGGCCACCTACGCGGGCGTCCCGCTGCCGGGTGTGCGTACGGCCGCCGACGTCGAAGACGTCAGCGCACTGGACTTCGAGGCGTTGGCCACGGCCGTCGGCCGGGGTTCGCTCGCGCTCGCCGTGGACGCCGGTGACCTTGCCGCCGTCCGGGACGGGCTGCTGGCCGCCGGGGTCGACGGCACCACCGGCGTCGGTGTGACCGGCGACGGCACCGGCGAGACCCAGTACACGACCACGTCGACCGTGGACAGCTTCGTGGCCGCCGCGCTCGGCTTCACCGGCCGGGTGGTCCTCACCGTCGGTGTCGGGGTGGGGCAGCGCGACAAGCTGAGCTGGTGGGAAAACCGCCCGCTGTACGGCTGGAAGGTGCTCGTACCCCGCACGAAGGAGCAGGCTGGCGCGATGAGCGCTCGGCTGCGTGCGTACGGGGCGATCCCGTGCGAGGTGCCGACCATCGCGGTCGAGCCGCCGCGTACCCCGGCGCAGATGGAGCGGGCCGTCAAGGGCCTGGTCGACGGCCGGTACGCCTGGGTGATCTTCACGTCGGTGAACGCGGTCCGCGCGGTCTGGGAGAAGTTCGCCGAGCACGGCCTGGACGCCCGGCACTTCGGTGGCGTCAAGATCGCCTGTATCGGTGAGGCGACGGCGGACGCGGTCCGCGCGTTCGGCATCCAGCCGGAGCTGATCCCCGCCGGGGAGCAGTCCTCCGAGGGGCTGCTGGCCGAGTTCTCCCCGCACGACGAGATCCTCGACCCGGTGGGCCGGGTTCTGCTTCCGCGCGCTGACATCGCCACCGAGACGCTCGCCGCCGGGCTCACCGAGCGCGGCTGGGAGGTCGACGACGTGACCGCGTACCGGACGGTGCGCGCCGCGCCGCCGCCCGCCGAGATCCGGGACGCGATCAAGTCGGGCGGGTTCGACGCGGTGCTCTTCACCTCGTCCTCCACCGTGCGCAACCTGGTCGGCATCGCCGGGAAGCCGCACGCCCGCACCGTTGTTGCCGTCATTGGGCCCAAGACGGCGGAGACCGCGACGGAGTTCGGCCTGCGGGTCGACGTCCAGCCGCCGCACGCCTCGGTGCCCGACCTGGTGGAGGCGCTCGCCGCCTACGCCGTCGAGCTGCGCGAGAAGCTGGCCGCGATGCCGGCCAAGCAGCGCCGCGGCTCGAAGGTGCAGGGCCCGACCGCCCTGCGCTTCCGGTAGTCGTTCGAGGAGGCCGTCCCATGTCGTACCCCGAGATCCGGCCCCGCCGGCTGCGCCGCACCCCGGCGATCCGCCGGCTGGTGTCCGAGACCCGGGTCGACCCGGCCGAGCTGGTCGTGCCGATGTTCGTCAAGGAGGGGCTGACCGAGCCCCGGGCCATCGCGTCGCTCCCGGGGGTGCTCCAGCACTCCCGGGACTCGCTCCGCAAGGCGGCGGTCGAGGCGGTCCAGGCCGGTGTAGGCGGGATCATGCTCTTCGGCGTGCCGGAACAGCGGGACCCGACCGGCTCCGGCGGCCTCGACCCGAACGGCATCCTGAACGTCGCCATCCGCGACGTGGTGACCGAGGTGGGTGACGCCACCGTCGTCATGAGTGATCTGTGCCTGGACGAGTTCACCTCGCACGGACACTGCGGGCTGCTCAGCCCCGACGGCGAGGTCGACAACGACGCCACCCTGGCCGCGTACGCCGAGATGGCGGTGGCCCAGGCCGCCGCCGGGGTCGGCATGGTCGGGCCGTCCGGGATGATGGACGGCCAGGTCGGCGTGGTACGCCGGGCGCTCGACGCCGCCGGACACCAGGACGTGGCGGTGCTGGCGTACGCCGTGAAGTACGCCTCCGCCTTCTACGGCCCGTTCCGCGACGCGGTGGAGTCGGCGCTGGAGGGCGACCGGCGTACCTACCAGCAGGACCCGGCCAACCTGCGCGAGTCGCTGCGCGAGGTGGCGCTCGACGTCGCCGAGGGCGCCGACCTGGTGATGGTCAAGCCGGCGCTGCCCTACCTCGACGTGGTGTCGGCGGTGCGGGCCGCGGTGGACGTCCCGGTCGCCGCCTACCAGGTCTCCGGTGAGTACGCGATGGTCGAGGCGGCCGCGGCGAACGGCTGGATCGACCGGGAGCGCGTGATGCTGGAGACGCTCACCTCGATCAAGCGGGCCGGCGCGCAGGTCATCCTCACCTACTGGGCGGTCGAGGCCGCCGGTCTGCTCCGCCAGCGCTACTGACGATCATCGCCTGACGGCCGTCCCGCGCTGCGGCTTCGCCCGCGCGCCTTGGGCTGCGCCCCTCCTTCCTTGGGGTGCCGTCTGGGCTGCGCCCTGGACTGCGCCTTGGGCTTCCCCTGGGGTACCTCTTCTCGCCCTTTGCTCTGCTTCAGCGGAGGCAACAGTTCGGGGCTCTGAGTGTTGCCTCCGCTGAAGCAGAGCAAAGGTGACGTGGGTATGCCCTCGGCCCCAGGCTCCCACTAGTTGTCCACAGGTTTATCCACAGGGATTGAGTCGAGCGTTCGGGTTGCGGATCGTGGTCGCATGGCTTCGGCGCTCGATCCTCCTCCGTCCCTCGGCCCCACCATCGGTCGCTTTCCCATCGCGGGCCTGGTGCGTCGGGCCCGCCGCATCAAAGGGCTGGGCCAACGTCAGATGGCGCGATTCGCCAAGGTTTCACCATCGACCGTGGGGAAGGTCGAGGCCGGCGACATGACACCGAGTTTGGCGGTGCTGGAGCGACTGCTCGCTGCGGCCGGGCTCTATCTGACCGTGGTGGACCAGGAGGGCCGGGTCATCCAACCGATGGCCGACCGCGAGGACGTTCACGACGGCGCGTTTCGCCGTTACCCCTCGCACCTGGACACCATTCTCGACCCGGAGCAGGGGGAGTGGTGGGGGGACATCTATGGGCTGGCCCGGCCTCCGGAGACCTACCACCGCAGTTCGGCAGACCGCGAGGCGCGACGCCGACGCAGCCAGTGGGAGGTGCGGGTGGCGCAGCACCGCAACGTGCCACCTCCGCCGATCGTCCACGACTACTACTGAGCCCTCACGTCGACTGGGCCGGGCGAACGACGAGCGGCCCGCCGTCCGGGGGCATCCGGACGACGGGCCGCTGACACGGCGCCTGGCGGATCAGTCGTCGTTGGTGATCGTGCCGACCGCCAGCGGATCGGCCAGCCGCAGACCGGGCACGCCGGCCACCAGCAGCGTCAACTTCTCGTCCGACTCCCGCTTCCGGTCACCGCGTACCGTCACCGGGAAGGCCACCGACGTCTGCCCGGCGGCCAACACCTTGCAGCCGGCGTACGGGTCGAAGTCCGAGCCTGCCTGCGCCGTGAGGCCGACGGTGGCGGCGCAGAGCAGCACCGCCTGGGACAGCGGCCGGGACACGGTGGCGGTGAAGGTGAGCTGCCGGGTGCCCTGGTTGCCCTCGACCACCGTCGTGTCGGCGACGGTCAGCGACGCCCGGGACCGGAACCTGGCCACCTGCGGGTCGTGGTCGCTGGAACCGCGTGACCCGTCGCCGGCGAACTCCGCCGGCCAGTCGGCGTTGATGTGCGCCGCCCGCACCTGCACCAGGTCGCCGTAGAGCGCGTCGTTGACGAACAGGTGGTCGAGCGTCTGCGCCTGCCCCTCGAAGCTGTACGAGTAGGCGGACGCCGGCACGTCCGCGACGAGGTTGTCCCACAGGTTGTGCAGGCCCGCCTCGTAGAGCGGTGCGAGCTGGTCCGAGGGCGTGGGCTGGCTGCCCGTCGCGATCGGGTCGTCCGGGCGCGGGAAGACGTTCAGGTCCCCGCCGTAGACCACTCGGGCGGACTGGTCGGCCGCCTCGATCGCGGTGACGATCGCCGCGCCGTACGTCGCCTGCTCCCGCCGCTGCCCGACCCGGCTGTCCGGGCCGGAGGAGTAGTGGTTGCTGAGCGCGTACAGGGTGAACCGCTCGGTCGAACCGGGTGACGCGGCCACGCTGAACTTGCCCAGTTGGGGAGCGCGGGTGAAGACGTTGGTTCCGTCCCGACCGGTCGAGGTGTCCACGTCCGACGGCAGCACCGCGTTGAGGGCCTTCGGGTTCTGCACGTCGGCGTTGGCCGGCAGCCCCGCAGCGCGGTACTGAACGGTCGGTGCCGAGCCCAGCAGCGGGTCGTTCGCCGTCGCGGCCGCCAGCGACAACCGGTCCGTCCGGTACAGGAAGGCGGCGGTGATACCGCGGGCGTCCGCGCCGGTCCGGTCATAGGCAGCGGCGTACGCCGGCCCGCCAGCCGCCGCCACCGCGAGCGCCAACTCCTGGATGCTGTCCGGAGCGCCGTCGGCGTTGTCGGTGTCGCCGCAGGTCAGCGCCGTCCCGGAGACCGTGCAGATGTCCTGGTCCTCGGCCTCCTGCACCAGGATCAGATCCGGTGCGTGCAGATCCTTCACGATCTGGTCGGCGAGCGCGGCCAACTGCTCGCGGTAGTCCGCCTCGCTGCTCGGCACGTAGTCGAACGGCGGAGAGACCCCCGTGCAGCCGGCGTTACCGGCGAAGTCGCAGCCGTCGAACGGGTCGTCCCGGTAGTCGTACAGGTTCTCCACGTTGTAGGTGGCGACAGCCACCTCCTGGGACCGATCAGCCGGCTTGGGCGGGTTGTTCTTCGACGGGTCGGCCCCGGCGTCGAACTCCGCCCGCTCGACCTGGACGCCGTACTTCTCGAACGAGTAGTAGACCGCGCCCATCGCGTCGGCGCGCAGCGTGTCGAAGGTGTGCGTCGGCGGGAGCAGCGCTGTGCTGTCCCCGGCGGTAGCCTTCACGCCCATGCTGCCGAGCAGCACCCGCTGACCGTTGCCGTCGTCGAAGCGGCGGGTCGGGTCGTTGTCCAGCGGGTGCGAATCACGGAAGACCCGCCGGGCGTACGGGTCGGCGCGGTCCAGGAGTGGGTCGTCCCGGTCGACCACCCACAGCTCGGCGTCGGCCGTGGACGAGAAGACGTCCCGTCCGCTCACCGCGCCACTGCCCGCGCGTACCCGCATCCGGGCGCCCTCGTGCCGCTCCCAGAAGCGCTGCGCGTCCGTGAACTCGGTGGGTGGCACCGCGTCGGTCACCGCGACGGCGGTGTCCACGGCCAGGCCGCCGGTGATCCGGCGGACCAGGGAGGCGCCGGAAAGTTGGGTGAAGCTGAAGTACTCCGAGACCCGGGCCCGGAGCACGACCTCGTCGCCGATCGTCGGGACGTAGCCGCCGATCAGCGAGGTGAACGCGCCCATGAAGACGAAGATGCCGTCGGAGCTGGTCGGGTCGCCGTCGGTGTCGCCGGTGCGGCTCTGCAGGAAGAAGCCGTGCTGCTCCGCCCCGGCCGAGGTGCGGGCCAGGGTCAGTTGGGTGATCACGCCGCGTACGTCGTACAGCGTGCTGCTCGTGCCGTTGCCGCTCGAGGGCGCGAGCGGCGACCGGTCGGTCGGACCGGACTCGGCGTCGGTGGTCGGACCCTGCACCTCGCCGACGGTCAACTCCCGGGTCACCTGCACGACCAACGCGCAGGTGGCGGTGCCACCGCCCGCGTCGGTCGCGGTCAGGGTGACGGTGTACGCCCCGGCGGCGAGGTCGGCGCTCGCATCGACCGTGGCGCGCGCGGTGCCGCCCACCCCGTCGGCCGGGGTGAACGCGGTGCGGCTGATCGAGCCGGTGGCCGGGGTCGGGCTGACCCCGGTCACCGCCAGGTCGACGATCGTGTCATCCGGGTCGGCGGCGGTGACCTCTCGGCTCGCCGCCGTGCCCGCCGAGGTGACCAGCGGGCCGCCGCAGGTGAGCGTGGCCGGCACGTCGACCGGACCACCGCCGTCGACGGTGTGCGAGCCGAGGCCGTCGAAGGTGTCGACCGGGAAGCCGGCCCACTGCGCGGCGGGGTCGAGCGCGTCCGACGGGTCGGTGTCGCCGGTCGTGACGGCGGGCAGTCGACGCAGGGTGTTGTCCGCGGTGCTGGTGGCACCGGCACCCCACTCGGTGCCCGGGTCGACGCCCACCTGGCCGATCGAGTCGAGCACGGTGGTGCCCCGGCGCAGCACGATCGCGTCGTCGCCGTTGAACAGGCTCGCCCCGGTGGTCTGGTCGGCCTGGGCGAGGATCGCGGCCCCGGCCGAGGCACTGGCGAACACGAAAGCGTCCCCGGCGGCCACCGTCCCGGTCAGCGCGACCGTGGTCGCCGTGGTGGAGCCATTGAAGAAGAGCTGGAGCTGGTAGCCACCAGCGGTGAGGTCGACGGCGGCGCCGGTGCCGTTGAACAGCTCGATCGCCTTGTTGTTCGACGAACCTTCGACGTACTCCGAAATGAACAGGTCGGTGGGCGCGGCGCTGGCCGCGGTGGGTGCGACGCCGAGCGCCGTGACGGTCACGGCGGCGGTGGCGGTCGCGAGCGCGGCGATTGAGCGGCGCGGGCGCATAGGGCCTCCACGATGGGTGGATGGGAGTCAACGCACGTTAAGGTGCGCGACTGTCCACCGTCCATCCCCTAATGGACAGTTTCGTGAATTTCCTCAGCGCGGCGACGAATCGAGGCGGTGCACCAACTCAGCGACGTCGACGCTGTATTCGCACCAGTCCCGGTCGGGCCGGTAGCCCAGCTCCGCGTTGACCTTCAGCATCGCCTCGTTGGCCTGCGCGTTCCAGGTCTGCACCTCGATCAGCTCCGGTTCGGCGGAGCGCAGCTCCAACAGCATCCGGGACTTGATCGCCCGGTCGATGCCGTAGCCCCGGTGGCCCTGCGCGACGATCGTGTCGTACTGGTCGGCGCGAGTCGGGTGCTGCGCCGGGACCACCACCTCCGTCAGACCGGCCACCTCGCCGCTCTGCTCGTGCCGGGCGAGCACGATGTACGGCTTCATGCCCCGCCGGTGCAGGGTGTCGAGGCTGTCGCGCAGCCGCTCAGGGTCGTAGGAACTGGGGCGCAGCTCACCGTCGTCGACGTCGCGCACCTCGGCCTTCGCCCGCGCGTACGCCTCGATCAGGTCGTCGGGTGGCCCACCGGGGAAGAACTCCAAGTGGTAGCCCGCCCCGATGCCGGTGGCCATCTGGGCCAGCTCGGCCCAGTCGACCGCGGTCAGGTCGAGCACGCTGCGCGTCTCCACGTACTCCCGGGTGAAGCCGAGGGACTCGTAGAACCCGACCGAGGGCGTGTCGCCGACCACCTCCACACCGATCGACTGGAAGCCCTCCTGGTAGACCCGGCGGGCGGCACGCAGCACCAGGTCACGACCGAGGCCGCTGCGCCGCGCGGACGGGTGCACCAGCACCTCGAGCACGCCGATGTCACCGAGGAGCAGCACGTGAACCTGGCCGAGCACCGCGCCCGGGTCGCCGGAGCCGGTCGGCTCGGCCTGGGCGATCCAGGAGATCCGCCGCTCGCCGGGCATCACCTCGGCGAGGTATTCGCGTAGCGAGGTCTCCCGCCAGGGCGGGTCCTGCGGCAGATCAGCCGCCAGGACCGCGTTCAGCGTGACCAACAGCGACGCGATCTCGGCGGACGACGCGGTCCTGGGGTCCCACTCGCGCACCATCACCCGTCTAGCTTGCCTCTAACAGCTGCCCGGGGGAAGTGTCCAGTTCTCCAACGTATCGAGACGATCACTTCACAGGCGACTGGCCCGTCCGTACCGGTTCGCGGTGTCGTAGACGTTCTGGGCGTACCGCCGTACATCGTTGTAGGACAGGATCGCGTTCCACCAGTCGCCCGCGATGCTCAGGTTGCGGCCGCCCTTGCAGAGGTAGTTTCCCGCTGCCAGGGCGGCATCGTCCAGGTCGTGCGGGTCCTTGACCCCGTCGTTGTCCGCGTCCGCCCCGATCTCCTGCCAGGTGGTCGGGATGAACTGCATCGGCCCGATCGCGCGGTCGAGGGTCGTGTCCCCGTCGAGCAGCCCACGGTCGGTGTCGATGATCCGCATCCGGCCGTCGTTTCCGTCCAACGGCAACCCGATGATCTTCGGCAGCGCCTTGCCGTCCTGCCCCAGCCGTGCGCCGTTGGCCGAGCCGTGCCCCGATTCGACCTGACCGATCGCGGCCAGCGTGGTCCAGCTCAGCGCGCAACTGCGATTGGTCTGGGCGAGCACCAGCTCGGCATAGCCGTACGCCTGCATGGCTCCTGGGGGGACGCCGACCTTGGTGCCGACCTGCTGAGCCCAGCCGGCCAGGGCGTCCGACGGCCGGACCCCGACCACCGGCCCGATGGGAGGCCCGGTCGGGAGCCCGTTGGTGGGCAGCCCGCCGCCGGGCACCGGGCCGGTCGGGACGGGCCAGGTGGGCAACGGGCCGGTGGGTAGGCCGGACGGCCCCGCTGGTGGTGCGGCTGCGGTCGGCGCGGCGGAGGAGTCGGCCGCGACCGGGCGTGGTGCGCGGATCGTGGCCGGCACGAGCAGCGCGCCCGCCGCGCCGGTCGCGGCCACCAGCGCCAGCAGGAAGACGCCCGGCAGGGTGAGCCGACCGCTCGGCCGGCGAGCCCAGGCGCGGGTCGCGCGGGCGGCGGTTGCCGCTGCCCGACGTGGCGGCAGCCGTACCGCGTGCGCGAACTGCACCCGCCGTCGCCGGGTGGGGTCGGACGCCGGCACGACCGGCATTTCGTCCACGGTGGTCTTCGTCGGATCCGCGACGCCAGCCATGGCGACGGTCTTCGCCTCGTCAGCCGGCGCATCGGCGCTCGACCCGGCGGTGGGCTTCGGCGCGGCCGGGGCGCTGGCGCTGCCATCCGCCTTCGGGTCCCCGGTCTTCGGGTGTTCGACCTTGGGGTCTTCGGTCTTGGGGTCTTCGGTCTTGGGGTCTTCGACCTTGGGGTCTTCGACCTGGGTGTCGGCCTTCGTGTCGGCGGGCGGCGCGGGCTCGGCCGGCGTGGCCGGGGCCGCTGGTGTGGTCGACGCGCTTCCGGACCGGCCGCTCAACCAGGGTCGGCGGGGGCGGGGCACCGCGCGCCCCGGATCGGGCGCGGCCCCCGAGCCCTGGAGTGGCCCGTCCAGCGGCGCGGCCGGACGTAACGGTTTCACACGCGTGTCGTCCTCACCGTCCACCACCCGTCGAGTATCACCCATGCTCCGCCGAACGTCAGATCCACGTACCCTGGGTGCCATGCCCCGGTACGAGTTCCGCTGCCGCGCTTGCGGCGACACCTTCGAGGTCAACCGTTCGATGGCGGCGGCCGGCGAGCCAGCCACCTGCCCGCAGGGACACGCCGACACCGTCAAGCTGCTCTCCGCGGTTGCGGTCACCGGCCGGGGTGGTGCCGCCGGTGGTGCCCCGGCACCCGCCGGTGGTGGCTGCTGTGGCGGCGCCTGCGGCTGCTGATCGGGCCAAATCGCCGCCGCCTGGTCGGCTGGCCTTGCCGGGATTGGGCCCGAGTGGCACCTTGAGGCGGCACCTGCCCGGCCGTTCTCACGATGCGTGATCGCCCGGACTCAGGCAGCATGAATCCGACGTCACGGGCGGAGGTCCACGCATGTCGCCACGGATCCAGCTCCCGAGCGGTTGGGTGACCTTCGTGTTCACCGATATCGAGGGCTCGACCCGGCTGGCCCAGCTACTCGGCCCGGACTACCGCCCGGTGCTCGCCGAGCACCGGCGGCTGCTGCGCCGGACGCTGGCCAGCACGGGTGGCGCGGAGCTGCTGACCGAGGGCGACTCGTTCTTCCTGGCCTTCGAGGACGCGGCGGCGGCGCTGACCGCGTGCCTGACAGCCCAGCGGGCGCTGTCCAGCCACGAATGGCCCACCAGTGAAGCCGCGCCCCGCGTGCGGATGGGCCTGCACACCGGCTACGCCGAGCCGCGCGACGGCGAGTACGCCAGCCCCGAGGTGCACCGGGCCGCCCGGGTGGCCGCCGCCGCGCACGGCGGGCAGGTGCTCTGTTCCGCGTCCACCGCACGTCGGGCCGAGCCGTTGCCACCCGGTGCGGCACTGCTCGACCTGGGCCTGCACCGCCTGCGTGGCTTCGACGACCGGGAACGACTGTTCCAACTTGTCGCGCCGGGCCTGGAACGGCAGTTCCCCCGGCCCCGCACCGCCGACGCGGTGGCGCACAACCTGCCGACCCAGGTGACCTCGTTCGTTGGTCGCCGGGCGGAGCGCGTCGAGTTGGGCCTGCTGGTGGAACAGCACCGCCTGGTCACGGTGGTGGGCGCGGGCGGCGCGGGCAAGACACGGCTCGCGGTGGAGTTGGCGAGCGGGGTGGTCGAGGCGTACCCGGATGGGGTCTGGTTCGTCGACATCGCCGCGGTGACCGACCCGGGGCTGGTGGCCTTCGCGATCGCTGCGGTGCTCGGCCTGCGACCCGAGCCGGGCCGGCCGATGCTGGACACCCTTGTGGAGTACGCGGCGGGCCGCCGCATGCTGGTCGTGCTCGACACCTGCGACACCCAACCGGCCGCCTGTGCGGAGGTGATCGCGCGGTTGCTGTCCGGCGGGAGCGGCGTGCGGGTCATCGCGACCAGTCGTGAGTCGTTCAGCCTGCCCGGTGAGGTGGTGTGGCGGATCCCGCCGCTCTCGGTCGACCCGCGCACGGACGGCGCGGAGAGCGACGCCGTGGCGCTGCTGCTGGACCGTACGGCGGCGGCGCGCGGCGGCCGGAAACCGGACCCGGCCGAGTCGGCCGATCTGCGCCGGGTGGTGCAGCGGTTGGATGGGTTGCCGCTCGCCATCGAGTTGGCCGCCGCCCGGCTGCGGGTGCTCTCTGTCGGCCAGCTCGCCGAGCGCCTGGACGACGTGCTCGGCACATTGGACGCCGGCCGGGAGGATTCGGAGCCGCCGCCGGTGGAGCGGGGTTGGTCCGGCAACCAGCAGGACACCGTGGACCTGGTCGCGGCGGCGGCCGGGGCGACGCCGCCCACACCGGCGAGCAGGGCGGTGCAGCGTTCGGCCACCGAGCGGCACCTGACCATGCAGGCCACCGTCACCTGGTCGTACCGGACGCTGGGGCCTCGGGCCGCCCGTCTGCTGCGGTGGCTGGCGATCTTCGCTGGGCCGGTGGACCTGGAGACGGTGGAGTGGCTGCTGGGCGACGACCCACTCGATCCACTCTCGGTGCTGGTGGACAAGTCGATGGTGTTGGCGGAGCCGCGTGCTGCCGGCAGCACCTACCGGATGCTCGACCCCATCCGGGCGTACGCGGCGCGGCGGTTGGTCGAGGTGGGTGAGGAGCAGGCCGCCCGGGACCGGCACGTGGCCTGGTCGGCGCACGCACTGAACCGGGCCCACCTGGGTCAGGACGGCCGACCGGTGACGCTGTCGCTGTATGCCCTCGACCCACTGGCCGGGGAGCTACGCGCGGCGCTGCGGTGGTGCGCCACCGGCGGCAGCGCCCGAGCCGGTCTCGGTCTGGCTGGTGGCCTGGACCAGTGGTGGCTTGAGCGGGGCTTGGCCCGGGAGGGGCGGCTGTGGCTGTTCCGGTTGTACGGGCGGATCGCTGAAACGGGTGAGCGGATTCCGGAAGCGGAGCTGGCGGCGGTCTACCACATGCACTCGCTGCACGCCGGCGCGGACGGCGAGTTCGCCGAGGAGTTGCGCTACTCCCAGCGGGCCGAGGCGGCCGCCCGACAGGCCGGTGATGCCGGGCTGCTGGCCCGGGTGCTCGCGGGCCGGGCCGCGCCGCTGGTCGACATGGGGCAGTTCGCCGAGGCCGAGCGGGTGTGCCGGGAGGTCATCGACTGGGCGCACGGGCAGGACGTGGTCGGTGAAGCCCTGTTCGCGGTGTTCAGCCTGGCCGAGCTGCTCTGGCGGCGGGGCGCCCTGGAGGAGGCGGCGGACCTGCTGGGGGCGGTCCGGCCGGTGGAGGCGGCCCGACCGGTCGAGCGCGGCCGGCGCTCGGTGGACATGCTGCTCGGGATGGTCGCGTTGGCCCGCGGCGACGTGATCGCCGCACATGAGCACCTGCTGGTGGCGCTGCGCTCCAGGATGGGCCACGGCTACCACGGCCGGGCGTGCGACACGTTGAACGCGATCGCGGTGCGCTGCGCGATCGGCGGGGATCGGTTGACCGCCGCCCGCCTGTTCGGGGCGGCGCAGGCCACCCGGGCGAGCATGCGGGCGACCCCGGGCATCTACGGCGGCTACTGGGCCGAGCAGCAGGCCGAGTTGCGTGCGGTGTTGGGTGACGCGGCCTTCGACGACGCGTACGGCGAGGGTGCCGAGTTGGGCTTGGACGAGGCCGCCGCGCTGGCGCTCGACGTGGAACACCCGGACCTGGCGGCGGATTCGACCCGCTTCAGCACGGGCCTGTCCCAGCCAACCCCCCGCCGTCCCGCCGACCCCGACCGCCACCCAGCCACCCGAACCGAACGCGCCTAACCCCACCCCACCCCACCCGCCCCCACCCCACCCCCCAGCCCAGCCTTGTTGATCAAGAGGTTTGCGTCAGGAAACGGGCTTCCGGTGACCGAAACCTCTTGATCAACGCGGCCAGGGGGCGGGGGTGGGGGTGGAGGCAGGGGTGGGGTGGGGTGGGGTGGGGTTTAGGGGTGGGTGGCGGCGGCGCGTTCGGCGTTGGCCTTCATTCGGGCGGCGCGGTCGATGTCGGCCTGCTGCACGGCCGCGACCGATCCGAAGATGCTGACTGCCTGGTAGTAGGTCCAGGCCAGGCTGTAGCAGGCCGGTCGGACGACCGCGTTGTACGTGGCGCAGACGCGCTTCAGGTCCTCGTAGAAGGCGCTGTCCAGTCGGGACTTGTTGGCCGGGAACTGGCCGACCGCCTTGTAGTTGCGGTAGCTGAAGTCGTGCCGGTAGCAGCCCAGGTTGAAGGTGAAGCCGAGCGGGTTGTCCGGGCTCGACGAGCAGTAGTCGGTGGACCAGTTGAAGTTGTACTCGGCCCAGGGTGCCCGGTTGACCCGTGCGCTGTTCCAGGAGTTGTAGCTGGACGCGCTGGTCTGGGTCCAGCTGGACAGCACCGACAGCCGCTGGGCGGGGGTGACGGCGGCGGCGGGGGAGGCGATGGCGAGGGTGGCGAGCAGCGCGAGCGCGCCCGAGGCGAACAGGGTGGCGAGACGTCGGGGCACGGGTGACCTCCGCGGGGGTGAGCGGGTGGGACGGAAGTTACCGGCGGGTTACCGGATGTCGATGAGTCTCGATCAACTGATCAACTGGTCGGTATGCGTCGCGCCAACTATTGGTGACATACGTCGAAACAGACGAATGCCCCGGGTGCGCGGGGCACCCGGGGCATTCGGCGAGGGAGGGACGGGTCAGCGCAGGACGAAGGCCGGCGGGCTGGTCGGGCTCTCGTTGGCCGACCGGTCCAGGGCGGTCAGCTGGTAGGTGTAGCGCCGTCCGGGCTCGGCCGAGTCGTCCACCCAGGACTGCGCCCCACCGGGCACGGCCCGGACGGCGTCGACCAGGTGCGCGGCGTCCGCCGTACCGCACCGACCGGGCAGCGTGGTGCCGTCGAACCGGTAGATCGCGTACGACGTGGCGGTGCCGAATGGCCCGACGCCGTCAGCCGGCTGGCGCCAGGTCAGCCGTACCCCGTCGGCCTGCCGGACCGCCTTGGTGACCACCGGGAAGAGCAGCGGCTTCGCCGGGAGGTGCGGCATGGTCGGCACGAGCGCCGGGCGGGAGTAGTGCTCGGCGGCGTAGATGTCGGTGGCGCCGAGCCGGTTGGCCCGCACCTGGACGGCGGAGAAGTGCACGTTGCCCTGCACCTCCGGGTACGCCCGGTTGAGCGTCAGGTGGTCGGACAGCTCACTCGGGTTCTGCCAGAACGGCCCGTACGTCGGCTCGCCGCTCTTGTAGTCGGCCTGGCCGATGTAGAGCTGCACGCGGGTGCCGCGCACCGTCTCGGCCCACCACGGCACGAGCCGCGCGTAGTCGGCGGCCGGGTACTGGCCGATGTACCAGTAGAGCTGCGGCACCACGTAGTCGATCCACTCCTGCTTGACCCACTTTCGGGTGTCCGCGGAGATGATGTCGTACGACTGGCTGCCGGTGGTGTCCGAGCCGAGCGGGTCGGCGGCCTTGTTGCGCCAGATGCCGAATGGGCTGACCCCGAACTTCACCCACGGCTTCGCCGCCTTGATCTTGCCGTTCATCTCCTGGATCAGCAGGTTGATGTTGTCCCGCCGCCAGTCCGCCCGATCGGTGAAGCCCCGGTTGTGGGCCGCGAAGGTGGCGTCGTCCGGCACCTGGTAACTGCCGCTGGGGTACGGGTAGAAGTAGTCGTCGAAGTGCACGCCGTCGATGTCGTACCGGCTGACCGCGTCCATCATCGCGGTCTGCACGAACTCACGGACCTCGGGGATGCCTGGGTTGTAGTAGAGCCTGCTGCCGGCCACGCCGGCCGGCGGGTAGGCGAAGGTCCAGTCCGGGTGCTGCCGGGCCGGGTGGTCGGGGGCGAGCTGGGTGAGGTCCGCACCGGCGCCGCCGGGTGCCGGCATGGAGACACGGTACGGGTTGAACCAGGCGTGGAATTCCAGGTTGCGCTTGTGCGACTCGTCGACGAGGAAGGCCAGCGGGTCCCAGCCGGGGTCCTGCCCGCGGACGCCGGTCAGGTATTCCGACCAGGGCTCGTACGGCGAGGGCCAGAGCGCGTCGGCGGTAGGCCGGACCTGCACGACGACTGCGTTGTGGTGCAGTCGCTCGGCGAGGTCGAGCAGCCCCCGATACTCGGCTTGCTGGGCGGCGACCTGGTTCGGGCTGGTCTGGGACGCCTTGCTGGGCCAGTCGATGTTGACCACCGACGAGATCCACATTGCCCGGAACTGCCGCTTGGGCGTTGCCGGGTTGGTGGTGCAGGTGGTGGTGCTGGTGGTGCCGGCCGCGTCGGGTGCCGCGTTCGCGGGGGTGGCGGCGACGAGCGTGCCGAGCAGGGCTGTGACCAGCCCGGCGGCTCCGAGGCGAGTTGCCTTCATGCGGTGTGTCCCTTCGTTGGGGCTCCCGGGTGATCAGCGCGGCAACTCCGGCAAGATTCGCCGAGGGCTATCTGCCGCTGGTAGGAAATTTTCATACTCGGGTCGTAATCGCAAGGGCTCACGCCCGATCGATGCGATTGACCAACATCGCCGCCGGGCAGCAACGCCGACCTCCTGACCCGACGCGTGCGGAAGGGCCCCCACTCGGGGGGCCCTTCCGCACGACCGATCAGGGGCGGGGTTGCGGCGTTGCCGTCGGGCCCTTGACCACCGGCTTGCCGTCGACCCAGGTCACTTCATCGAGCCAGATCTGCCGACCGGGGTCGGTGCTGCCCTCCTGGCCGGGTGGCCAGGCGTGGTAGATCAGCCAGGTCCGGCCGTCCTTGACCACCATCGAGGCGTGGCCGGGGCCCGAGGCGGCCTGGTCGCTCTTCAGGATCGGGTTCTCGGCGGCCTTCACACACGGGCCGGTCGGGCTCTCGCAGACCGCGTAGCCCTCGGCGTACTCGGCCCGGTCGTAGGCGTTGGCGGCGAAGAAGAGGAGCAACCGACCGTCCTGGCGGTGGAAGAACGGCCCCTCGATGAGGGTGCCCTCCCACGGCTCGGTCTGCTTGAGCAGCTTCGTCGGCTCGCCGACGAGGGTCAGGCCGTCGTCCGCGAGGCGCTGCGACCAGAGCCAGGTGTCCACCCCGATCGCGTTGCCGTCGTTCTTCCACAGCAGCCAGAGGCTGCCGTCGGTGTCCCGGAACGGGCTGGCGTCGATCGCCCCGCCCAGGTCGGCCTGGCAGATCAGCGGGCCGGCCGCGTCGTCGGAGTACGGCCCCTGCGGCGCGCTGGCCACCGCCCGCCCGACGCACTGCCGCCCGGACTCCCGGCCGGCCACGGTGTAGTAGAGCAGGAAGCGGTCCGGTGCCAACTGGATCGCCTCCGGCGCCCAGGTCTTGCCGGCGTCCGCCCAGTCCGGCAGCGCCGGCAGGGCGTCCCCGGCCTCGGTCCAGTCGACCAGGTCCGTGGAGGTGAGCACCGGGACGTTGCGGCCCCCGGAGTTGGTGTGGAACAGGTACCAGGTGTCGCCCACCTGGATCGCCTGCGGGTCAGGGGCGTCGGTCTTCACGACCGGGTTGGTGAACATGCTGGGGTCGCTCCCGCTGCTCGTGGGGGTGGATTCGCTGCCGTCGGCACAGCCCGGAACGAGCAACGCGGCGGCGATGACGATCGCCGCCGCGCCGCGTCGCCGGGCGGTTGTGCGCGTCATCCCTTCAGACCACTGCGGGAGACGCCCTGGATGATGTGCCGCTGGGCCAGCACGAAGAGGATCAGCACCGGCAGGCTGGCCAGCACCGCGCCCGCCATGATCACCGGGTAGTCGGTGACGTACGAGCCCTGGAGCAGGCCCAGGCCTGGCGGAAGGGTGAGCTTCTCGGGGCTGAACAGCACGAAGATCGGCCAGAGGAAGTCGTTCCAGTTGGTGAGGAACGACAGCACGGCCAGGGTGGACAGCGCCGGCTTGGACAGCGGCAGCACCACCTTGAAGAAGATCTGCCACTGGTTGGCGCCGTCCAGCGTGGCGGCCTCCTCCAGCTCGTTGGGCAGGGAGAGGAAGAACTGCCGCAGGAAGAAGACCCCGAACGCGCTGGCCGCGCCGGGCACGACCACCACGGCGAGGGTGTCGATCCAGTTGAGCTGATCGACGATCAGGAAGTTCGGGACGATCAGCGAGGTCGGCGGAATGAACAGCGTCCCGACGATCAGGGCGAAGGTCACCCCGCGCCCGCGGAACCGCAGGCGGGCCAGGGAGTACGCGGCCATCGAAGCGGTCACCAGCACCAGCAGCGAGTGCAGCGTGGCCGCCATCATGCTGTTGAGGAACCAGCGCAGCACCGGGTTCGCCGAGTTGTTGAGGATCTGCTCGTAGCCGTACCCGGCGACGGGGTTCGGCAGCCAGCTCGGCGGGATCTGCTGGGCGGCGGTGTAGGTCTTCAGCGAGGTGATGACCATCCACACCAGCGGAACCAGGAAGATCAGGGCCAGCGCGACAAGGGTGGTGTAGAGCCCGACCCGGCGCAGGCCCGATGCGGAACCGTTGGCGGTCGGCGTGGGCGTCGTCATGGCGATCCCCTCAGTCTTCCTTGTAGCGGAAGATGCGGAAGTTGGCGATGCTCACGACCGCCAGCATCAGGGCGAACACGATGCTCATCGCGGCCGCGCGGCCGGCATTGTTGTTCCGCAGGCCCTCCTCGACGATGAACCACACCACCGTGCGGGTCTCCGTGCCCGGCGTCCCCTGGGTGATCAGGAACGACTGGCCGAACATGTTCGCCGAGGCGAGCACGGTCGTGGTGATCACGAAGAGCAGCACCGGGCGCAGCCCGGGCATGGTCACGTTGCGGAACCGCTGCCAGGCGTTGGCGCCGTCCATCCGGGCCGCCTCGTACAGCTCCGGCGAGATGTCCTGCAGGCCGGCCAGGTAGATCACCGCGTTGAAGCCGGAGGTCCACCAGACGGTCACCCCGACCAGGGAGATCCATGCCCACGGCATGTTCGTCACCCAGGGAGTGTCCGACGGCAGCCCGACCGCCCCGAGGAGCCGGTTGACCAGGCCCAGGTTGGCGTCGAGCAGGAACCGCCAGAGCAGGCCGATCACCGCGACGCCCAGCACGTACGGCGCGAAGTAGATCGCCCGGAAGAAGGTCCGGCCCGGGAAGGACCGGTTCAGAAGCAGCGCCAGCCCGAGCGGTACGACCACCAGCAGCGGCACCGACAGCACCGTGAAGATCACGGTGGCTCGGACACTCTCCCACCAGTCGCCGTACACGGCGGAGTCGCTGGAGAAGAGCTGCTTGTAGTTGTCCAACCCGACGAACGGCCGGTTGGGCAGTTGGAAGTCCCATTGGTGCACGCTCAGCCAGAGGCCGAGGATGATCGGCAGCAGGCCGAAGACCCCGAACAGGACCAGATAGGGGGCTAGGAACAGGTATGGCGTCGCCCGTCTGGTCCGACCCGCCGAGGCGGCCCGGCGGGCTGCGTTGGCCGCCGGGGGCGGCGCGTCACCGCGCGCCGCCCCGACCTCGATCACGTCCGCCACGAGTTATCAGCTCCCGTACTTCTTGCGGTTGTCCTCGAGCTGCTTGTTGGCCTTGGCAACGCCGTCGTCCAGCGCCTGCTTGGGCGTCTTCTTGCCCAGCGCGGCCTCGTTGAACGAGTTGTAGAAGGTCGTGATGACCTCGCCCAGGCCGGGGGCCGCCGGCGGGAAGGCCGCGTACTCCAGCTCGGGGGCGAGCGCCGAGATCTCCGGCAGCGCCTTGAACTCGGCGCTCTCGACAACGGCCTTACGGGCCGGGATCTGGCCGCCCTTGGCCCAGTCGAGCGAGTGCTGGCTCAGCCAGTTGATGAAGACCTTCGACCCGGCGACCTTGTTGGCGTCGTTGGCCCGCTGCTTCACGATGGTGAAGTTGTGCGAGTTGGCCCAGGTCGCCTTCTTGCTGCCGATCTGGGGCAGCGGAGCCACGCCCCACTGCACCTCGGGGCTCTTCTTCAGATCGTTGATCTGCCAGATGCCGTTGAAGGTGAAGGCGTTCTTACCGCTCTTGAACGCCAGATACTCGGCGTCCTGGCCGACGTTGGCCGGCGAGTGACCCTGCTTGATCATGTCGACCAGCCAGGTGCACGCCTCGACCGCGGGGTCGGAGTTGAAGGTGGCCTTGGCCACGTCGGCGTCGAAGAGGGTGCCGCCCCACTGGTT